>CALMPJ010000182.1 GCA_937871585.1 uncultured Acidobacteriota bacterium | reverse complement strand
TCCGGCGTTGTTGAATAAATCGTCGTCAGCGTGCGTTGCCGTACTCTTTAACACCGCGCCAAGTTTCTGCCCCGACGTAAGCGTCAATGCGTAATGATCCGAAGGTACAGGCAACGGCGTTAGTGTCGATGCCGTTGATACGTACACGTCGTCGCGATACGAACCAGTTCCGGAAAATGCCTGGTTTCGGAAATAGTAAGTTCCGGTCGTCGGAATGATATAGCCGTAATGCAGTGATTCGCCGCCCACGCCAGCAACGGCACTCGTCCCATTTTCCGTCGAGATCGCTGTTCCTGCCGAATTCAGCAGAGCCGATTGCGGAGCCAGCAGCGAAGTCGAGGTTGACCGCAAGGTCACCAGATCACCGGCCGTAAATGTGTAACTAAAGATGTCAGTGTCGGATGCGGCAATGCTTCCGGTTGAAGTAAATTGGTAGTTAACGGCACGCCAGGAACTGGAAAGGTTGTTCGCTGCCGCTGTTGACTCGTTCGGTTCGGTCTCAGTCACAACGGAGCCGCCCGTCGTCGGTGCCGTGCCCGAATTCTCGAGAAAAACTGCGGCCTGATATGTACCCGTTCCACCGGCCCGGTAAGCCCGAACGTAATATGTATCTGCCGTCGTGATCGTAAATCGATCGATCAGCGAATCAAGGCCCGGTCCGCTGTCGTCATCACTGACGACGGCAGTGCCAGAACCTGCTCGATAAAGGTACACGAACACGTCGCTATTAGTACCTCGCCCAGACGGCGAGCCAGACTGTGTGATCGTAATAACATCACCGGCCTGTAAAGTTCCGATATCGAAATAATCCTGATCCGAACCCGTACTAATATTTCCCGAAACGCCCAACTGGTAAAGATTTGACGGCACCAAAGCCGGATTCGGAACATTGGTTGCTGTCGCCGTCGTACCGTTTGGCTCGACCTCGTCCGCACCACCGACTTCGATCTGACCGACCACGGCTGTTTTCGAAACGCCTCCGGCTTGTGTTGTAAACGAGGGATCGATGTCCTGCGCCGTCGCGGTTGTGTTATTCGAAGCTCCGTTGTCTCTTTCAGATTCGCGATCTGCGTTTAGGGTGAGCGTTAGGTCATAGGCTCCGACAGTAGATGCCGCTCCGCTTGTCGTGATCGTATAAACGCCGGCAGTCGCGATCGGAACAGAGTTCAGTATCGCTGGCGAACCTGCGGCGGCGGCAGTATTGCCTTGATTCGTTCCGCCGGGACCTGTCACCAAAACTGACGGCTGCAATGCAGGATTCGTCGGCGACAAAAGTACGCTCAACGTCTGCCCCGCGTCGAGCGAGATCGTGAACGCGTCGGTATCCGCCACGAAACTCACATTCGCCGCATAGCTGCCGTCATAAATAAGAGAACCGAGCGGCGTTTTGGGCTGAAGCGCAGTCGGAAACGCTATTGTCGTGATATCAGTTTGATACGAGCCTTGGAAAGCGGTGTTCGTGTTGCCGTTCAGATCGGCCACCTTGTTCGGATCGACAGCGATCGTGATCGGTGTTTCGCTGGTGATGCCACTGATCGTGTAGCGGGCCGTCGTAGCGTTCAAGGCCGTGGCCGCAGTTACGCTACCGGTGCTTAGGCCGATATCATCGATGCTTACCGACGCGGCACTGATCGATTCGTTGAACGTTACGTCGTAGGTGAGCGGTGCGGGCAAGTTGAAATTACCGCTCACAGCAGGAGTCGTTGAAGAAACGCTGAGTATCGTCGAGTCATACCTAAAATTGCGGCTAAACGCATCGACGCCATCGGAGTCGCTCGCCCTTGTGATCGCATCCGCGGCGATCGCCATCACTTGGACGCCCTGAGCCGTAACCGGCGATGAACCGTACGTAAACGTCGCCGTTTGGTCAGCATTTGACAGAGCAACACTTGTCGCCGAAATGCCGTTGACCTGAAGGTCACTTGCGACGACGCTCGCCGGTGTTACGGGATTGCTGAAATTGATAACGAAGCTCGTTGTCGGCGTCGTAACTACCGACGTGCTGCCGGGCGTTGTGTCGGTTACAGCAAGACCGCAGACCGCCGGCAATGCCGACGAGACCGTGATCAGCGCCGTAGAGGTCGAAGCTCCGCTTACAGCCCCAAAACCTAGACCGCGACGTGCGAACGCCCTCCAGATCTCACATTGATTCGCTCCGCCCGTTAATGTCGTGTCCGCCGAAAGTATCGCATCACGAGCCTGCACGAACGAGGGATTTGCGGGCTGCAACTTCATTGCGTCCATCACGAGTCTCATTGCCAGTTTGTTTCCGGCTCCGCCTGCACCGCTGCCGGTCCAGCCGGTGTAGAGGTTGTCGTCGAAACCGTATTTGTCGAGCGCCTGTTTTAGTCCCTCGGTCTTCATCACCTGCGTATGCACGGCCGATCCGGAATCGAACGGATTGATCCCGCGCTCGACGCCGTCTTGGTTGATATGCACCAACAGCTTC
>CALMPJ010000181.1 GCA_937871585.1 uncultured Acidobacteriota bacterium | reverse complement strand
AAGTTCTGACTGAAAGCTAGTAAGTTCTGACTGAGAGCTAGTAAGTTCTGACTGAAAGCTAGTAAACCTAAACTGAGAGCTAGTAAGAACCGAAAAACACCAAAATACTCAGTTTTTGAGCATTTCGTCCATTACGTCGGTAAATTCGTAGAAACCTTGCTTCCCGGCCAGCCATTCTGCGGCCATTATTGAGCCGAGAGCGAAGCCTTCGCGCGAACGCGCGGTGTGGGTCAGCGTGATCTGGTCCGCGGGGCCGTCGAAACCGATCGTGTGCGTGCCCGGAATGTTGCCTGCACGCGTCGCCGCGACGTCGCCCGTCGGCAGATGCTTATCGGCGATCTCTTTTATCTTCAACGCCGTGCCTGACGGAGCATCGAGCTTTCGCGAATGATGTTGTTCCGCGATGAACGCCTCGTATTCCGCGAATTTCGCGAACAATTCCGACGCGTGATCGACTATTTTGTAGAACAGATTGACGCCGATCGAGAAATTCGCACCAAAAACCAGAGCGCCTTTGTGTTCGGCAACAAGATCCTCGATCTTAGTCCGCTGCTCCTGCCAACCGGTCGTGCCCAAAACCATCGGAACCCGGGCTTTCATGCAAGCTTCCACATTGCGCGGAACCGCCATCGCCACAGTAAAAACTATCGCCGCATCGCACCCGACAATTTTCGCCGCAACCTCGCCCGCAAACGAATTCGCGTCCGAGTCATCAATAATGGCCGCGACCTCGTGCCCTTTTTCTAGAGCCAATCTCTCAATGAGCCGTCCCATAGCTCCGTAGCCGATAAGTGCTATCTTCATAGGAATATTTTCTGCCACGAATTTCACGAATGTCACGAATCAGATCTAATTATTTCCATTCGTGGAATTCGTGTCATTCGTGGTTAACAACTTCTTCACCAATTCAACGTAAAGCTGGACGGAAGTTTCCAGGTCCTTTTTCAGCACAAATTCGTCCTTAGTGTGCGCGACCAGGATCGATCCCGGGCCGAGCAGGAGCGGCTGGCCCCAGTTTGGTAAGTGCGGAATGTCGGTCGTGAACCGGACGACCTTTTGTTGGAATCCGTCGACCGCGAGCATCTTTACGGGCAGGCTGTACGACATTATCTCGAGTTCACCACGGTCGCGGATCAATGATTCCAAAGCGTCGCGGATCGGCTCCATTGGCGTCGTGAGGCGGATCAACATTCCGCACTCTGCGCTCGGAGGTATCACGTTCAGGGCGATGCCGCCGTCGAGCGTCGCGAGGTTTACTGTCGTCTCACCAAAGAACTCGTCGTTCGGCAATTTCGTGTGGCGAACGTCCTCAAGTATGTCCAAAAGTTTCTCGATAGCAGATTCGCCCTGCTCAGGATAAGCCGAATGAGCCGCGCGCCCGGTCGTCTTGATCTTGGCACGAAACGCTCCTTTCGAACCTATCGCCAGATCATTGTCGGTCGGTTCACCGTTGATCAGATACTCGCACTTCGCCGCCAAAGGATGATCATTCGCGACCTTAGCGCCGGTCGAAGCACGTTCTTCTTCAACCGTGTACAGCAAGCCAATGTCCTCGACGCCCTGCTCCCGCTGCGATTCCGCCGCAGTTATCTGCGCCGCGATTATGCCCTTAGCATCACACGACCCGCGACCGTAAATTTTCTCCTCATCCTCAGTCGGCGCAATAAACGGCGGAACCGTGTCCATATGCGTCGAAAGCCAAACGCGCGGAGTTTCGTTCAGATACGCGATGACATTATTCTGCCCCGGCTCAACCTCCTGCAACTCGACCGTCCAACCAAGCGATTCGAGATAGTCCCGCAACCAAAACCCAACAGCCTCCTCTTCGCCGGAAACAGACGGGATCGACATGAGCGATTTTGTTAGTTCGAATAGATTCATCTTGGCAGTTGTTCAAAAGAATTCCTGATGCAGCTTTTTGATCACGTCCGCAGCGAGATCTTCTTTGACCACAAACGTCAGATTTACACTCGAAGCTCCGTGAGAGATGAGCGCGACGTTCACGTCTTCGATCGTCGAGAAAACGGTCGAAGCAAGGCCGGTCGAGGCACGTAGGCCTTCGCCGACGACGCAAATGACGGAGTAGCCGCTTTCGACCTCGACGTCGCCGAGGCGCGTCAGTTCGGTGACGATCTTTTCTATTTCGGCGGTGTTATCGAGCGTGAGTGCTATGGACACTTCTGAGGTCGAGATCACGTCGATCACCGTACGAAAACGTTCGAACACCTGAAACACGGCACTCATAAAGCCGTAGCTTCCTAACATTCGTGCCGACGAGATGCGAAGTATCGTGATGTTCTTCTTGTGAGCGATCGACTTGATCTTGTTCGGAGTCTCGCCGCTGTCCGCCAGCACCATCGTTCCGACTTCATTCGGCTCAAAGGTGTTACAAACACGAACAGGAATAGCATTATCGACCGCCGGCTTGATGGTTTTGGGATGCAGAACCTTTGCCCCAAAGTACGCAAGTTCGGCTGCTTCCTCGTAACTAAGAACCGGAATTGTCCTAGCTTCGCCGCAAATTCGCGGATCACAGGTCATCACGCCCGTTACGTCGGTCCAGATCTGCAGTTCGCTCGCACCGAGCGCCGCCGCAACGATCGCCGCCGAATAATCCGAACCGCCGCGTCCCAATGTCGTGGTCTCGCCGGCACGATTTCCCGCAATAAAGCCGCCCATGATCGGAACTTCGTCCGCGTCGATGATCGATCCGAGTTCGAGTTTCACCAGTTCATTTGTCTCATCGATCAGCGGCTGTGCAGCACCGAATTCGTCGTCCGTGACGATAACTCGCCGTGAATCGACTTGCCGAGCGTTCACTCCTTTTGCTTTCAGAACTTCCGCCAGCAATCGCGAAGAAAGCTGTTCTCCGTAACTTACGATCGCGTCCTTGAGCATCGAAAGCGGCAAGCTGCGGCGTGTAACACGCATCAGTAGATCGCTCAATTCGCCACGGGCAAATTCGAGCTCGGCATCGAAAAGGTTTGACGAACCCTCGGGAATGAAGTGTTTTGTGACCTCGACGTGACGATCGAAATGGGGTTCAAGCGAAGCGATAGCTTCGGCAAAGTCGCCCTTTTTCGCCGTTTCGAATGCCGCAAGCAGAGCGTCAGTAACCTTGGTCATCGCCGAAACGACGACAACAGGTTTCCGTTCCAATTGCGAAGAAACGATACCGAAAACACGCTC
Source organism: uncultured Acidobacteriota bacterium (assembly GCA_937871585.1). GTDB lineage: Bacteria > Acidobacteriota > Blastocatellia > Pyrinomonadales > Pyrinomonadaceae > OLB17. The sequence goes on along the minus strand of CALMPJ010000181.1, from coordinate 1,464 downwards.
AAACGCCGCAACATCGCCGACCGACGTCCCGCCGAATTTCATTACTGTTGGCTGAAAATTTTCCCTCACTATTAAAACGTAAAATTAAATCAAATAGGTTCCATAAGCAAAACTCGACACAGAGTTTTGCCCGCGAATTTAACAAATGAACGCGAATAAAAGGCGCCCGCTCTTTATTCGCGTTGATTCGTTTTATTCGCGGGCAAATATTCCTATCCGCAAAGCACGGAACCGCCGTTCACGTTCAAGATCTCGCCTGTAATATGCCTCGACCAATCCGAAAGAAGAAAGCAGATCGAAAGCGCTATGTCATCAGTCGAGGCGATCCGCTGCATTGGAATACCGCGAATTACGCTCTTGTGATAATCGGCGTCTTCGAATGCAAGACGAACCATCGCCGTCTCGATCCATCCGGGCGCGACGGAATTAACGCGAATTCTTGGGGCAAGTTCGGTCGCGAGAGCTTTGGTAAACGAGATCATGCCGCCTTTCGAGGCCGAATAGTTCGAGTAATTTGCTTCGCCACGTTGACCTGAGGTTGACGAGACCATCACGATCGCTGCCGAATCGCGTCTCTTCATCGCGGGCACGCAAGCCTTGGCACATGCCCACGCAGACTTGAGATTTGTATTGATGACCTTGTTCCAGACGTCTTCGGACATGTCCTCGATCGCAGCGCCTTCCCAGACACCGGCGTTGCAAACCAGCAGATCGACGCTGCCGAATTGGTCGATAGTCTTTCTAACAAGTTCCTCGGCTCCCGCGAATTCCGAAACATCAGCCTGCACTGAGATCGCACCGACGCCTTTGTTTCGGCACAGATCGACGGTTTCGGCAGCTTCGGCATCATTGGACAGATAATTGATGACAACGTTCGCGCCGCCTTCGGCCAGTCGTAACGCCGTCGCTCGCCCAACGCCTCGCGACGCTCCAGTAACGATAGCCGTCTTGCCTGCAAACAGGTTATTCGGAAGTTGGATCATTGTTAGTAAATCGTAAATGGAAAATCGCCATTAGTAAATTCCGGACTCGCTTTGTCGATTTACTAATTACCATTTACGATTTACTAGACTATGAACGACGCCAACCTTCTCGACGACCAACCGATCGCCTGGACACCGACGCCCGACGTCATCGAACGCGCCCAACTAACAAAGTTCATGAAGCAGGTCGGCGTCTCAACGTGGGATGAGCTTTACGCGTATTCGATCAACGACGTCGAGAAATTCACCGAAGAGGTCATCAAGTTCCTCGATATCAAATTCGACCCACCGTACGAAAAGCTACTCGACACTTCAAATGGCGTCGAAATGCCGACGTGGTTTGGGAGTGCGGACACTCCTGTCCGCATGAGCGACGCTTCGACGCGAACAGAAGTTCTCGGGGGAGGAACCGCCGATGCGGACAAGAGTGTCCGCACTCCCATTGCCGGCCTCAACATCACCGAAATGTGCCTCGACCGAT
>CALMPJ010000180.1 GCA_937871585.1 uncultured Acidobacteriota bacterium | reverse complement strand
ACTTCCCTGCGGCTTGTGCAGCAGCGGCTTTTTGATGCGACGCAGCGGCGAATTCGTCTTGCGATTCACGCGAGATGTTGTATTTTTCGGCAACGACTTCGCCGGTGTTCCCCATGTGCCAGTTCTCGAACGGACACCACAGACCGTCGTGGATCATCAGATCGGTCGCCGTCTGATTGCCCATGCGAAATCCGTCGCGAGCCGTCTGCAGAGCGTACGGAATGTTCGACATCGATTCCATGCCGCCCGCGACGACGTATTCAGCATCGCCAAGAGCCACAGCCTGCGACGCCAAAGCCACGGCACGCAGACCCGAGCCACAGACCATGTTTATCGTCAACGCCGAAACTTCGGGCGGCAAACCCGCTTTGATCGAAGCCTGCCGAGCCGGAGCCTGGCCCTGGCCCGCAGGAACGACGCAGCCCATGATGACTTCGTCAACCTGATCGCCGGTGATTCCGGCACGTTTTACGGCTTCTTTGACGGCGATCGCACCAAGATCGGATGCCGAAAAGCCCTTCAAAGCACCCTGAAACTTCCCCGTCGGCGTCCTCGCCGCACTGATTATTACTGCTTGTTTTGTCATATCTATGATTACTAAATTTGGTCATTATACATGGTTGACACCAGTGCTACTATTTTAACATGAAGTCCCATATTGTCTTCCTGACACTTTCGATATCACTGCTCGCATTAGTTACAACAGCCAGCGGAGGTCAATTGCGTTTGGGAACACTGGCGAAGTCAACAACGGTGGAAGGATATCTCGACGGCTATTGCTCTACGCTTCCAAATCGTATGCGAGTTTGCAAGGTTCAGCTGTCCGATGATGGTGAAAGCAAGTTTATCATCCAAAAGAACGGTGAGATTTTGAATGAGATTCCTGCTCCATTCTGGTCAACCTTCGACGCTCCACCCGACGGGTTCGTTACATATCATGGAGATATTGACGGTAATGGGGCGGCTGAAGTGATTGTCGTATCGTACGACGGTGTTTCAAACGGTATGGGCGTTACTTACACGACTGCCAATATCTTCAAAGATCCAGTCGCCCACAGGATGGTGAAACCTGTTTCTGTCCCAATTCAGGAATTTGGCCCTCGTGAAAATTTCAGGTATAACTCTGCTAAGAATAGAACGGAAATTCTCGTCACCTATTGGGAGGATTATGAGTCGCTCGACCCAAAACGAATTCCGGGCGTCTATCTCGTTGGTAAATGGTTTCTTTACAAGGATGGAGTTCTCGAACCTGAATTCTCCAGACCAACTCTTGCTCGACGCCTTCTAAATAGCTTTGCCCGCGAAAGAGATAACGGCTGGTACGAAAACAGAACTCCCTTTAAATGGCTACAAAACCGGACTACGCATCGTTTTTTCAGAGAGCCTGCCGAGATCCATCGCAGAATCTCAACTTCTCATGGCGTGCTCGCTGGCTATACATTCAAGAGCGGTGAGATAGTGATGGCCGTACGAAAAGCCGACGTAGTTCAAAAGGTCGCTGTTGCGTATGGATATGTTACTTCTCCGGAAGAGAATACACTTTACGTTAGTTCCCTAGGCCTTTTGAGTAAACGATATTTGTACCCCAAAAGCTATGATCTAACCAATTCGTTGGGATCTGTGATCGGCAAATCTGTCCGCATCGACACCTACAAAGATGAGAACGACAATGAGTTTTCAAAGCTTTGGATTCTTAACTGAAATCTAACACTAGTCCTCACCTATGTCCTCGTTCCAAACCTCAGGATTTGCAGCGATGTAGTCACCGAGGAGTTGTTTGCATTCGGCGGAGTCGAGATCGATGACTTCGACGCCGCAGTCTCGCAGCCAGTCGATGCCGCCTTGAAAA
>CALMPJ010000179.1 GCA_937871585.1 uncultured Acidobacteriota bacterium | reverse complement strand
TTGCTGTCGGTCAGGCGTCCGTCGTCGAGGATCTGCAGCAGAACATTGAACACGCCAGGATGTGCCTTTTCGATCTCGTCGAATAACACGACCGAATAAGGCCGGCGACGCACAGCCTCGGTCAACTGGCCGCCTTCCTCATAACCGACGTAGCCCGGAGGCGCACCGATCATGCGGGCGACGGCGTGTTTCTCCATGTATTCCGACATATCGAGCCGCACCATCGCGCGCTCATCATCGAACAGGAATTCAGCCAGCGCACGCGCAGTTTCAGTCTTACCAACGCCTGTAGGCCCGAGAAAGATGAAACTGCCTACCGGACGATTCGGGTCTTGCAAACCTGCACGGGCACGTCGGACAGCATTCGCAACGGCCTCAAGAGCCTCGTCCTGGCCGATCACACGTTTGCGAAGGCCCGATTCCATCTGGACGAGCTTCTGCATTTCGCCCTCGAGCATCTTCGAAACAGGAACGCCCGTCCATTTGGCTACGACCTCGGCAACGTCTTCGTCGTCGACCTCTTCTTTGAGATAAACGCCGTCTTTCTGAAGCTCGGCGAGACGTGCCTGTTCGGCTTCGAGGTCTTTTTCGATGTTCGGGATCGTGCCGTACTGCAGCTCGGCGGCCTTATTCAGATCGCCTGCCTGACGTGCGCGCTCAAGCTCGAGTTTTGCTTCCTCAAGCTGCTCCTTGGCGGCGCGCATCTTTTCGATCTCGTCCTTTTCCGATTGCCATTTGGCTTTCATCGCAGACGATTTCTCGTTCAGATCGGCAATTCGTTTCTCGATATCGCCAAGGCGTGTTTTCGATTTGTCATCGGTCTCTCGGCCCAACGCCTGTTTCTCGATCTCAAGTTGCAATATTTCGCGTTCGAGCACGTCGATCTCTTGCGGCAGCGAATCGATCTCGATGCGAATTCGCGAAGCGGCTTCGTCGATCAGATCGATAGCTTTGTCCGGCAAAAATCGGTCAGTGATGTAGCGATTCGATAACGTCGCCGCGGCAACGATCGCGGCGTCTTTGATACGGACGCCGTGATGAACTTCGTAACGTTCTTTCAAACCGCGAAGGATCGCGATCGTGTCTTCGACCGTCGGCTCGCCAACATAGACCTGCTGAAATCGACGTTCCAGTGCCTTATCTTTTTCAATGTACTTTTGATATTCAGCAAGCGTCGTCGCACCGACGGAACGTAGAGTGCCGCGTGCAAGGGCCGGCTTGAGCATGTTTGACGCATCGATCGCGCCTTCGCTGGCACCGGCGCCGACGAGCGTGTGCAGCTCGTCGATGAACAAGATTATCTGTCCCTCGGCCTTTTCGATCTCTTTGAGGACGGACTTCAGACGGTCCTCGAATTCGCCGCGATACTTCGCACCGGCCAGCATCGCTCCGAGATCGAGCGAGACGAGACGTTTGTTCTTCAGCGTTTCCGGAACATCGCCCGAAACGATACGCTGAGCCAAACCTTCGACGATCGCGGTCTTACCAACGCCGGGCTCGCCGATCAAAACAGGATTATTCTTGGTACGACGCGAAAGGATCTGAATTGTTCGACGGATCTCATCGTCGCGGCCAATGACTGGATCGAGCTTGCCTTTGCGGGCACGCTCGGTAAGGTCTTGAGCGTATTTTTCGAGAGCCTGAAAATTCTCTTCCGCGTTCTGATCGGTGATACGCGAACCGCCGCGCATTTCGGTCACGACCTTTTCGAGATCTTCGCTCGTTATGCCGTTCGAACGCAAAATGCGGCCGGCGTCGCCTTCTTTTTCAGCGGCGATCGTTATGAGCAGATGCTCGGTCGAAACATATTCGTCCTGCATCTTCTCGGCCTCTTTCTGAGCCGCTTGAAAGATGGTGTTGGTTCGCGACGAGAAATACTGCTGCCCGCCGGAAACCTTTGGAAATTTAGCAATAGCAGCTTCGAGGTCGGTCAGAATGGTCTGCGAGTTGGCACCAACCTTGCCAAGGATAGGTTTTACAACGCCCTCAGCTTGGGCCATCATCGCCGCCAGAATATGTTCGGGCTCGACTTGCTGGTTCTCTGCTTTTTCGGCGACACCGATCGCTTCTTGCACAGCCTCTTGCCCGCGAATTGTAAATCTGTCGAATCTCATTACTTTATTCTACTCCAAAAAATTGCCACGAATGCACGATTGTAACAATGAAGTTTCGTGCATTCGTGGCTTTCTATCGCGAAACGTTAGTGCACTAAACCGCGATGTTATGCACCAGCCGTTTTTGCCGCCTCGATTGTCTTAACGTTAGTGTCGCCACCGACGATCTCGATCTTGCGGGCCTTGGTCTCTTCACGCTTCGGAAGGGCAACATGGAGAATTCCGTTGTTGAATTCCGCCGTAACGCCGTCAACCGTAACCGTGTTTGGCAGTGTGAACGAACGTGTGAACGAGCCGTAGGCACGCTCGACGCGATGATAGTTGTCGCTTTCGTCTTTCTTCTCGAACTTACGTTCACCCTTGAGCGTCAGCGTGTTGTTCTCAAAAGAAAGTTCAAAATCGTCACGGGTCATACCAGGAAGTTCTGCCTCGAGCACGAGATTTTCTTTGTTCTCAAAGATATCTACCTTTGGCAGCCAGGCTCCGCTCATTGCTTCGTCGCGGTTGGACGCAACTGAATTGCTGAAAAGACGGTTCACCTCATCTTGAAGCGAACGAATATCACGAAATGGATCGTATTTTGCTATGTACATGACAATTTCCTCCAAATATCAAGTATAAATTGCTAATTACTTAGCTCACAAAGATAATAAAATATGAGTGTATTATTGTCAAGTATTGTGCGAGAAATTTTTCAAGGAAAATTTGCACGGATTTAGTCGCGTGAATGGGTGACATAATCGCGTAACTCGGTTATATTTATGCGGCATCGTTTACATTGCAATTTTGTTCGAATCGAAGGTCTCACGCCGATTACGTAGAAGAACTGATGAACATCCTTCGCGAGATAGTCTGGCCGTTCGTAGCCGTGATCGCCGCTTTTATCGTCGGCGGCATCATCATTTTGCTGATCGGCGATAATCCAATAACAGCATATTCGCTGCTGCTTTCGAATTCGTTCGGCTCGATCCGCGATATTGGCTGGACGCTGCATTATGCGACGCCGCTGATCTTTACCGGGCTTGCCGTTGCTGTCGCATTTCGTTGCGGATTGCTCAATATCGGTGCCGAGGGCCAACTTTATGTTGCGGCATTTGCAACCGCATTTGTCGGCATAAAATTTGGCGGCAGCGTAGTCGATATATTTGGCAAGCAAGAGAATTGGTCGTGGGCGAGTCTGCCGGCGTTTCTTTTGATCCCTCTTTGTATGCTGACAGCGATCGTGGTCGGCGGCGTTTGGGGTGCAATTCCGGGAATACTCAAAGCGAAATTCGGCTCGCACGAAGTGATCAACACGATCATGCTGAATTTTATCGGAATCGCACTGGTCGGCTATTTCACTCAGTATTTCTATAAAGTTCCGGGCGATCCGATACAGCGAACGGCTGAGATCGGCGACGCAGCACACATTCCTCGGTTGAATGAGTTTCTGACTTTCATTCCGTATGATGTGCCGTTGAACTTGGCATTTCTGATCGCACTATTGATGTGCGGGCTGGTTTATGTCTTTCTTTGGAAGACAAAATGGGGCTACGAACTGCGTGCCGTCGGCGAGAATCCCTCGGCAGCAGAGTACGGCGGCATCAGCCCGAAGAAACAGATCATTATTGCGATGACGCTTTCCGGAGCTCTCGCAGGTATGGTAGCGATCGGTGAGGTTCAGGGAACTAGGCATCATTACGAGACAGGCTTTTCCGCCGATTGGGGCTTTTTGGGGATCGCAGTTGCGTTGCTCGGACGCAATCATCCGCTTGGCGTACTGATCGCTGCATTATTCTTCGGCGTACTTTTACGAGGCGAGATCTTTGTTGATGCATTTACGCGATACGTCTCGAAAGACCTCGGCTGGGTGCTGCAGGCGATCATTATCTTGTTCGTTGCCTGTTTCCAAATGTATTCGAAGCGAAAAGGAGGCGTCGTAAAAGGATGACCGACATTATCAATATCGCACTGCTTTTCGCTGCTATCCGTGCGGCAACACCGTTGATCTTCGCGGCTCTTGGCGGCCTGTTCTCAGAGCGTTCCGGCGTTATCAACATCGCGCTCGAAGGCCTAATGCTGGCAGGAGCATTTACGGCAGCGGTCATTACGTTTCAGACTGGCAATCCGTATCTCGGGATGTTTCTCGGGATCGTTGCCGGCGGCGTGCTCGCGACGATATACGCGATCGCTTGTTTGAAGTTCGAAGCCGACCAAGTCGTCGCCGGTATGGCGATCAACTTTTTGATGATCGGGCTTCCGGCTTTGATCAGCGGCGTGTTGTACGATTCGACAGGCTCGACGCCGCAGATCGACAAGGCATTCAAACTGCCGATGATCGGAAATCAGCTATCTTATGCTTCGATCTTGGCATTCGCTTTGGTTCCGCTGACTTGGTATGTGCTGTATCGAACGCCGTTCGGACTGCGGCTCAGAGCGACCGGCGAGAATCCGCAAGCGGCAGATTCGGCGGGCGTTAATGTATCGAAATTGCGATATATATCGGTGATCCTTTCCGGATTGCTTGCTGCGGCAGGCGGCGCTTACCTTTCGATCGGCCAGTCATCGCTGTTCACCAAACAGATGACCGCAGGACGCGGGTTTATCGCACTTGCCGCTCTGATCCTAGCCAAATGGAAACCGGTCCCGGTGCTTGTTGCGTGCCTGTTCTTTGGCTTAATGGAAGCACTGACGATCCAGATCCAAGGAGCATTCAAGATGCCGTCGGGCGAACCGATTCCGGTGCAGTTCATTGAGATGATCCCATACGTATTGACGATCATCGTTCTCGCAGGATTCATCGGCGCGTCGAGAGCTCCGAAAGCGTTGGGAATTCCGTATCGAAAAGAGAATTAAGATCTAAGCCACGAGTGCACGAATTGGGGATTCTTCATTCGTGCATTCGTGGCTTTTCTTTGTAAACATTACCTATGTCCTACGAAAACGCCGCGCGTGCGGCCGAGTACATCAGATCAAAATTCGCTAACGACATTTCGACAGCCGTCGTTTTGGGTAGCGGTCTTGGAGCATTTGGCGATTCTGTAGAAGATGCCGTTTCTATTCCTTACGAAGACATTCCTGGCTTTGCTCGATCGACGGTTGTCGGCCACGCTGGACGGCTTGTGATCGGCAAAGTAAACGGAGTCAATGTCGCCGTGCAACAGGGCCGATTCCACTACTACGAAGGCTACGATATGGAGCAGGTGATACTGCCAGCTCGCACTTTTGGGCTGCTTGGCATCAAGAATCTGATCGTCACAAATGCCGCCGGAAGTATGACTTCAGATATGCCGCCCGGCAGCCTAATGCTGATCACGGACCACTTGAATTGCATGGGCGTCAATCCGCTTCGCGGGCCGAATGACGAGCGTTTCGGGCCGAGGTTTCCGGACATGACCGAGGTCTATGACCGCGAGTTTCAACGCATCGCCGACGAAGAAGCCAATGCCATCGCGGCCGAACGCGGCTTGGATGCTGATGGCGATTTCCTGCATCGCGGTATCTATTGCGCGTTGTCCGGACCAACATATGAGACGCCGGCTGAAGTTCGGCTTTATCGGAGTTTCGGTGCCGATGCGGTTGGCATGTCCACGGTTCCCGAGGCCGTCGCAGCAAAGCATATGGGCATGAAGGTTCTCGGGTTCTCTTGCATCACAAATCTCGCTGCGGGCATGGTCGAGGGCGAGATCGACCATTCGCACGTGATGGAGACCGGAGCGCGAACTGCCGATGTTTTCGGCGAACTTCTACGCCGCGTTATCGCACGTATCGGCTAGTTGCCATTTGACCAACACGCCATCGCCTGTCTATTCTGTCTATCCGGTTTTGTCTTATGATCATTGGAATTTGCGGAGGAACAGGTTCGGGAAAGACTACGATAGCTAGGGCGATCGTCGAGGCCGTTGGCGCGTCCAACGTCGTGCTCGTCGAGCAAGATTCCTATTACAGAAATCTCTCGGACATGCCGCTAGATGAAAGGCACCAGGCAAATTTCGACCATCCTGATTCACTTGACAGTGAAATGCTGGTCAATCATCTGATGCGTCTCAAGCAGGGCCGTTCGGTCGAAATGCCGCTATATGATTTCAAGACCCACACGCGAAGCGACAAGATCGAATTGATCGAACCGAAGCCTGTCGTTCTCGTAGAAGGCATTCTGATCTTCTCCGAACCGCGTGTTTTGGCGATGCTCGATGTACGCGTGTTTGTTGACACGCCGGACGATATTAGGCTTATTCGACGATTGAAACGAGATTTTGCCGAACGCGGGCGTTCGTACGAAAGAACAATGGAGCAGTACGAGCGAACTATCAGACCGATGCACTTTGAGTTCGTAGAGCCTTCGAAACGTCACGCCGATATCATAATTCCCGAAGGCAGCCAGACCGGCGTGAGCGTTGAGTTCCTATGTGGGCTTGTACGCGAAAAGCTTGCCGCCGAAGTTGCTAAGTAAATGGAAAACCTCGACAAACTCATCGAAGCCGCCACGACCGCTCGAACGCGTGCATATGCTCCGTATTCCAATTTCCAGGTCGGTGCCGCCGTCGAGGCCGAAGGCGGCGATATCTACATCGGCTGCAACGTCGAATCCGCCAGCTACGGCTTGACCGTCTGCGCCGAACGCGTCGCCATATGGAAAGGCATCTCCTGCGGCGAAAAGCGTTTCAAGGCCATCGCCGTGGTCGTAGACACGGAAGAACTCACTCCGCCTTGCGGCGTCTGCCGTCAGATAATATGGGAATTCTGCGGCGACGTGCCCGTCGTCCTCGCCAACCTACACGGCAAGACCGAAACCGTTCAAATGAGCGATCTGCTGCCACGGGCATTCGATTCAAAGTTTCTGAAATAGATTTTCGCGGCAATTTGTCGGTATAGTAGGCATTGCTATGAACAAATTCCGATCTTTCGTCGCCTTCATACTTCTTTCCTTTTTGACCAATTCGACATTTGCGATCATTCCGGCAAATCGACCTGCTGTCGACGTCGATCTGCTCATTGTCGGCGCGACGATCGTGACGATGAATGCGGAACGTCAAGTGATAGAGAATGGCGCGATCGCGATCACCAATGGAAAGATCGATCTAATGGGAACGCGGAATATTGTCGTTCGAAATTCGCGACCGAAACGCACGATCGACGCTACCGGAAAGGTTATCATTCCGGGCTTGATAAACACTCACACGCATATTCCGATGGTGCTGTTTCGCGGCATTTCGGACGATCTCGATCTGAACGATTGGCTGACAAAGTTCATCTTTCCTGCCGAAGCAAAGAATGTAGATGAGCAGTTCGTGCGTGCCGGAACGCGTCTTGGACTTGCCGAAATGATCCGCGGCGGAACGACTACGTACGCCGATATGTACTATTTCGAAGACGCCATTGCCGACGAGACCAAGAAAGCGGGCGTTCGCGGAGTCTTGGGTGAGACGATCATCGATTTTCCTGTCGCCGACAACAAGACGCACGCCGAGGCAATGGCATACACGGAACGCTATATCAAGAAGTGGCAAGGCGATCCGCTCATCACGCCTGCCGCCGCACCGCATGCTCCATACACTGTCTCGAAGGACCATCTCAAGGCTGTAAAAGCGTTGTCCGATAAGCATAAAGCTCCCGTTCTAATTCATGTTGCTGAGACGAAGAAAGAACGTGATGACGCCGAGAAGAATTTCGGCATGACGCCCGTCAAATACCTCGACAGCTTCGGCTTTCTGAACGAGCGGACCATCGCCGCTCACAGCGTTTGGCTATCGCCCGAAGAACTGCGCACCTACAAAGATCGCGGTGTCGGTTCGGCCCACTGCCCGCAGTCTAACCTAAAGCTCGCGTCCGGTGTCGCGGCAATTCCGTACTTCCTCCGCGAAGACATCGCCGTCGGTCTCGGAACTGATGGTGCTGCGTCGAATAACGATCTCAACATGTGGGAAGAGATCGATACGGCCGCCAAACTTCACAAACAGTGGACGCTCGACCCTAAAACTCTGCCCGCCGAACAGGCATTTGCGATGGCGACGATCGGCGGTGCGCGTGCGCTGAAAATGGGCGATAAGATCGGCTCGATCGAAGCCGGCAAGCAAGCGGACCTCGTCATTCTCGACATGGACGGCCTTCATCAGACACCTTGGTTCAACGTTTATTCGGCTCTGGTTTACACGACCAAAGCCTCTGATGTACGCACCGTCATCATCAATGGCCGCGTCGTCATGCAGGACCGACGTTTGCTCACGTTAAACGAAAATGCTATAAAAATAGACGCACGCCGTTATCGCGATAAGATCGTCAAGAGTCTTCAGTAATGATCGCGGACCTGTTGTTTAGGTCGAACGCACAAGCGTTTTGAGGCGTCAAACAATTAGTTGGGTCGTTAAAAGTGAGCCTTCTTGGGATAATACTCGCTTGACCTTTACGGAAAATTCAGCTCGATGGAGGAGAAAGGAATGCCGTTAAATGTCAGAAGGTTTAGCATTTCGGTTTTACTGGTTCTAGTTAGTTTTATTGGTTTTACGGTCGCTCAGACCATAGAACCAACGCCTGTTTCCCAGCCTCAGCAGGCACCGACTCAAGCCCCTACTTCGGGTGACGTGATGCGCGACCGCATCTCTAAGGCAAAGGCCTTTATAGTCGTCCGCAATTACAACGCCGCCATTTACGAGCTCGAGAATATCCGCAAGGAATCTGCCGATGTTGCCGTTCAGTCAGTCGTCAGCGTGTTGCTGATGAACAGCTACCTCGAACAGGGCGACTACAAACGTGCCCAGGATTTTCTGAACGACCTATACAACCGTCAAAAGACCACCAACGCAAACGCTTCTGCAAACTACCAAGCAGTCGCCGGACAGATCGTCAAAGGTGCAAAGAGCCGTGCCGAACGCTACCGGGCATTGGGCCTGAGCATCACCGACCGAACATTACCGCTTGAGGCTCTGAACGACCTTGAGAAAATGCGTGAAACGCTCGAACTGGTGATCACACAATCCAAAGAGATCGCCAAGGCTCCGGCAAAAACTCAAGACGCAATGATGATGGTTGAAGAAGCTTCGACCTCGCGTTCGATCATCGCCCGCGACGATTTCGACGCCCGACGTTGGCGTGACGAAACAGCTAACACTCGCGAAGAAATGGCGAGTTCGCTAAGCGTAATTCTCAGTGCGGTTCCCGAAGGCGGCTCAGATCTCCCGACGCTGCCGCAAACAGTGGCGGCAAACACTACGCCCATAACAACGCCTTCAAAACCCGTTGTAACAACGCCGCCGCCTACGACACCGAACACCGGTGCTCCGGCACCGATCATCGTCGGCCAGGGCGGCCGTGAACGCGAAGTGAAGACTACGCCGATCGAAAATTCAGTCGCAGCGAATACCCAGCCAAAGACCGAGCCAACGCCGGCTCCGGTTGTCACGCCGCAAAAGAACGACGGTTCACCGCTTGATGTTGGTTCGCTCTTTGCCTATGCCACGCGTCAATCGCAACCAACTTATCCACCGGCAGCAAAGAGTGTTCGTGCTTCGGGCGTCGTAAAGGTCGAGGTAATTGTTGACGAAAACGGCGATGTCGCCGAAGTTGGCAAAGCCTCAGGCCACGCAATGCTACAGGCCGCTGCCAAAGACGCGATCCGTAAATGGAAGTTCCGTCCATTCGTCCGCGACGGCCAGCCGGTTCGTGCGAATGGCTATATCAGCTTCAACTTCAACCTTTAATCATTTTCGGAACCTAAAGTTTCTATTTCAATTCCGGCGGCGTTTGGCTGGCTGTTTAGAGCCTGTTGACAAAACCGGTCACCTACCAGATCGCGATCTTCATGCGAGGAAAGTGGCGAACACAAATCCGAGAGCGTTCACAACAATAAAGAGAACAAATTCGAATGCCGACTGAGCAACCGCGCGTATCGCGGTCTTTCCATTACTCAACCCATACACGAGCTTCAACGCGAACAAAAGGTAGACGAAAGCAAGCACGTAATAAAGCACTCGGGCGACAATGAACGTCGTGTGCCCAGTGTAGGTTTCGGTCAAGAATACGAGAGCGACCACAGTCTTCGCCAGAAAATCGAAAGAATAAAAGTGCAGCGAAAATATTAGGTGTTCAACGTAATAACGCCCGCTTGAGCGGAACAGCAGCATCAGGAACAGCCCTGAGATCAATACGCTCGCAAATCTGAACGTGCCTGCATATTTTCCGGCCTTATCCTGTATCTTCTCAGCAAGCACTGTAGGCTCAACGTTTTTTCGCTTTGCCATCTCGATGACGAATTGCCGCGAACTATTGTCCTGAGCACTGCCGCCCCCGGCCGTTGCAAGCGCACCCCACGCAAAAAGGAAATATATCGCACTGACGGTCAAATAGACGCGGATCGGATTGATGTATTTTCCTTTTCGTCCGGCTAGATAGTCGAACGTCAGCCGACCCGGTTTAATTACGAGATCAACAAATGTACGTATGATCTTATTCGAATCAAGGTGTGTGAATTCGTGAACGATATGCCCAAAGAAATGGCCGACGGCAAATTCGTGCTTGTCAATCCGTTTCTGGCCGCAGTCCGGACAGAACTTCGATTCGAATGAAGCCTCACAATTCGGGCAAGTTATCAGTTCGTTGCTCATCGATCAGGCGCCGTCTGGAATTTCGGCTTCGACAAGTAGCTTAAGCAAAAAAAGCGTTTCTTGCCATCCGAGATAACAGGCTTCGGGTGGGATCATGTCGGGAATGCCCTCTTGCGTGATGTGAACTTCGGTGCCGACGGCTACCGTTTTTAGTTCGACGGTCGTTCGCATCTCGCCGGGCATGTTCGGGTCTTCGAATTTGTCAGTGTTCACGATCTTTTCGTTCTCGACGAGCTCGACATATTCGCCGCCAAATGAGTGACTCGAACCGGTCGAAAAATTGGTGAACGACATTCTGTAACGTCCACCGACGCGAGCATCGAGCTCGTGAACAGTACACGTAAAGCCATTTGGCGGCAGAAATTTAGCGCTTGCCGCAGGATCGAGAAATGCCCGGTAAATTCGTTCGGCCGGAGCCGTAAAGACACGATGAAGTTTAACAGTGCTCATATTTTCTTATTTCGATACAGTTTGAGCCCGCAGCATTGCCGCCATTTTTTCGTGGATGATGTTGATACCTTTTAATGGCCTGACCATCACCTTGAACTCGACGATTCGGCCGTCCGAGTTCCATTTGATCATATCGATGCCGTTCACAATGATACCGTCGATCTCGGTTTCGAATTCGAGAACCGCATCGCTCTCGCCGACAACTTCGCGGACATAATGAAATGTCTCATTGCCGAATACGTGAAGCGCTGCCGTCAGATACATCGACGTTATCTGTTTGCCATGCTGAGGCGTGTGTACGACTGGCGAAAAGAAAACGATATCATCGGCAAGCAGATCGCTAAGGCTGCTCGCATCGCGGGTTCGGACGATCTCGTGCCATTTTTCGAGTGCATTCATATCAGTCTTCTAGCGACTTTGGCTCGGAATTTATCAGTTCCAGCACGCTGGGACGCTCGCCTTCGAATTGGTTGTAACGCTGCACGTCCTTTTCGCTGAAATCGGCCGAGAGTTGTAAATGCTGGCAATGAACGCAACCGTATGCACGAACCTTTCGAGAGCCGACGCCGAACATGCTCTTCCAGATCGATACGTCATCAGGTTTGAAAATGATCGAGCCGCCACTTGAATTGTCGGATATCGTACCGGTTACTAGTGCGGTGCTGCCGCAGGCTATGCACTTCATACTACTCCATATTCCTCAATCTTAACCTCAACGCCTGAAGTTTAATAAAACCTTCAGCGTCGTGCTGATCGTAGGCGCCGGCGTCGTCTTCGAATGTTACGACGCGTTCGCGGTAGAGCGAATTCGGCGATTTGCGGCCTGAGATGGTGACGTTGCCTTTGTATAGTTTTAGTCGAACGTCGCCGGTGACGGTTTCTTGGGTTTGGTCGATCATCGAACGCAGGATCTCGAATTCAGGTGCGAACCAAAATCCGTAATAGACCGATTCGGCGAACTTTGTGCCAAGACTGTCACGCAAACGGCCGACCTCGCGGTCGAGCGTGATCGATTCGAGTGCTCGGTGTGCGTCCATCAAAATGGTCGCGCCGGGCGTTTCGTAAACGCCGCGTGATTTCATACCGACAAAGCGATTCTCGACCAGATCGACACGGCCGATGCCGTGTTCGCCGCCGAGATGGTTGAGTTTCGAAAGCATATCGACGGCACCGTAAGCCACGCCGTCGATGGCGACCGGCTCGCCTTTTTCGAATGAAATAGTGATCTCCTGAGCAGTGTTCGACGCATTCTCAGGCGATTTGGTAAGCAGGAAAATGTTCTCCGGCGGTGCGGCCCAAGGGTCCTCGAGAATGCCGCCTTCGTAACTGATGTGCATCAGATTACGGTCCATCGAATATGGTTTGTCGGCAGTCGCGGTGACGGGAATTCCGTGTTGAGCACAATACGCGATCAGATCGGCTCGACCCTTAAATTCCCAATGACGCCACGGTGCAACAACCTTGATGTCCGGCTGCAGAGCGTAGTACGTCAGCTCAAAACGTACCTGATCGTTGCCCTTGCCGGTCGCGCCGTGAGCAACGGCGTCGGCGCCTTCGCTCTGTGCGATCTCGATCTGGCGTTTGGCGATCACGGGACGGGCGAGCGAGGTTCCGAGCAAATAAACGCCTTCGTACAGTGCATTTGCCTTAACAGCCGTCCAGACGAAATCCCTGACGAACTCTTCGCGAAGGTCCTCGACATACAGTTTCGAAGCACCAGTCGCCAATGCCTTGGCCTCTAGGCCGTCC
This sequence comes from uncultured Acidobacteriota bacterium, assembly GCA_937871585.1. Classification (GTDB taxonomy): domain Bacteria; phylum Acidobacteriota; class Blastocatellia; order Pyrinomonadales; family Pyrinomonadaceae; genus OLB17. Next base: position 2,991 of record CALMPJ010000179.1, on the reverse strand, counting down.
ATTTCTTCGCCCTGACCGACGTCGGCGCAATAGCAAATGACTTCGCAGCCGTAAGTTTCCTTGAGCCACAACAGCATGGCTGACGTGTCTAATCCGCCGGAATATGCGAGTACTACTTTGTTGATCTTTTGCATATGAATCAGCCGCCAGGCGGCCAGTTATATTAAACTATAACCGTTGTGAGAAATTGATGGAAAAGTCAGGACAACTTTGGGGCGGGCGATTTACGAGCGGGCCGCACGAAACGTTTGCCGAGTTCAACGATTCGTTTCGATTTGACCGGCGATTATTCGCCGCGGACGTGCGTGCGTCGGTCGCGCATGCGAACGGGCTTCGCGATGCAGGCGTGTTGTCGGCTGAGGATGCCGATGCGATAGTCGGCGGGTTGTCGCAGCTTGTCATCGATTCGGAGAATGTCGACACTTTTTTTGTCTCGAATGCCGAAGACGTCCATTCCTTTATCGAAGGCAAGCTGATCGAGGCGATCGGCGATGCGGGCCGCAAACTGCACACAGGCCGCAGCCGAAACGATCAGGTCGCGACGGCGTTTCGGCTATGGCTTCGCGGCGAGATCGATGACATAGATTCGCTCGTAAACGAACTGCAAAAAGCGATCGTAGATTCGGCGACGGGCTATTCAGAGGCAATAATTCCGGGCTACACGCATTTGCAGCGAGGGCAGCCGGTGCTGTTCGCACACTGGTGTTTGGCATATTTTGAGATGCTGAAACGTGATCGCGAACGTCTAGCTGATTGCCGAAAGCGCGTCAATATTATGCCGCTCGGCTCGGGTGCTTTGGCCGGAACGGCGTATCCGGTCGACCGCTCTGCGGTTGCATCCGAACTCGGATTTGACGGGGTTTCGGCGAACAGTCTAGATGGTGTTTCTGATCGTGATTTCGCGGTCGAGTTTGCTTCCGCATGCTCGTTGCTGATGGTTCATCTGTCGCGATTGGCTGAAGATCTGATCATTTATTGCTCACAGGAATTTGGTTTCATAACGCTGAGCGACAGTGTTTCGTCGGGTTCGAGCCTAATGCCGCAGAAGAAAAATCCGGACGCGCTCGAACTGCTTCGCGGCAAATCCGGACGTGTCGTTGGCGGGCTTGTGTCGCTTCTGACGATGATCAAGGGCTTGCCGCTTGCGTATAACAAAGACATGCAAGAGGACAAAGAAGCAGTTTTCGACATCGTCGATACCGTAACGATCTCGCTCAAGGCGGCGTCGATCGTGATCGAAAACCTCGTTGTCAACGAAGATATCGCCCGCGAAGCCGCGACTCACGGCTATTTGAACGCAACCGAACTTGCCGACTATCTAGTCAAAAAAGGCGTGCCGTTTCGTACGGCACACGAAACGGTCGGCAAGGCAGTGCTGTTTGCAATTGATGAAAATGAAGAGCTTGGCGAATTATCGCTGGATGAATTGCGACAGTTTTCGAGCGAGATCGGCGAGGATGTTTTCGATGCTCTATCGCTCGAAGAGACACTCGCATCGAAATCCGTGATCGGCGGCACATCGCCAAATCGGGTTGCCGAATCTCTTGAAACTGCACGACAACAACTGAAAGCTAATATCTAACGGCTGATAGCTGTACTCATATATGGATCGCGAAAAACTACTACAATCCGTCGCGGACAATGAGCTAATGCGGTTTCTCGGCGTTGAGATCGTTGAGGCTTCGGGCGAACGTGTTGTGCTCCAGATGCTTGTAACTCCGAAAGTTCATCAGTACGTCGGCATCATGAACGGCGGCGTTTCGCTGTATTTGGCTGAAACCGCTGCGTCGATCGGCGTTGTTGCGGGCTCGGATCTTGAGAAAGTAACGCCGGTCGGTGTCGAGATCAACGCTAATCATCTTCGTGCTGTTTCCAAGGGCATCATCACCGCCGAAGCGACGCCCGTGCATGAGGGCCGTTCGATGGCGGTTTGGAAGATCGATATTACAAACGACCGCGGCAAGCTCGTCTGCACTTCGAGGATCACGCTGTTTATCCAGAAACGAGCTGCATATCAGCCATAGTTTCCGTATGCATCGGTTCGAGCGACAACTGATCACCGAATGGCGGCGGCTTGCTTTGCCTACCGATCAGACCGTGATCGTTGCGGTTTCGGGCGGTGCAGATTCGGCTGCATTGCTGATCGCATTCGCTAATTTGTTCAAGCGAAAGAAATTTTCCGGCAGTTTGATCGCGGCTCATCTCGACCACGGGCTGCGAGACAAAGAGAGTGATGGCGATCGTGAGGCTGTTGGGAATTTGGCGGAAAAGCTCGGTGTCGGGTTCGTCTGCGAACGGGCGGCGATCTCAACAAAAGGGAATCTCGAGCAGAACGCCCGTAGCGCTCGATACAAATTTCTCGTCGAAGTTGCCCGCCGATCTAGTTCGTTGATCATCGTCACGGGCCACACGATGAACGATCAGGCCGAGACGCTGTTGATGAATCTGGTTCGCGGTTCGGGGCCCGATGGGCTTGCGGCTATGCCATCCATTAAGCCGATCTCGGCTGATCCTAGAGTCTCGCTTGTGCGTCCACTGCTCTCGTGGGCATTGCGCGAGGACACGGAAAACTATTGCAGGGAAATGGGTTACGAGTTTAGGATCGACTCGATGAACCTCGATCCGGCCTTTCGACGCGTGCGAATTCGCCGCGAAGTTTTGCCTTTGCTCGCCGAACTAAATCCAAAGATCGTGCAAACTCTAGCCGCTACTTCTCAACTATTTTCAACAATTGAAACATCTAACATCCAACATAATGTTGAAGACGAATTGAGTATCAGTTCGCTTCGCGATAGCGATTCGCGATCGCGGCTTGATTCGATCCGGGCCTGGCTCGCGTCAAAGCGCGGAACCAAGCGTCAATTAGCGCTGAAACATATTCAGGCCGTCGAGCGTTTGGCATTGAGTGAAAAGAGCGGCCGTGTTGCCGAATTGCCGGGAAAGGCGCGCGTGGTTCGCTCCCGAGGACGGCTTCGATATGAGGAGAATTAG
>CALMPJ010000178.1 GCA_937871585.1 uncultured Acidobacteriota bacterium | reverse complement strand
GAGCCTTGCTATGAGGCTCGTCGGGCGGTCGCTGTTGCAGTAATGCGAGAGAGGAAAGTCCGAACACCATAGGGCAGCGAGCCGGATAACGTCCGGGATCCCGACTCGTCGGGAGACGACAAGTGCAACAGAGAATAGACCGGCCCCGACTCGTCGGGGCAAAGGGTGAAACGGTGAGGTAAGAGCTCACCGGCGTCTGCTGGTAACAGCGGCGGCCAGGTAAACTCTTCGTGGTGCAAGATCAAATAGGGAATCGCTAATCCATCGTACGGCCCGTACGAAGTTCGAAAGAGCGGCAGGTTCCGGGTAGATCGCTTGATCCTGTTGGTAACGACAGGGCTAGATGAATGATCGCCATCCCGATCCGTCGGGATACAAAATTCGGCTTATAGACGAGCCTCATAGCTAACGGCTTTAGCTGTTTTTACTAAGACAATTGGAGATTTTCCCCATTATGGCCAACCGTAAAGGTGTATTTATCGGTGCGTATGTACCAAACGAACTGAAAGAGTCGCTCCGCCGCCGCGCGGCACTCGAGCATCGGACGCTTTCGCAAGAGATCACACGTATTTTGATCGAGGCTGTTCACGGCAAGGGTCTTCCGGCGGGAAGTATCGATCGTCGCAATAGCGTGACGATCCCGCGACGCCGCGACACGGATCCACCGATACGCCGCCGTGCCGAAGACCTGCCTTATATCGCACCTGAGAGCAAGAAATAATAGGTCAAGCAATTCGACTACGCCGACCGAGCTTGTCTCGGCGGCGTTTTCTATTGGGACGGCGTGTTTGCTAAACTTACTGCAATGAATTTACGTGTAGTAACCGTAGGAATAATAGCTGCACTTGCAGGTGCAACTGCGGGATTTGTGCTCGCAAACAGCCTTAATCGGACAACGATCAATGCTCTCAAGGCACAGATCGATAATCGTCAGTCTAGTCCGCAAACAACTGCGCCCGGCCAGGGCGACCTTGGAGTAAGCGACGAAGAAATCAAAGCGAAAATCCAAGAGGCGGACTCAAATCCGACCGATGTTGCGTTTCAAAAGAATCTCGGACGCGGCCTTTATCGTTTTGCCGCGATGAAACGCGATCCGATACTGATCGAAGAGGCAAAACGAATACTTGAACGTGCAAAGAGCCTTGATCCAAAGGACTTTGATGTACTCGTTGATCTCGGGAACGCCTATTTTGACATCGGTTACTTCAAAAAGGACGCCGCTGCATTCAAAAGCTCACGAGAATCATATGAGGCGGCAATGGTGATAAAGCCGACCGATGCGAATGTTCGAACGGAATATGCATTGACCTTTTATTTGAGCGAGCCGGCCGACCTGAAACGGGCCCACGAAGAGTTTGCAAAAGCGCTAAAGCTCGATCCAAAGCAAGAGCGAGCGTTGCAGTTCACAACTTCGGCGTACATCAGAGAGGGCGATTTCGTAAATGCGACAAAAACGATCGAAATGCTCAAAAGCGTGAACCCGAAGAATGATTCGATACCTAGTTTACAGACGCAGATCGATACGAAAACCTACACACCGACGCAATGAGGGAAGTTCTCATCATTCTAGCTGTAATCGTTGTGTTGCTTGGGCTTACGGCCTTGCGATATCGCAAACAGTTAAAGCAACTGTTCGGTGTTGCGAAGATGCTTAAAGAAGCCAAAGATTCGGCCGCATCACAAGTTCCGACTCAGCGCAAAACCGATGGCGTAAAGCTTGCAAGCTGCTCTAAATGCGGTGTTTTTGTACCCGAGACAAATCTATCCGGCGGTCTTTGTTCGAAATGCCGCTCTTAAAACTGCGATAGATACCAGCCGATAATTCTCTCACCGAAAAGCATCGAAACGATCGAGCCGATCCCAAGGAAGATCCCGAATGGAATCTGAGCCTGCATATCTTTGTCTTTTGAACGCAATACGACGACTATTCCCGCCAAAGCTCCGGTCAAGGCGCCGATAAAGATCGTCAGCAGAGTCAATCGCCAGCCGAACAATGCACCAATTCCAAACAGCAGTTTAACGTCACCGAGGCCCATTGCCTCGACGCCACGGAGAGCTTTCCAGATCGCACCGACTGCCCATAGCGAGCCTCCGCCGATCAATGCACCAAATAAGGCTCCTGCAAGGCTTGTCGCCCACGCAGGCCAGGTACTTAGCATCGATATCGGAGCATATTGAGTGTCAGAAAAGACAAATCCTGCAAATGCGATCGGAAACACAATGCGAATGATCAGCGAGATCACGAACATCGGATACGTGATCACGTTCGGCAAGATCATGTGTCCTGCGTCAATAAATATCAACGAGATCATCGTCGCCGTAAATGCAAGTCCCACAGCAAGATAAGGAGTGAAGCCTATCTGCCAATAGACAAGACAGAACATCGCAGCTGTCAACAGTTCGATCGCGGGATATTGCCATGAAATGCCTTTTTTGCAGTTCGCACACTTGCCGCCGAGCATCAGCCAACCGACGATCGGCAAGTTGTGCCATGGCTTGATCGCGTTATTGCAATTTGGACATTTCGACGACGGCAGCAGCGACATTTCGTTCGGAACGCGATAGATAACTACGTTCAAAAAACTGCCGATGCATGCCCCAAATACAAATAGAAACGCGTAGGCAGTCCATTCCGGAATGTTTAGCACCGATTCAATGGAAAATAGTAATAAATTTTGCATTTAGCTATCTGCCTGTAAGAATGTTCAAACAAGCACCAACCAAGTTAATAATGGCGTAAGGGAACGGCTGGAACCAGCCACTAGTAATGATAGAACTTTGATCCCTGAAAATAAAGAGATTTTTGCGAAAAATGATTGTAATTATACGCCATCTGTAATATGCTTCGCGCACAATACCAAAACATAGCCTAATTTTTGGAGGAGCTAATCTTAATGAATTCCCCAAACGTCCGAAAGGACCATTCGTTCAATACACCAATAACGTACTTCTTAGTCGTCATCTTGATCAGTGTCGGTATTGGAATTTCCTGCCAAACACCAACCAAAAAGACCAAAGCCAGCAAAGCGATGCGGCTCGAAGGATACATGAATCACGAGATCACAATGCTTCGAAATCCCGCGACTGAGACCATTCCTGAGGGCTCATTCGAAGCTGAGAGAGCACAAGCTCGTGAGATCCTCGAACGTCAGCGGCTCGAAGGCCGTCCTCTAGTGAATTCATATTCGTTCCAAGGACCGGAAAATTTAGGAGGACGGACAAGGTCCGTGGTATACGATAAGCGATTTAATGGCACAACGAATCGAATAATTTTAGCCGGTGGCGTGAGCGGCGGCGTGTACAAATCAGTTGATGATGGAGCGACATGGACTCGCAAAAGCCCCCTCGGCGATCATTTTAGCTGCACAAGCATTGCTCAAGACACGCGGGCAGGTTTTGAAGACACGTGGTTTTACACGGTCGGCGAGGCATCGGGCAATTCGGCCGGTGCTCAGGGCGCATCATACAGTGGCAACGGTGTTTACAAATCAACCGACAATGGCGAAACATGGGCGCGCCTCACAGCTTCGAATACTACACCGCTCGAAACTTTTTCGACCGCTGCAGACTATATTACTAAGGTCATTGTTCATCCCGTTTCCGGCCATGTTTACATTGCAAGTCTGGCAACCATAATGCGCTCCACCGATGGTGGTACCACGTGGGGAACCGTCTTATCCGGGCCGCTGTCATCTAGTTCGCAACAAACCGACATAGTGGTCGCTGCCACCGGACGACTTTATGCTGCCTTTGGTGGAACAAACGACTCTTCGGTTGATGGCGTTTGGGCGTCTCCGCCCGGACCGATGTCCGGAGATCTAGGCACGTGGACACAGATCGCTGGGGCCGGGGCTGGTGGTTCTCCGACTGGTTGGAACGCAGAACCCGCATATGGCAGGGTCGTTCTCGCGATCGCACCGAGCGATGAAAAGTTTCTATACGCTCTTTATTTCAGCGGCGGTAGCCCGCCATGCCCAGGTGCTGCAAAGGAAGCGGAACTCTTTCGTTGGGACGACACGATGGGCACATGGACCGAGCTTAGCGCCGGTCTACCTGATGAACCCGGGTGCCTAGGCGGTAACGATCCGTTTGCGGTTCAAGGCGGCTACGACCTCGTGATCGCGGTCAAACCGGATTCCGCGTCAACTCTATTTCTAGGCGGAACGAACGCCTATCGATCAACCGATGCAGGCGTTTCCTGGACAAGAATTGGCGGTTATGGCGCACCCCGCGCCCACTCACCTTTCGCCGATTCACACCCTGACATTCATTCGTTTGCGTTTTCGCCCATTAGTTCGACGACAATGATTTGCGGCAATGATGGCGGAGTACAGCGCACAACGGCTAACCTTGCTCCAGTTGTCGCATGGTCGCAAATAAATATTGGATACCGTACGTATCAGTATTTCCATGTCACTCTCGATCCTCGCAGCGGCAATTCCAAGGTTATGGGCGGTGCTCAGGACAACGGAACCACGCGCAATGTTGGCGGAACAGGAACCACGTTCGAAGGTATTTTCGGCGGTGATGGTGTGTCGGTTGGTCTGTCTGACCTGATCGGCGGCGTTCAATATGAGTACGTCGGCTTTCAAGCCGGCGGCATTCAACGGCGACCTTCGACCGATCCGTCGGGATTTGCAACGGACATAATGCCGATCTCCGAACCTGGTGTGAGTTCGGGGCTCTTCGTTACTTTGTTCAAGCTCGACGCTGACAATTCGGAAATCCTGTATTACGCCAATGATGAAGTGTTGTACCGAACACTTTCCGCATCGACGGTAGATCCGAGCACATGGACAACAATGACAGGCGTTGCCGCGGCAGTTTCGTCCGCTCGTAAGATAACCGCGATCTCGCCTTCGCGCGGAACTTATGCACCGGCGACTTCGAGCTTGTTTATTGGAGCCAGTGACACTACTTCGCCGCTGACCACTGCCCCAAAGGTCTTTCGGCTCGACGATCCCGCCGGAGTTCCGGCAGGAACCGGTCCGGTCGATATATCGAGTGCATCGTTTCCGGTAGGTGCATTCGTCAGCAGCATTGCTGTGCATCCGACAAGTGATGATACGGTGATCGTTACATTTTCGAATTATGGCGTGTCGAGTATTTGGATCACCACAACGGCAAATTCCGTCGCTCCGACTTGGACCGAGATCGAAGGAACGCTTTCTCTCCCGTCCGTACGAAGCTCAGCGATCTCGGTTAAAGGTGCCACGACCGAATATTTCGTCGGTACATCGACCGGTCTTTATATGACAACAACGATCGCAGGTGCCGGTACGACATGGACACAAGAGGCTTCGGGTGAGATCGGAAATGCAGTTGTTGCCAGTCTCGCTCTTCGTCCTGTCGACAACAAGCTGCTCGTCGGAACGCACGGCTATGGAATGTGGTATACGGCTCCGCCTTCGTCCGCAGCCGTGACCATCGGCGGAAGAGTCGTATCATCCGGAGGCTCGGGCATCGGTAATACGATCGTTCGGCTGGCGTCGCCTGAAGGCGGCGTTCGCTCAGTCCGCACCAGTAGCTTCGGCTACTTTTCGTTTGACGATGTTACAGTCGGAGCCACGTATTCGCTCACGGCACAAAGCAAGAGATACACTTTCGAGGCTCAGACTGTCACCGTAACAGACGCGATCTCAAACCTTGAGATCGTGGGAAAGTGATCGCTTCAAAATTTGACTAGAAAAACAAAGCATCTTCATTTATCATTTGATTGCTGAAATCATTGATAAATAAGGTGCTTTACTCTTGAAACCAACAAATATTCAAGACCCGGAATATTTCCATAAGGTCGTCGATTGCCAATACGCCTGTCCTGCGCACACGCCTGTGCCGGAATACATTCGCCTGATCGCCGAGGGCAAATATACCGAGGCTTACATGATCAACTGGGACTCAAACGTCTTTCCCGGCGTTCTCGGTCGAACGTGCGATCGCCCCTGCGAGCCTGCGTGCCGTCGCGGCCGCGTCGATGAAGAACCGGTTGCGATCTGCCGACTCAAACGCGTCGCAGCCGACAATCGCGATGACGTGATCCC
>CALMPJ010000177.1 GCA_937871585.1 uncultured Acidobacteriota bacterium | reverse complement strand
TCGGTTGAACCCCGGATCGTCCTAACGTGTGCAATTACGATGGCTCTCTTCGCTGCGGGGGCCACGACCTACTGGTCTTGGGGGCTGAACGGCGAACGACTTACGATGCTCCGCCAGTTGATGGACTTTATCAGGGAAAACAGGCTGTTTGATGTGATCAATTACACGATCATTGGCTTCTTTGTGATCGTATTTGTATTCGATCTTATCTATCGTCGCGAAGATCGTTCGGAACTGATCTGGGATAGATTCTCTAGTTTTATCGTTTTTGCGGTATGTCTGGTATCCATCAGACTACAGGCATCCTGGTTCGAGACCAATTCGATCCTATTTGGAATTGTAAGTTGGGCCGCGTTGATATTCCTCGCCGGCTTTATTCCCGCTCGACTTTATGTACTCTGGAAAAGCAAAAGAGAAAATAAGGTCGAGGCGTTAGAGGGAATCACTTCTGAGTTTAGTATCTCGTATCTGGCTGCAACGCTCGGCGGCATACTTTTGTTCGCCGGTAGCCGGGCAATTCTCGCTATTAGAACAGGCTGGACGACCGGAAACGAAGGTGCGGGTAGTGCTTCGGAATCCTTTGCGGATCTATATACAGTACTTGCGGTGCCAATATTCCTATCCATCTATCTTCTTTCAGGAACGCTGTTCGTTGGTATCGGGAGTAAGTTGTTGGATGATGCTGACCGGGAATGGCTGTCGCGTGTAGGCGCTTGGCTGCTGATGATCTCCGTCGGTTGGATATTATTGTTCGGGATCGTACTTTCATCAGAGTATGTAATCAATGAACTGTCGGAACCCATTCCAGTAGCAAAGTCGCTTGTCGCATCGCTCGGTGGAATAACAGGCGTGATCACTCTGTTTTTCGGATTCTTTGCGAAATCATCGAGCGAAGAGAAGCCCAATGCCCAACGAAAAGGTTCTTGGGTAATAAGCCTCCTGCCTATCATCGCTGCACCGGTTTTTATGGTGTGTTTAGTGATAGTGATCGTCTGGGGAAGCCAGCAGCTCATGGATCTCGTCGGTGCCAGCATTCCATGGTTGAATGTCTATGATCATCAAGGCGGAAGATCTGCCCTCGCTCTGATCTACTGGTTCCTAGGGTTTCTAGCGGTAGGTTTAGTGATGGGCTTTTGGATCAATATCAATAAGTTTTCGCTACATGCTATCTATCGTGACAGGATAATTCGCGCATATCTCGGTGCATCTCGTGGAATGGATCGATTGAAAACGGCGAATAGTTTTACAGGACTAGATGAGCGAGATAATTTGGCGATGATGGAACTGACAAGCCAACGACCATTTCATGTAGTCAATATGACGTTGAACTTGTCCAAGAACACAAATCTGAGATGGCAAAACCGTAAGGCCGAATCATTCACGGCGACTGCGTATCATTGTGGAAGTTCTAACATGGGCGAAGGCAGCGGAAATTATCGCACGAGCAAATTATATGGTGCCGATAAATTTGGACGTCCGATTTCGCTTGGTACCGCTATCGCAGTCTCGGGTGCCGCCGCCAGCCCGAATATGGGCTACTTCACGCAATCGGCACCGGTGTCGGCACTGATGGCACTGTTTAATATTCGTCTGGGCTGGTGGCTCGGCAACCCCGGATCGCGGGGCAGATTGAGCTATTGGAAGAACGCTCCCGATTTTGCACCGATCCCGATGTTGAACGAACTTAGTGGAAGTACCGGAGACACCAATTCGTATGTTTATCTGTCAGACGGAGGACATTTTGAAAACTTAGGCCTTTACGAGATGGTGCTTCGTCGTTGTAAGTTCATTGTTCTTTGCGACGCGGCCGCCGATGGCGACTATTCGTACTCCGACCTTGCAAGTGCTATCCACAAGATACGAGTAGATATGGGCGTATCGATCACATTCGAAGACGACGAGGCGCCGACTAAAGATCGGTACTGTGCGATAGCCAGAATCGCATATTCGGAGATAGACAAAGGGGAGTCGACTGACGGCACCTTGATCTATTTGAAGCCGACGCTAACTGGCTCAGAACCGATCGACATTGCCAACTACAAGAAACGGTCGCCTAAGTTTCCGCACGAGTCGACAGCGGATCAAATGTATAGCGAGTCTCAATTTGAAAGTTACAGACTGCTCGGTTTCCACATGATGGACACAATTTGCACCGCGGGAATCGCGGACGGTGACGAAAATCGAAATAAGCTCTCCCGAATGAAGGAGAATGCCCGTAAGTATTTCAGCGGTCTATCCGGTAGCTCAGTCTCACGAATGGACAGTCTCGATTGACTGTACCTTACCGTTCCGTATGATGTTTATATGAATTGGCTGGAAAATGGTGAGACTTTGGCGGCGATCGGGCAGTTTTTGGCGGAAGACATCGGTCGGGGCGATATTACGACGAGTTCGACGGTGCCGAAGGATACTCGAGGCGTCGGGCGATTTCTCGCGAAGGAATATCTGGTGCTGTGCGGGCTGGATGTGGCCGAGGCTGTGTTTTTTCACCTCGATCCTGAGTCGTCCGAGATCGAAACGACGTTCAACGAGGGCGACGAGATCGAAGAAGGCACGCATTTCGCGAGTTTGAAAGGCTACGCGGACGTGCTTTTGGTCGGCGAACGGACGGCTCTGAACTTAATTCAACGTCTTTCGGGCATCGCGACGCTGACGCGGCAGTTCGTAAAGGCCGTCGAAGGCACGAATGCTGCAATTGTTGACACGCGAAAGACCACGCCGGGCTTGCGAATGCTCGAAAAATACGCCGTAACCGTCGGCGGAGGTAAGAATCATCGCCTCGGGCTCGACGATGGCGTGCTGATCAAGGACAACCACATCGCGCTCGCCGGCGGCATTACCGAAGCCGTTTCCGCCGCGAAATCTTTTGTCGGTCATCTTCACAAAATAGAGGTCGAGATCTCGAATTGGGCCCAACTTCGCGAAGCAATAGAAGCCGGAGCCGATATTGTCATGCTCGATAACCAAACTCCCGAAGAAGCCGCGAAACTTGTCGAGATGGCTCGTAATATGAATCCCAACGTCCTTATCGAAGCCTCCGGAAACATGTCGCTAGACCGCGTTCGTTCCTACGCCGAAGCCGGAGTTGACCTGATATCAGTCGGCAAGATCACGCACTCAGCCCGAGCGATGGATATTAGCTTCAAAATTAAGTCGGAGTAGGAGTTTTCAACGCAGAGAACGCCGAGATTTAAAAGTTATTTATCATTTTCTGCGTCCTTTGCGATCGCTGCGTTGAACAGCTTCCACGGTTTTAGGGCCACCATCGACAATAAGATAGCGATGGTGCAGGCAATGCCGCCTTCGATGCCGTAGGTTGTGCCGGTTAGCCAGTGCGGGCCGGCGTCTTGTTCGACAAGCAAGGCTGTGGACGAGAAATCGGTGAGGCCGGAGACTTCGATGCCGAAGACCGACGCCTGCGTCCAATTCCAGAACCAGTGCAGGCCCCAAACAAACCACAGATCCCGCGTCTTTAAATAAGCCAGTCCAAACCAAACGCCTGCGAGTATGGTATTTATCGTCGAGATCACGCCTGCATTCGGATTTCCAAGGTGAACAACCCCAAACGGAACCGCCGTGATAAATATCGCCAGCCAAGCATAGCCGCTTCGAGTCAATGTTTGGAAGATGTAACCGCGGAAAAAGGCTTCTTCAAAAGCTGCGGCGACTCCAAATGTGAGTAATGACAACCAAAGGCCATTAAGAGCTTCGGTATTTTGGGTAAACGACAATCCGCCGCCGACCATTGCTATCGCAACGGCAAATGCGAACGTTGCAACGCCGACAATACAGCCAAGAACGAGATTGGCCGAGCCTTTTAGCGTGACGGGAACTCCGACCGCAGACCAAGGCAATTTCTCAAGAAGTTTGCCGCACAATGAGCCAACCACCAGAGCCGGAACCAAAACGACAGCCGACCCGATCGCCATTGTCATCTGCATTCCAAGATCGCGGTTGCCAAATATCGCAAGGGAAATAGCAGCCGTAAAGATGCTGAACAGAAAGTACGCGCCGAGGAACAGCGCGATGCGCCAACCGCTGCGTATCGTGCCGGTTTCGTCGAGGAATATTGTCGTGATGTTGTCCATCCTGGAAATGTTCTCAGCTATCGTAACAGAAACCAACGGCGGCGTGCTGTGTTAGAATTCACTCGTGGAGCCGACAATTGCAACAAAGAAGCGTCGCAGGGTGCCTTGGATAATGGGCATCACGGTGTTGCTGCTGTTTGGGCTGCTCGTAATCCTGCAAACGTCGAACCTGTGGAAAAACCTGACCGTCGAGACCGCGAACGACCTTATTCTGTTGTACGGCCTTTCCACGCTCAACTTTTTCGCGTTCCTCGTCTTCGGATTTATCTTCCTGCGAAATCTGATCAAGCTAGTTCGTGAACGGCGAGCGTTAGAATTAGGTTCGCAGATCAAATCGCGGCTGTTGATGTATTTCGTACTCATCAGTTTACTGCCGATAATAGCGATGGCGGGATTTTCGTATCTGTTCATGAACCGGGCACTTGAGCGTTGGTTCACGCAGATCCCTGAGAATGTCGTCCGCGAAACGCGCAGTATTCAGCAACAAACGATTGCGGATCGTTTCGTTCGTCTCGATGAATCCGCACGAATGCTTGCGTCGCTGATGGACGAGACGACGGTCGATAACACCGAGCTTGCACGCATCGCAAATGTCGGCAATCTTTCGTACATCGCTATCCAAGGCCCGAACGGAGCCGCTCGATCGCAGTTCGAACGAGCGTTAGAACCTTCGCAGAAACAGCAGCTCGACGAACTTCTGATGGCGACGCAAAACGGAAGCGTCGAGGTTCCGGCCGCACGCGACGGTGTCGATTTCGACCTGACGCGAGTCGCGATGAAAGGCGGCAGTTCGCTCATCGTCGTGCCGAACGCTTACACCAAAGACAGCGTCAACCAGATCGTCGATAGTTCTCTCGCCGAATTCGACCGCCTCAAGGATCAACAGGTCACGATCAGGCAAGTCGCATTTCTTACGCTCGGCATCCTGACGTTCTTGCTGATCTTCGCGTCGATGTGGATCGCGTTTTACGTCGCCCGCGGTCTGACGGCACCGATCAAGGCTTTGGCAATTGGCGCCGACGAGATCGCTCGCGGTAATCTTGGCCATCGCGTCGATGTGCTTGCCGAAGACGAACTCGCCAAGCTCGTCGAGGCGTTCAATGTTATGTCGTCCAAGCTCGAAGAAAACCAAGGCGAGCTGACCGAACGCCGCCGTTATATCGAAACGCTCATCGCGGCTTTGCCGACGGGCGTGATGTCGTTTGATGAGAACAATAAACTCACGACGATCAACGCCGCCGCCGAAGCGATGCTTGGAACGAGTTCGGTCTATTGCGACGGCAAGACGCCGGACGAGATATTCCCGAGCGAGAATGCCACCGCCATCGAACGCCTGCTCAATCGTGCCAAACGAACCGGAACCGCGACCGATCACGCGACTTTGCTTCGAGAAACTGATGAGTTCAACGTCGCGATGACGGCTTCGCATCTGCCGGACGCGGC
>CALMPJ010000176.1 GCA_937871585.1 uncultured Acidobacteriota bacterium | reverse complement strand
CTAAACTATGCGGGTGACCGCGAGACAACAAAATCAAGAACTGAGGCTTTGAAAAGAGGCGAGATCGCACCCAGCCCAGAGGCCCAGCAATTGATCGAAAGTCTGGAATCTCGAATGGAAAGAAATTTCTTGAACGATTCCTTATCAGCAACAAAGCACTTTCTACAAAGCCTCAAAACCCCGAATGAGGAACTCCGCTTCAAAAACAACTTCGACCACAGCGAACTTTACAGCAAACTGCCGCCTGCCGAAAGGGATTTTGTTTATCAAGTAGCGACCGAGCAGAAGGAAAAGCTAGAAACAACGGCCAGACTGACCGCCCAAGAATCGAAAGGTCCCGTCATCGACGGAACTAACCAATCCACGCCCGATCTCCAACCAGGCAAGCTTCAAGCAGCGCTGAAAACCGAGCTACTCGAATTGTCTCTCGCAAACGCCGATCCGAAGTTTGTTCAGGAACGAACCAATATGATCCTGGACGATCATTTGAGTTTAGTTGGAGCAAGAAGTGGGAATAACGACGCGAGACGATTGCTGACTTCCGAACTCAGCAGCATTGTTAATCAATTTAATGACAAGGAGCTATCCAAAGATCGTTTTCCATTCCCCACGCATTCGGTGTCCGCAGGCGTTCGAAGTCGGGATGACCATTTTCAAACTACGTCCGAGCGTATTCGGTAGCTTAACTACGCCTCGATTACTGATTGGCAAACCAGAAGCCTAGAGCTTTTCAATTAGTTCATCCTTTATGAAATTAAATGCCTCATTAGCATCGTACTTTTCCGTTGGTCTCAACAACGCCCGTGTGTCGCCGAGGAACTCGTCGTCCTGCATCTTGGTTTCGAGGTTCCGGAGAAACTGTTTTCTTGTTGGCGGATTGTATACGGAAAAAGCGATATACTTTCGATAAACGTCAATGATCTGTTGAGAATCTGGCCGTTGCTCTTGATACGCCTTGTAAAGATCGTAGAGGTCGCGCCCTTTGCGACGCTGATACAGAGCCCTAAGCTTTGTTCCGAGAAGCTCTTCGATCCTGTACGTTACAATATCGGTACTACCGCTAAACCAGTCAGATTCCGTTGCAAAGGGAAACTCCTGCAAGCCCATCACGTTAAAATGTTCGCGGCAGTTTATTTCGACTTTTAGTTTCAAAGGTTGGACCGGAGGTATTTCCGATTCGAATCGAAAACGCAGAGTATTATTGTCCTTCTTCTGAGCGACAGATGCCGGACCGACGAATTCAAGCCTGCTTTGAAGGCGGGCGAGCGTTTCTTTAATTGGTTCGGGTTTGATCTGAACGAGATCGATGTCTTCGGAATACCGAGGTTGCGGATTCAAATAAAGTTTATGAAGAGCGGTGCCGCCGCGAAACGCCAGGCGTTCGCGTAGGAAATCATCCGAAAAGATTTCGACAATGGCGCGTGTGATCACAAGGTCCTGCTCGACCTGTTCATTCGTCTGCCATGGGACGAAGTTGGCCCACTGGGTGATATATGCTCTCGGAATCACAATTCAGTATCTATCGTTTCATTTACAACTACATTCCATCTCGTTTCAACCAGAAATCCACGCTTCCTTTTTGTAGTACTTAATGGCACGGGAAAGAACCTTTCGACGTTTAACGCAGCGGCTTTATACAGCCCGTCGGCGATGGACTCCGCATCTACTGCTGTTTCAAGCAGGTAACCGAGCCGCTGAATTACGGCAGTTGGAACGAACTGAACAAACTCGTGGTTTAGTTTCTCGATGCGGATCGCTTCGGTCAGCTCTGAGAGCACTTCAACTACTCGGTTCAAACCGCCGACTCTTTTATGGTGCTGCACCAAATCGGCTGCAGTAAGTTCCGGCGAGGAAATCTTAACAACTCCAGTTTCGGTCTTTCGGTCTTCGAGAAGGTCATCTGGGATCTCTTTTCTGGTTATGTAATTTACCTTTATCCCCTTCTTCACGGTCGGCCGCATGGGCGGAAAACTCGTGAAAACAAAGAACTCTTGAGGCACCTGGTGTGCCGCTCCGTAAAATGCAGCAGCGTTTAGAAGGCCAACGTAATAAGAACGATCCAAGAAACGCATTAGTCCGTCAATAAATAGTGCCGGAGGAAGAATCCCGCGTGAAGAGTATTGAGGCGTGACAATAACGTAATAGCCCTTGTGGGCGGAAATTATGGTGCCCTTTCGTGATAATCGGTTCAGAGAACGTTTGATCGCGGTTTCAGAATACTGCGGCAGCTCACTCTCAACTCGATCCAGCGAGAAAGCGCTCCGGCCGAAAGCAATTTCCTTAGCTACCCATTCTTCGACTCTAAGTTGCGAACTTTGTGATCTCATGAAAGTAATCCTTTGCACAAAGTACCACTTT
>CALMPJ010000175.1 GCA_937871585.1 uncultured Acidobacteriota bacterium | reverse complement strand
CTTCGTCCGCACCTGTTTTTGCCCAAGCAAAAGGCCCGCGGCAGATCATTTTTGCAGTGGTGAACGACGGCTCGGGCCTCGAACCGATCGCCTACATCAATCGCTCGCGTCTCGAATCACCGGTTAACGGCAGCGACGACGGCGGCATTATCGCGGCGTTCAACAAAACTTATTACAAGGCAGCTTCCACTTACAAATTGGTCTTCGGCGGTGTCGCCGCAGGTTCGGTCAAGATCAAAAGCGCCAATGCCAAGGCAGATTGTGCCCCGAATATGGCGAATATTAGCGTTTCCACGACCAAAACGCCTATTAGCGGAATGGTCATGGGCCTTGCCACAAATGCTCCGATCAAGAACACAACGTTTTTTCGCCGCCGGCCTTCTGCCGCAGAACGAACCGAGATCGAAGCGCTTGTGAGAAAGGAATTCGCAAAGAGTAAACTCGCCGCCAAAGAGCTGAAAAGCCAGAACTTGACCGCGATCGACATCGACAAGAATGGCCGTGCGGAGTTCGTAGGTTCATATTGGATCGATGTGGACAGTAAAACACGTAACTTGCTGTTTTTCATCGCAGAATTAGGTGCAGGCGGCAAGTATTCGTTTGTTTTCGCGGATGGCCGAGCCATTGACCAGGCAAATGTGATGAGCGGCGACATCAAAGACGTTGATAAAGGCATCTACCATGAACTGCTGCTCGATAGTTTTGACTACGACGGCGACGGAATAGGTGAGATCTTTACGTACCAACAGTCGTTCGAAGGTGCCGGATTTACGGCCTACAAGAAAGAGAACGGAAAGTGGACGAGATACTATGAATTCTCGAACTATCACTGCGGTTACTAGAGTTTCTGATAGCTCGGTATTAAACTAAAGGTCAGGCTTCTTTCGCGGGAAGCCTGACTTTTTTGCTATGCGCATTGTTTTCATGGGAACGCCTAGTCCTGCTGCCATGTCCCTTCGTCGCCTGATCGACGACGGACACGAGATTGCAGCTGTTTATACACAGCCAGATCGCCCGGCAGGCCGAGGAAACAAACTGACAATGCCGCCGGTGAAAGAAATAGCTTTAGAGCAGGGAATTCAGGTCTTGCAGCCGGAAAAAATACGCACATCAGAGGCGATCGAGCAATTTCGTTCGTTTAATGCAGACGTAGCAGTCGTAGTTGCATACGGTCGAATACTGCCGAAGGATTATCTGACAGCGTTTCCGCACGGAGCGATAAATGTACATTTCTCGCTATTGCCAAAATATCGCGGAGCGGCTCCGGTAAATTGGGCGATCGTCAATGGCGAAACCAAAACCGGCGTGACCACGATGCAGATGGACGAAGGCCTCGACACGGGCGACATTCTCGAGCAAGTCGAGACGCCGATCGGTGAGCGTGAGAATGCGATCGAGTTAATGGCAAGATTAGGCGAACTTGGAGCGGAAACGATCTCGAACACACTACGGCGGCTTGATTCGCTCATTCCTCAGAGACAAGACGATTCTGCAATGTCGATCGCGCCGATAATGAAGAAAAGTGACGGTCTGATAGATTGGAATATGTCGGCGACCGATATTGAACGGCGAATTCGCGGCTTCCAGCCTTTTCCGTCGAGCTTTACAACGCACGGCGACAAGCGAGTCGTGATCTATTCCGGAATGGTTGAAAGCGATAACGTTGACGTTCAGCCCGGCAAGATCGTCGAGGCAAAGCAGCGACTCGTAGTAAACTGTGGCGAGGGAACGCAGCTTGTCGTCGAAGAATTACAGTTGGAAGGTAAGCGGCGAATGGCGGCACGCGACGTCTTGAATAGCGGTGCTTTTGCGGTTGGACAGCATTTTGGTGAGGTTTGATGGAGCAGTTTCAGATAGTAAATTTCTATGAGTTCAAGCAATTGGTCGATGTAACGCCGTTGCCTGAGGTCAAAGAACGCCTGAAAGAACTGATGATCGAAACCGGAGTTCGTGGAACGATCATCTTGGCGGAAGAAGGCTACAACGCCAGTCTTTGCGGTACAAGTGATGAAATGTCGGCGTTTTTGCTGGCTGCTGCGAAAATACTCGATACAGAGTTCGACCCGAAAGTCTCGCTCCATAACGAGCGTCCGCTGAGAAAGATCGACGTTAAGATCAAGCCCGAGATCGTTACCCTGAAACAACCCGTCGATATCTCGCTCGGTGCCGGAACGCACGTAAAACCTGAACAATGGAACGAGATCATTTCTGATGAAGAGACGTTCGTGCTCGATACTCGGAATGATTACGAATTCAAAAACGGCACGTTTCGCGGTGCCGTAAATCCGGAGACAGAGAAGTTCAGTGACCTACCCGCATACATCGCGGAGAATCTAGATCCTGCGAAACATAAACGCGTGGCGATGTTTTGCACAGGCGGCATTCGTTGTGAAAAATTTGCTCCGTATATGAAGGGCCTCGGATTCGATGAGATCTATCAACTTGAAGGCGGTATTCTTCGTTATATCGAAACCGTACCGAAGGAAGATTCGCTGTGGGACGGCGAATGTTTTGTCTTTGACGAACGCCGCACTCTTACGCACGATCTTGTCCAAGGCATCGAACCTGACCATTCGCTTCGAAATCCCAAGAGGTACAACCGTTGAGCAAGGTCTCGCCAGCAAGACGCGCGGCTTTCGAGGTACTGCACGACGTCGAGGCCGAAGGCGCGATGTCGTCGATCTTAGCCGATTACGACGAGCGACTTTCCGCAAAGGATCGCGGTCTTTGCCACGAAATAGTTCTCGGTGTGCTGCGTCGCCAGATCGCACTTGACCGCGAGATCGACGTGTTTGCCGGTGGCAAGAAACTCGATGTTGCGGTTCGCGTGATACTGCGCGTCGGGCTTTACCAATTGCGGCATTTAGATCGAGTTCCTGCATATTCTGCGATAAACGAATCAGTAGAACTCGCGAAATTGGCGAAGCGAAAATCGGCGGCCGGCTTTGTCAATGCAATTTTGCGCCGAGCGACTCGTGAGACGCCGCAATTTGTGTTCGCTGACGAGTTCGATCGAATAAACGTCGAAACATCGCATCCTCGCTGGCTGCTTGAGCGTTGGGTCGACTCGTTTGGCATTGAGCGAACTGCGAGTATCGCAGCGGCGAATAATGAGCTTCCGAGACAGTTCTTTAGACCAACATTAAATGTGATGGTTGAAGATATTGCCCGTCTCAATGAATACAAAGATGAGCGATTCGACGGGGTCTTTTGCTATTCGACTCCGGACGACGGCCTATTGGAGATGCTGTCTCGTGGTGCTATTTATACTCAGGACGCTGGTTCGCAGTTGGTCGCATCTGGTGTTTCAAAGCTAATAAAGCAGCGGTTTCTCGACGTTTGTGCTTCGCCCGGCGGGAAGACCGGGCTGATAGCGATGTTGCAGAATGATCGACCAGAAATAGAGATAGTGGCAGGAGATATTTCAAAGAATCGCGTCGACGTTTTGCGTGAAAATTTGTCGGCACAAGGTTGTCGAGATGTTGATGTACATCGATACAACGCCGAGGTCGAACTTCCATTTGAGAAAGCGAGTTTCGACACGGTATTTGTTGATGCACCATGTTCAGGCACCGGAACTATTCGTCATAATCCCGAAATTCGCTATCGGGCGAACAATGACGAACTTGTGCGGCATTCAAAGAGGCAACTCGAGATACTGCGAAACGCGTCCGAGTTAGTAAGTTCTGGAGGAACGCTGGTTTATTCTACGTGTTCACTTGAGATCGCCGAGAATGAGAGCGTGATCGAGCAGTTTATGACGAATGTCGTCGGCTTTGAGATCTGCGAACTTGATCTCCAAGCCCGATTTCGAACGGATGCCGGACACTATCGAATGTGGCCGGACCGTGATGGTTGCGACGGATTCTTTGTCGCGGGTCTCAAGAGGTTCAAGAAGTGATGTATCGTGGCTGTAAAGCACGGCAAAAAAAGGATAGAATGTCCGTTTGGAGGCTGATCTGATGAGTCTGTTCAAAGCCGGTGCTTCGGCAATTGGAAAATTGATCTCACTTGGCATTTTGCTCGCTGTTTTCTTGGGCGGAATGGTGACGGTTGTCTATTATTCGCTCCAAGGGCGTGAGATCAAGGTGCCGGAGATCACGGGCAAGTCATTTGTCGAAAGCGAGACCGAGCTTGCTTCGCTTGGCCTCAAGATCAAGAAGCGTGCCGATCGCGTTAGTACTGAGGCTCCGAACACTATTATCGAGCAGTTGCCAAGGCCCGGGGAAACCGTAAAGACGGGGCAGATGATATTGGTTGTCACGAGCAAGGCTCCGCTTGCGGGCGAAGAGGCTCCGGTTTTGAAGAAAACGGACGAGGATGATTCGGATAAGATCGAGGAAATGATCACCGATAAGCCGAAGAAGACGAAGACGAACACGAATACGAACCGAAAGAAAGCGGATACTGCGAGGGACGTAAACACCTCGACGACGAATTCGAATTCGAATTCCGATTCGTCAGATAACTCGAATAAGAAAGAAACCGGGACACCAACGGGCGGAGACAAGCCGAAGCCATCAGGGTCGCCGTCGACATCGACAAAACCTAACGAAACAAAGCCTAAGCCTCCTGCGAGGCCGAACCGTTAATGCAACGAAATTTGTGTCTAGCGCAACAAAACAAATGAAACCCATTGCGGGAATTGAGATCGCACCTTCGCTGCTCTCGGCGGATTTTAGCCGTCTCGGCGAAGAGATCAAGAAAGTTGAAGCCGGCGGAGCGACGATATTGCACGTCGATGTGATGGACGGACGATTCGTGCCCAATATCACGATCGGATTGCCGGTCGTGCGGTCTATCAGAGCGATCACTGATCTCAAGATCGACACGCATTTGATGATCGTCGAGCCGGGAACTTACGCCGCTGAGTTCGCAAAAGCCGGTGCAAATATGGTTTCGGTTCATATCGAGGCTGATCCGCATATTCACCGGACGATTGCATCGATCCGTGATAAAGGAGCGGAGGCAGGAATTGCTATCAATCCGGCGACTTCGCTGACGATGCTGGAAAGTGCGATCGAGTTTGCGGATTTTGTGCTTGTGATGTCCGTAAATCCTGGATTTGGCGGTCAGAAATTTATCGCTCCTGTGCTGCAAAAGGTAAGTGACTTGAGAGCGATGATCGCTGCCAAAGGGCTAAACACGCGTATCGAGATAGATGGTGGCATCGATGCTTCTAATATTGGTGAGGTTACGGCCGCGGGTGCCGAGATCATCGTTGCGGGTTCGGCGGTTTTCGGTCGTGAGGACGCAGCGGCTGCAGTGCAGGATTTAATCAATAATGGGACCCGTTGGGTCTAGTATTTATCCAAATATGTTTTATTCAAGAACGGTTCGATGCCTATCGCTTTTTGTAGCACTATTGACCTTGTCAGGACTTGCAGTTGCTCAGGACGGCTCAGACGCTCAGCGTATTTCGATCATGTCCGACAAGTTGAACGCGATCCGTCGTTCGCTTGGCAGCTCGGAGTCGGCATTAAAGGCTGAGGCAAAAGCAGCGAAAGAGAAGGTCGAAGAAACCGCCGACTCGCCAATTTCACGTGTTCGCAGTCTCGATAAAGAGGCTTCGCGTTTGCAAAGTGATATTAGCAATATTCGCGGCAAGATCGATCGCGGAGAAAAGTACGAGCGTAAGGATCTCGATTCATTGGAACAATCGGTAAGCGACCTGCAATCGCGTGTCGATAAGTTTCAAACCGAGACGGCGACAGCGCGAGCAAATGCGTCGGAGTCGCGCGAAGGCCAAACCCGTGAGATCAAAAAGAAGAAGAAGTTTCTGTGGATCTTTGGCGGCAAGGGCAATGATGAATTTGACGAACTGTTGGGAACCGTCACGCCGGGACGCGACAAGGAACTTTTCGTAGTCGCGACGCGTGAGGTCAGAAAAAAGAATTACGACGTAGGACGTCTGCTATTCCAGACCATCATTACGACCTACCCTGATTCGCCCTATTTGCCGATGGCAAAGCTTGCCGTTGCTGATTCATTCTTTATCGAAGGCACAACATCGAACCTGATACAAGCGATCGCTGCATATCAGGATTGGCTCACATTCTTCCCAACACATCCGCTTGCGGATCGCGTGGTACTGAAGATCGCCGAGTCGGAAATGCGGCAGATCGGGCTTCCGGATCGTGACGTGACGCGTGCGAAACGTGCTGAGGTTCGCCTGAAGAATCTGTTAGCTCAATATCCAAATTCTATTCTTAAAGATGCCGCAAAGCTACGCCTTTCGGAGGTGCAAGATAATATTGGCCTTCATAATCTGCTGATCGCGAACTATTACTACACACTCTCGGTCGATCAGAAAAAGGGCGGCCTAAAAGGTGCTCAATCGCGTCTGAATGAGATCTTAGACAAGTATCCAGACTTCAAATTTATGGACGAGGTACTTTTCAAGGCGGCGGTAACGTATCAGATCGAAGAAGAGACGGACCAAGCCGTTCGCTATTTCCAACGTCTAGTTAGTGATTATCCAAATAGCAAATATTTGGACAAGGCAAAGGAACAACTGACGCTTATGGGAGCGTCGATCCCGCCAACAAACCCCGAACGTGCGAATGTTTTGCCGCCCGAGGACGAGTCGTTTTTCTCGAACTTCAAGAACCAGTTCTTTGGCGTTTATCCACTGACGATCGATCGCGATGGTGTATTAATGTCGCGTGATTTCGATAAGGAAGCATTTGAACTGATCGACCAAACCATCGAGAATCAGGGCGACATTTTACTAAATCAGATCCCGCCTGCATTTACGACGGTGGTCAAGAAAAAGCCGGCTGTTCAGTCGAAAGTTGAGACTCCGGCACAACCTCCTGTGAAGTAGAGCTATTGAAATGGATTACGAAAAATGCGGCCGTTGGTGGCCGCATTTTTTTTTTGCTCTTTTTTCTAGACCGAATGCCGGCTTGAGTGTCGGCAATCCAAGGGACCAATCTAGAGTATATATCACGGCTTGCCGTTCTATTTGCCGTGAAGCTCGCTTCACCGAAAGGGCAGCTCTGATAGCGCGGATCATCGCCGCCGAACCTGAGCGATCTAATAAATCACGTTGAAAGTGACACACCGCATTTGGGCGGCGGCAAGCCGCAACCGAACATAACGAACGTGCGGAAAGGCAAACCTTTCCGCACGGTTGAGGGTCGCGAAACACTGGCACGTCGATTGTGCCCGAATAGATCGGCAACCCGTTACGCTTCAGGCATCTTAAGTTATTTTATAGGTCTGATCTCCGGACCGATTGCCGACAAGAGTGTTGGAGCTCCAATGAAAAAAGGCCGCGCACTCGGACGGCCTTTCTTTCAATCAACTGACATTTAACTATTTCTGAGGCGTTGCCGACGGTTGCGGCGTTGTTGGTTCATCGCGACGCTTGAGTTTTGGCGGAGCGTCCGATGAGCTGGATTCGCCGTCCTGACCAGTGTCCGTGTCCGTTGGTGTGCGTTTCTTGAGAGTCGGCCTAGTATCCGCCGGATCGTCGAAATCTCCTGCAATAGTAGCCTTAGAATTCGTCAATCGAGCTAGGTGGCGTTTAACACGCTGAAATTCGGAGGTCGTGATGACATACTCTTCGCGTTCCGGATAGCGAGCCACAAGCCGCAGGCTTTCGTCTCGACGTTCTAGTGACGGCGGATGGGTCGAGAAAAGCTTTTGGATCGAACCGGGCTTTTTCTTGTTTTGCGATGCAAGCTTTTCGAACATCGTCGACATCGCTGTCGGATCGTAGCCTGATGCATAAAGATACTGTGCTCCGAGATTATCTGCTTCCATCTCGGCTCCGCGTGTGAATTTCAGCCCGGCAAGACCAGCCAAAATGCCGCCGCCGTTCTGCAAAACTGTGCTAACGATCGGCCCGCCAAAGATGATGCCGATCAATGCTCCGTAATTGATCGCCGTGCTTTTACCTTGATTTTCCATTGCGTGGCGGGCTGTTACGTGAGCGATCTCGTGTGCCATCACACCAGCAAGTTCAGCTTCGTTATCGGCAGCAAGGATCAGCCCGCGATGTACGTAGAAGAAGCCGCCGGGCAAGGCGAACGCGTTGACTTCGTCACTGTCGATGACCTTGATCGTGAACGGAACTTTAGCGTCGGAATGGAGAACGATGTTTTGACCGACTCGGTTGATATACTCGGTCACGATCGGGTCTTCGACCATTTTCGATTCCTTCTCGACCTGCATCGAGAGTTGTCGACCTATCGCAAGTTCTTTTTCCTTTGAGCCGCCGAGCCATCCGAAGAACTTGTCGGTTCCATTGTTGATCTTACGTTTTCCGATCATCGCCGGATCGTCTTTCGGCGAAAGCGGCCCCGGAGTAGGAGCTGCTACCGGTTTTGATTCAGCCTTCGACGCATTCTTGTCGTCTTTTGTTTGTGAATACGCTGAATGCGGCGCAATCGCGATCGAACCGAAAGATAGGATCGAAACCATTGAAAAGGCCATTAATTTACGACCAAATTGATCAGACATGTCGTGCCTCCGACTCAAAATAATTGTGGTAATTGAGAGTGTAAAGACACTCTCGACATTTAGCAACATTATTTCGATGCACAAGTTGAGTAAAGAGTTGTGAAATCCGAGAGAATTCGTTTGCCGGATCCAAAAAAAGTGTTTCCTTAAAGTGCACAAACTTGTTAAAATACTATTGGCTGCAGTTTGTATCTTTACGCAAACGCACGCTTTCGCGCTCAACCCTCAAAGATCCAATGAAACGAATCGAAGAAAAGGTAAAGGACATCGTCGAAGTTCGCCCGTATGGAAGCGTGGTCGACTTTCGTGCTGATCAGGTACAAACGGTTACCTCTTACCATTTCACTGATATAACTGCCGAATTGATGTCGAAGTGGCTCATGCGTGCCGCCGGACTTGCGGAAGGCAGTGGCAGTGCGAGCGCGCTTGCGGGATTTCGCGGAGTCGGAAAGAGTCATTTTCTCGCGACATTAGGCGTTTTGCTCGGAGCGAGCGAACTGAGGGTTCGAATACAAGATCCGACCGTCGAAGCAGCGAATAGAGCACTGCAACGACGGCAATTTGCTGTTGCCTACGTCCGCAGAGGCACCGGGATAACGCTTCTGGACGAGATCAAGGAAGGTCTGGCACCAGTTATTGGGCAAGATGTGGCGAATTTATCGAACACGCTGTCCGAAATACTGATGCTGGCCACGATGAACACGTCAGGCGAACAAGTTGCGATCATTATTGACACGGCACTTGAGCGTTCGACACGTGTTTCTCGAGACGACGGACGTGTATTAGCTGAGGTTGGCGAGATCGCGAAACAACTTGGGATCTTTGTCGCGATCGCCCTCGATGACGACATTGCCGGAGCCGACGGAGCGAATTCAGGGATTGCGGCGACCTATTCGATCGACTATCTCGATCAAGAACACCTTTACAGGATAGTCGACACTCGTGTCTTTCCTAAAGTTCAGCGAATGCTTCCGGTCCTTCACGACATGTTCCAGCATTACCGGAGCGTGATTCCCGGATTCCGGTGGAGCGAACAACGATTCACGTCGCTTTATCCGCTCCATCCGTCGATAATGGAGATCGCTCCGTTCGTGCGGCTGTATCTTCAGGAATTCGCATTGCTCGGTTTCGCGTCTGAGGCAGGAGCCCGTATTCTGGGACGGCCCGCAAACTCGCTGATCGCCCCCGACGAGGTATTTGACAACGTCGAAATGGGCCTTCGCGGTGTTGAGGAGCTTGCGGAGGTATTTGCTGCGTTCGACAGGTTGAACACGAATGTTATTGCAAAAACCCCGGTAATGAAGCGTTTGCAGGCGAAGCTAGTGCTGAAAGGCCTGCTGCTGTTCTCTTTGAACGAAGGCGGTGCGTCAGCGTCCGAGATCTGTGCCTCGATGCTGATCTTTGACGAGAATGCCCCGGACCATGCGATCGTAGAAGTTGAAGCCACCTTGCAGGCATTTGCGAGCGAACTCCCGGACAGCATCGAACGAAGCACTGATAGCACCGGTGCTACCCGCTTTTCATTCAGATTGGCCGGCAAGGATGATATGCGCTTCGCTCTTTCGGAAGCTGCGCAATCAGTTGGCGATTCGGAGATCCGTGAGATTCTCCGACGAGTGATGGGTGAGCGCTTTTCGGACTGCGAGTTCAACGTGTCTGAAGTTGGCGCAGATGTTTCTGCCGATAGTTTCGTAGTATGGCGTGGTGCCGATCGCCCGGGATCGGTACATTGGGGAACAAGTGTCGTCCCGAACAGTTCGAAACGTCCGGACTGGGAGATCTTTATCGACACGGATGTGCTGCTCGGCGGAGGCAGTTCAGCCGAAACGAATGCCATCTGTTGGCGTCCTGCTCCGCTGACATCAGAAGAAAAGCTAATACTAAAGCGGCTTGTGGTTTTATCGCATGACGCAAATATTCGCTCGGAGTTCAAAGAACATATAGCGGCCGCGCTCCAATCTCACACAGTAAGTGCCGAAAAGGTGTTGGTACGGAGTTTCTTGACGGACGGCGTGCTCGTTATCGACGGCCTCGAATACAATTTCAGCGAAGAGGCTCGTGCATCACAGTCGCTATCACATATCGCTACGGTGATGCTCGAATCGCTATTCGAGGGACGATATCCAATGCATCCCTATTTTCCGCAGGTCCTCAAAATGCGGGAAGTCTCGTCGCTTGTTTCTGACTTTTTCAGCGGAGCACAAACCGGACTTGATGAAAGCCAATGGCTGGCTTCGACATTCGCGGTCCAACTAGATCTGGCGGCAAAGATCGGCGATAAGTACGCTCCGGTTGAAGCCGAGGTTCTTCAGGAAAATCCTCTCGTACAGCAAGTATTGCAGCTCGTTCCGTCTGACGGTGAGAAATGTAACCTTGAGAGTGTCTTTGAGCTACTTGGCCGTTCGCCGTATGGGCTCGTCCGTGAATCGAGCTACTTGCTCCTCGCGGGCATGGCCAGTGCTCGTCTGATCGAGTTTGTTACAAACACCGGCGATCGGATCAGCCGGCGTTCGTTCGACCTCAAGATCATCTGGGACGACATTGTCGGGGTCGCAAGGCCGATGGCGGCAGCCTATTCGAATGCACGCTTGACCTGGTGGGCCGGTCAGATCTGCCAAGCGAAGTTTGCCGGGAATATTGAGTCGCCGGAAGTAAAAGAAGCGGTCCTGGATGGTCTCAATAAATGGTTAGAAGAATGGGATTCCGTCGATCTGAACGGACAATTTGATTCGATAAATGACGCTCAGATAAAT
Organism: uncultured Acidobacteriota bacterium; assembly: GCA_937871585.1. Lineage (GTDB taxonomy): Bacteria > Acidobacteriota > Blastocatellia > Pyrinomonadales > Pyrinomonadaceae > OLB17. The sequence goes on along the minus strand of CALMPJ010000175.1, from coordinate 7,096 downwards.
GCGAAGCTCTGGCGTCTGTCGACCATTTCGTTGCGTTCATTTTCAGTAGTTGCCGAAGCGATCAGGTCGCAGGCAGCTTCGAATGGTTCGTTAGAAGCTTGTCTTGAGCGTGTTGCGGACATTTTCTCAGATTCGGAAACCGAGATAGTGGCCCGACGTAACGAGATCGAGCTGGTCAAGAATTATCTTTCATCGGTAAATGCACGCGAATCGGCGAGATTCTACTTGGCCTTATGCGAATACACAGGCGACGCGGGAACTGATTCGCTCCGAACAGAACTCGAAGATCTGCTCGACCGAACTGCAACAGGTGATCTCACAGTTTCACCGGATGAGATCAACATTAAGCTTGATCTGTTCCGACGCAGCTACTGCGAACTCTATGTTGAGCAGCATGACAATATCGTTAGATCGCGTGATATTAAGGACAAGGTAAACGAAATACGCGAAACGGGCATTTGGCTTGAGTATGAGAGTGTGGCGGATACGACATTTTTCGATCAGAGCTACCAAAATTCAATTCGCGAGATAATGCAACGGATCAGCTATCTTGATTGTCAGTTCGACGCAAGTGCGATGGCGGTCGAGAGCGGTTCGTGTGGATGTAGATTTTCGCTGGGTGCCGTCGATACTGCCGAGCTTTTGCCGAACGAACTATGGGCTGCGGTCAACCGAGGTCTTTCCGACTTTCGAAACTCGTTGCAGAATGGCAAGACCGAGATCATCGATTCGATCGCTGACGGCATCGATCTGAATGATGCCGAACTCGTCGAAGGAGCCAAGCGAGTTCGCAGCAAGCTATTGTCGGGCGAGCGATTTGGCGGACTGCGTGAAAGCGAGATCCGCGTGCTGCGTTTGGCAAGCGAGCGGATCGATCAGCGTAAGAAGATAAATCCAAATGAAGCAGTTTCACAAGCTATCGTAAGCCCGACGCCGGAATGGGCCGATACGGTCAGCGAGATCGGCGAAATGCTAGATCTGATAGTTGAGGACAGGTAGCATTAGCTAAGACCGATCCGTTCGGTTATATTCTTAGGCGGATGCCAACTGTATCGATCATTGGAATGGGCCGCGTCGGCAATGCACTTGCACGGGAACTTTCGGATGCATTTCCTGTCACCGATCGTTACGGCAGACATACTTTCCCGGACGCAGAGGTCTCCTCACTTTCAGATTCTGAGCGTTTAGATTCGGATATCATCCTAATTACAACTAATGATGATTCGATCCGTGAGGTCGCCAATCTGCTTGTGCGCAGACTGAAACCGCCACAGATCGTAGTACATACAAGCGGGTCGCTTAGTTCGGCCGTACTTAGCGAATTATCAAATCTAGGTTGCAGCGTTGCCTCGATGCATCCGCTTGTTTCTGTGACGGGAGAATCGGCAGGTCGTGTTTTTGAAGGAGCCTATTTTTGCTTAGAAGGCGACGAAAGGGCCGTTTTTACTGCATCGGAGATCGCTAAGGACCTCGGCGGTATTCCTTTTGTCATTTCCACCGAAAAAAAGGCAATCTATCATGCCGCAGCAGTTACTGCAGCAGGACACGTTGTAGCGATCATTGATATTGCAGATGAAATGATGCGTTCGTCGGGTGTGGAATCGGAAGCATCGCTTCGGATGCTCGAACCTCTGGTTGCTAGCGTGATCGCGAATGTTTTTAGTTCGGGCACCACCAATGCACTTACAGGCACCTACTCTCGCGGCGACATTGAAACGGCGAAGGGACACCTAGCGTCTCTTGGAGACGAAATTGATCCGCGAATACGTGAGATCTTTATCGATCTTGCGTTGCGATCAGTTGAGATAGCCCGTCGGAATAATATTGATGAATCGAAGGCACGCCAGCTCGAAACGCTTCTAAGTGTAGCGAAAGAACGGAGCGAATTGTAGAATAAAGGTAATGGCATCGCTTTCGGATAAGTTCGAGAAAGAGAAGACGATATTCTCAGATCATATACAGTCGCTTGGTCTTCGCAGAACGGGCCAGCGGGATCTGATACTCGAAGTATTCCTCAGCACAGAGGAGCATCTCACCATCGATGATCTGCACTGGCTGGTACACGAAAAAGATCCGACCATTGGACACACAACTGTCTATCGGACGCTAAAGCTACTTACTGAAGCTGGCCTGGCACGCGAAGTTCGTTTTGGTGACAACAAAACCTATTACGAGCATCATTTCGAACACGAACATCACGATCATATGATCTGTACGCTATGCGGACGCGTGATCGAGTTCTTTTCGGCTGAGATCGAGGCAATGCAGGACAAAGTTGCGGATGAACACGGATTTACACCGACACATCATAGTTTAAGATTGTGGGGTCTTTGTTCAGATTGTGCGTCGTCGTCAAATCAGATTCCCGCTGCTCCATCTGGTGCCCAACCAAAGGTTCGTGTCGTTCAGAAGGGCACATCTCACTAAAACTTGGAACTTTGCGATCAATATTGGCGTAATCTTGATTTGAAGGTATCACCGGAGGAACGCTATGGTCACAGGATCAACCACCACTAAAGAGAAATTTCAGGCTGAATTTGAAGCATTACCACTCGAAGAGAAGTTTTCAACTCTGTTCAAGCTGGAAGCTGCAGCGTTGAAAGAGACTTTGAACGTATTTGTCGATTCGTCAAAGGATTTCTTTGAAAAAGCAGGCGAAGCCATGAAAGACATGGGTCCGAAGTTTGAGCAGAATGTCACGGCTGCCTATGAATCGGTGAAGAAAGAAGCTTGTCCAACCGAAGCTGAAACTCCAAAAGCCGAGACGAAATCCAAAGCGAAGTCGAAGAAAAAGGCTTCGGAAGCTGAATGATCAATCCTCGGCCTCGCCTTTTCGTTTGCTGAGGCCGAACAATTTCCTGATCGATCGGATAATTCCTTTCTTTACCTCAGCTTGATCTGTCACACCTGTATCTTGCGATGCATTCAGCTTCGCTCGACGTTCCGCGACTATGTCAGTAATAGATTGAGCAAGCAGCGGATTTGCTTCGAGGACTGGCTTAAGCGAGTTTCGGCGAATTTGCATTACCTCTGTTTCGACCAACGCAACTACATCTGCCGTTCGCGGTTCGCCCGTCAACAGACTCATTTCACCAAAGAAATCACTTTCGCCAAGTTCGTTTACCTTGATCTTATTGCCGTTGTCATAGATCTGGATCGCCACCTTTCCGCGATCAATGATGAACATTGAACTACCTTCGGTGCCAGATCGGACGATCAACTCGCCTGGAGCGTATACGCGTTTCTTAACCTTTTCGGCAAGCAATGCGATCTCTTCTTCGGACAACGGATCGAAGATCGGGACGTTAGATAAGCGCGCTGAAACGAGATCGTAATGGTGCTCGACTGGAGAATGACCGCTGCCCCGCTCGACATGAAGCGTACGCGTCGGATACGGAATTGTGATGCTCTCACGTTGAAACGCGTACCAAATTCGTTCGCGAATGAGGGCATCGGTATCGTTAAAACGTGAATAATCGTCGAGCCAGTACTTTACTTCCCATTCGATGCCGTCAGCTCCTAAATTTCGAATGCGTACAACCGGCCGAAACTTGTTTGATACATTTTCAGCCGCACGTATAGCTTCTCTTACTACACTTTGCGTTGTCGCCGGCGAATGTCCATAGCCGGTGCTAAAGAATACGTTGCGTGCAACTGCATCTTCTTTGCGGGCAACGTCGATTATCTCTTTTCCGAGAACTGCGTTACTGATCATCAACAGGGAATTTGAGAACGTGCGGATCTTGACGCCGCGCCAAGAAACGTCTTCAACTACTCCCGAACCGCGATTTGACAGCACTACAACATCGCCGATCTGGAATGGTTGATCGGCTTGCAAAGCAACGCCTGCAAACAAGTTGCCCAATGTGTCCTGCAACGCCAAACCGACAACAATTCCGAGTATAGTCGAGCCTGTAAAAAGCGGGGCCAATGGTATATCTGGAAACTGTGACTGAAAAACTACGAAGAAAGCAATTATGTAGATAATTACAGACAATACGGTTTGCAGTATTGAGGAAGACGCTATCGCCGATGAGTCGGACTTATTGCGCGATGAAGTGATCAAGTGCGAGACAAATCGAACAATTGCAATGACGAGCATCATCACAAACAGCACTCGAAGTACCTTGAATAGGATCAGTACGATCGCAAAGGTCGTCTGAGTGATCATTGTTGCTGGCGTAAAGCTCAACGTGCCGCGCTCAGACACAACTACATTACTCAGTACGCCCTCATTAACGGCAAGTCCAAGTTCAGGGAGCAGAGTCGTGTTGATCCAGCCTTCGAGGATTGGGAGCGATACAAGAAGGGCAACGAGAATGCCCAACTTGATCACAAAGAGGATTAGCTTTCGCCTGACGTCGGATTGCATATTATTTCGCAAAGATATCAGCAACCGTCTTTCCAATCAATGCCAGCGACAGGCTTGCGATAACTGCTGTCAAAAGCCATGCGACGATCTTGAATGCAGGACCATTTGCGCGTTCTCCCATGATCTCCTTGTTGCTAGAGAGTTTTACGATCGCGATAAGAATGATCGGCAGCAATAATCCGTTCACGCTTTGAGTTACGAGCAGCAGCCTGATCTGCGGAATGCCGGGAATCAAGGCGACCAACGCTCCGACAATGATCAATGCCGTGAATATGCCGAGAAATATCGGTGCTTCGCGGAAAGAGCGCGACAGGCCTTTTTCGAATCCAAGTGCCTCGGACAACGAATAAGCCGTTGCTAACGGCAGCACGCCCATAGCAAGCATCGCGGCGCCGAACAATCCTACGGCGAAAAGGTATTTAGCGTAAACACCTGCGACTGGTTCGAACGCTTCCGCGGCGGTTGCGGCGGAATCTATCGCGAATATGCCGTTCGAATGGAGCGTTGCGGCAGCCGAAATTACGATGAAAGCTGCAATAGTGAGCGAAAACAAAGTTCCAACAACCACATCGGCGCGAACAAGCGGCAGATCTTCGTCGTCCATACCTTTTTCCACGACGGACGATTGCACAAACACCTGCATAAAAGGCGTGATCGTCGTTCCGATCAGTGCCATGACCATGAAAAGATAATTGCTCTGACTCGAAAGTTGAGGCCGTGTGAAGCCATGACCGACGGCCTCCCAACTTGGTTGGGCTAGATAAGCAGCGGCGATGTACGTCAAAAACACCAGCGACATCACCAGAAACACGCGTTCGACCCTTTTCTGCGAACCTTTGACAACGAGCCACCAAATAACGCCCGCTGTCAGCGGAATTGTGAAGTATCTTGGTATTCCAAACAGTTCCGACGCCTGTGCAATGCCGACGAATTCGGAGATAATGACGCCCGTATTTGCGATTAAGAGCGCCAGCATGATCACAGCCGTCCATCTGACGCCGAACTGCTCACGAATGAGGTCCGCCAAGCCTTGTCCGGTGACGACGCCCATTCTTACGCACATTTCCTGCACTATGATGAGTGCGACAGCCATCGGTAAGAACACCCACAACAGCGAATATCCGAATTCCGCGCCGACTGATGAATACGTAGCGATGCCGCTGGCGTCGTTGCCTGCGTTCGCGGCGATCATTCCCGGCCCTAAGACGGCTAAATATGCGTAAAATCGATAGTTAGAGAGACGACTGCGAAGGCGCGACGGGGCTTTGCGCAAATCTCGCGCGAACTTTCGTGCTGAAAAGCGTCCTCCGTCCATAAATTCTACTATCGCCTTCTGTCATGAGGTGGTTTGTACTGCTTCCGAGTCTTGACTATACCGCTTTATCCCATGAATTGCCACTAGCTTTAGCTAGTGGACAGGGCATGTAGATGATTTCCTGGGCTTTAGCCCAAATGCACGCCGGGCTAAAGCCCGATGAAGAGATTTATAACAACCTTAACCACTAGCTAAAGCTAGTGGCAACTCAAAAGAATAAAAAAGCCCGCTCGCGCAGGCTTTCCAAACACAAATTGTGCCAATTCATCTACTTCAAACCCCAAAGCGTCACGTGCGAACGCTTGCCTCGTCTTACAGTTGAGGCTTCGTAGACGATCACTACCTCGTCGATGAAGCGGTCGCGGCCTGTTAGATCGAGAACACGCGTTTGGCCGCCGGCGTTGATGAGATTGCGGACCTGAAACATCTCTGTGCGGCCGTTCTCATATTTGACTTCGACGCTGTAAAACCTGACCTGACGCTCGCGAACCGATAGTTTGATCGCTTTGAACTCGCCTTTCCCCTTACCAACCTGCCACGAATCTTTATCAGCACGATCGAGCACCTCACGAGTGCCAAGATCTACCCAACTCTGTGCCGAAACGGCAATTGCACCGCCAACCAAAACAAACGCAACCATCGCGAACATCGTAAATTTTCTGATCATTTGCTTTCTCCTAATGTAATTAAAGTGGTTACTGCTTAAAGATCACTGCGACAATATCACAAAGTAAACGAAAATGACAAAAACACCGCAGCATCGAGGTGTTAGACGCTGTTCTATGCCAAATAGTCGAAGTGCTGATCAAATAGCCGTATCTAGTGTTGGACCTTTATTAGACTTCTCGACTTGGCTTTGCCACGATTGCAGTGCGGTTACGGGTTCTGGCACAAAGAACGTGCCAGTGTTTCGGAAGCCTCAACCGGGCCTGACCGAGCAAGTTGCTCCTGAAGACCGCCCTCTTTGCGGCTTCGCCGCAAAGAGGGCGTGGTCTTGGTGGGCAATTAACGTGCAGGCAAGCCTGCCCGCACTGCGATGAGGCACAGCCGGGAAAATTGAAGCTCATATCGCCACGTTTCGGCTTGCTACGTTTTACGCGCTAAGATTCTGGATATGAAATTGATCAGATCCTTGTCCGCTCTTTTTGTAATTGTTGCGTTCATTCTGCCATTAGGGTCCCTTACTAGCGTGCGGGCTTCTGCTCCGATGCCGGTTCGGGCTAAGAATGGCATGGTTGCTTCGCAGCATGAGCTTGCGTCGCAGATCGGTGTGGACATTATGAAGGCTGGTGGGAATGCTGTGGATGCGGCGATCGCCGTTGGGCTGGCGCTGGCGGTGGTTTATCCGGAAGCGGGCAACATCGGCGGTGGTGGATTTATGGTGATCCGGCTTCACAAGGGCAAAGTCA
>CALMPJ010000174.1 GCA_937871585.1 uncultured Acidobacteriota bacterium | reverse complement strand
CATCGGAAGGGCGGCACTGCCAAGATTGATAAATTTGCTCTTAAAATCTGTTCCGCCGGTTACAAGACCGACGACCGGCATAATGATACCTTCGGTAAAGGTAGAAACGATCTTTCCAAATGCTGCACCGAGAATGACACCGATCGCGAGATCGAGAACGTTTCCCCGTGCGATAAACGCCTTGAATTCACTCCACATACTGTCTTTCCTCCTTGGTTAAAAAGACTCCGCGGTGAACCTGCGGAAATCGAAAATGGCGAGCCCGTTGCTCGCCACGTAATAGCACCGTTAACTACGCCGTTGCCGATTCTGCCGTTTCGTCGTCGTCATCGTCAGCCGCAAGCAAGTCCGGCTGATCGTCTTCGTCTTCCGCGACCGGCGTTATCACGGTCGGCGGCGGCGGTTCAACGACGGGTGTTGCAGCGGCTATCGTCTTTTCGCGGTTCTCGCGGGCCTTGAGCATCGAGCAAGAGCCTTCGAGAATTGCACCTTCTTCGACGATCAATTTCGGCGATTGAATGTTGCCCATAACACGTGCAGTCCGGCCGAGCTGAAGCTTTTCGGTCGCAACTATGTCACCGTTTACGGTTCCGTTGATCATGGCCGCCGCGACCGATACGTTTGCATCAACTTGACCATTAGTTCCGACTATCAGAGTGCCGGTCGATGACGACACTGTGCCGATCAAATGTCCGTCGACACGGAGCATCGCCTGGAATTCAGTCTCGCCGGTCAGCGTCGTGCCGTGGCCGACAAATCCGCTCAGGCGGCCTTCTTTGATGTCGCGGGCCATCGAATCGCTCTCCGAGATCGCTCGTGTTTGCGTGGTTGGTTGCGGAGTTTCATAGCGATAGGCGTCTGCCGTGGGTTGCTGTGGTTCGGGAGTTTCATCTGTTCTGGAGCTTCGTCCCATTCTGATCATAAATGTTCACCTCTTGTATATAAGTTGCGAAGGAAAGTTCCGCCACAAGCAAGCCACGACAACCGGCACGAAGCACGCGTTCGCTCAAATTAACTCTAGCTTGTTTCCGTCCGTTAAATCATAAATGACAACGGCGATGCGTGTCTAGTGTTTTTAGCATTGCGCGCATAGGAATAACGTGGCAAACTCTTATGTTTTCGGCGCTTCGCCGAATTTGCGTATGCGAGCTGAGACAAAACTCAAGACCAAGCTGCTCAAAAAGATGGGTCGTGCGATCGAAGATTTCTCGATGATCGAGGATGGCGACCGCATCATGGTCTGTCTCTCGGGCGGCAAAGACAGCTACACGCTGCTCGATCTGCTGCTCGATGTCCAACGCCGCGCGCCCGTCAAATTCGACATCTTGGCTGTGAATCTCGACCAAAAGCAGCCCGATTTTCCCGAACACGTGCTGCCCGAATATTTGCAGTCGCGCAATGTGCCGTACCGCATCGTCGAAGAAGACACTTACTCGATCGTGACCGCACACATTCCCGAAGGCGACACGTATTGTTCGCTCTGCAGCCGTCTTCGTCGCGGCATCTTGTACAACGTCGCTGTCGAGGAAAAATGCACCAAGATCGCGCTCGGCCATCATGCTGACGACGTGATCGCGACGTTTTTGATGAACCTCTTCTACGTCGGCCAGCTCAAGGCGATGCCGCCGATCTTGCGTAGCGATGACGGCCGCAACACGGTCATTCGCCCGCTCGCGTACTGTCAGGAAAGCGAGATCCTCGCGTACAGCGAGGAGCAGAAATTCCCGATAATCCCGTGCAATCTGTGCGGTTCGCAGCCGAACCTCAAGCGTGCCCGCGTCAAACGCCTCGTCACCGAACTCGAGTTGGAGACGCCCTACATTCGCCAGACGATGCTCACCGCGATGACCAATGTCACCGGCTCGCATCTCTTGGATAACGAACTCTACGATTTCAACAACTTCGAGCCAATGATCAAGGCCATCCCCGCTGGCCACGGCTCCGTCCAACGCGAACTCGACGACGTCTTCGACCACAGTGAGGCCGCCTACACGCCTCAGAATCCCCAGTTCCAAACCATCGCGGCTGAGCTGATACAGTAGCAGTAGCAGCGGCAGTCGGCAGAAGCCCGCACGCAGTAAGGGCATGAAAGCAGAGGCGGTCTTTGCGGGAAACTCATAAGCCCCAATTCGTGCATTGGTGGCTCAATTCTCGTCTCAAAACCGCCCATATCGCGTCAGAAACACCCATTTTTTTGCTTCGGCACCCTCGCGGCACCCGAGCGGCGCGTCGCGGACCATCCACGGCACCCCGCGGCCAAGCAGGCAGAAAGGCCGGCGAATTCCGCCTCGACACCACCCAAATACCCAGACCACCCAGCCGAATGCCCATCTCTCGACGGCGCAATTCCGAAAACCCAACCACCCAATAACCCCACCATTCACAACCGCACCGACACGCACTCACGATATTTCCTGACACCACCGTTCATAAGAAGTCCGTTCATGGCAGAAGACGGTTCATGGCAGAAGCCCGCACGAAGTAAGGGCACTCTTCCTCTTGCTTTTGCTTTATTTCTGCATCAAACTCGTTGGCAGTTCCTATGCGATACGATCACCTCGACTCTGATTTTGACGAGAATGAGTTCCCGCTCGGATATCTGATCACTTTCCGAACGTACGGCACTTGGCTCCACGGGACGAACGCAAATCGGTCGCTCGTGGCGGACTGAACATTTACGGCACGCCTCGGATCGAGTGTGATCGACAACTCGAATCCGAGATGCGTGACGAATTGGACGGGCCGCCAATCATCCTTACAAAACAAATGCGTCGCATCGTCGAAGCAGCGATCAAAGACCTCTGCCGAAGGCGCGAATATGTTCTCTATGCAGTCAACGTCCGAAGCAACCACGCTCATTCGGTCGTTTTCGCAAACAAGAAACCTGAACGCATTGCCGACGCTCTCAAAGCAAATGCGACCAAAATGCTGCGAGAAAATTCTCTGATCGATCCGGAAACGAAAGTCTGGTCACGTGGCCGCAGCCGTAGATATCTGTGGAAACCGCATCATCTGGCCGGTGCGATCGACTACGTACTGTACTGCCAAAGTGATATGCCGTTCGATCTGGAAGACTAATGGAGTGTGTTTAAGATGCCCTTACTTCGTGAGGGCTTCTGCCACACGCGGGCATCTGATTAGAGCGAAGAATGGCCTTAGTTCTGGCACAAAAGACGTGCCAGTGTTGCGAAAGACGCAACCGCGTGCGGGCTTCTGCCACATGCGGGCAGCCTCTCGCACCTCTGCCATACTTGCAACACGCATTCAGATATGCTACATTTGTTTTAGTTGGGGGAACATTTGTTATGAGAGCTGAATGGATCGAGATAAAGCGTGGGGATGTGCAGCCGCAGTATGCGGGAATTTATGTGACGATGAACGCAAAGGGGCATATCGTGATGAGCAAGGTGACGTATAACATCGTCGGCGCGCCCGAGGCGTTTCAGATATTGTACGACCGTGCGAACAACCGCATCGGCCTCAAGCCAACACACAAGTCCATGCGAAACGCCTATCCCGCATTGGTCAGCAGCCGTGCCGGAGCAAAGATGGTCAAGGCATATCGGCTCATCGCCGAACAACGCATCGACCTGCCACACACGTTGCGTTTCTACGACGCCGACATCGACGAAAGCGGCATCCTCATCCTAGACCTCCGCACCGCCAAACCCTGCCCGCGAGCAATGGCGAAGAAGAAGAAAGTGAATAGTTAATAGTGAACAGTGATTAGAAGGCAGGCGGTTGCGTCTTCCGCAACACTGGCACGCCTTTTGTGCCAGAACCCCGCACGTAGTCGGTTGCGTCGTCCGCAACACTGGCACGTGTTTTGTGCCAGAACGGATCTCCGGCCATTCGTGACATTTCGTGCCCGTTCGTGGCTAAAGTCTGAATAGTCGAATTTGGACTATTTGCCTCCGCTCTCTAACCTATTTCGCGGAGGCAAATAATCCAAAGATGAGGCGTGAATATAACGATGTGATCCAAACAATCCTTCGCCGGCCGCAAAACGGATCGGGCGGCGGCATTCCATTGACTCGCGGCGAAGTCGCGATGCTCTTCCTAGACGGCCACGCCGGCGACGGCCCCGGCCTCCTAGACATCCGCTCCCAAGGCTACGGCGAGGACGACGACTGGGACGGCCTTACCTACGACGACGTCCTCAACAACACCGACGAACCACCCGGCGAATCCGCCTTCGTCTGGACAAAATGGGAACCGCTCGAACTGTGGCCGTAGAACGCGGCGCGCTAAGTCCTTTAGATGGCGCAGTTACAGTGTTTCACAAAATTTCAAACACCACAATATTTTGTGTTGACAATTAGATAGCGCCTCAATATAGTCTAAAAGTGAAAAGGCTAGGTCTCACGAACCCAGCCTCTTCGTCATCTGTTGGCGGAGGCCGCCACAGACGGGTACTACGTTCGAAAGAATATCTCGCCTGCCGACCTCCTGTCAACGGAAATAACTGTAATAAGGAGGCAAGATTGCCAAAAAATGGGAAGAAAATCTCATCATGTAGTCCACAATCCTAACGGCGGTTGGGATGTTAAACGCGGCGGCGGGCAAAGGGCGTCAGTTCACACTGACCTAAAACAAGACGCCATTAATCAAGGCCGTGAGATAAGCCGGAATCAACGAACAGAGTTGGTTATTCACGGACTTAATGGTCGAATCCAACAATCCGACAGTCACGGAGGCGATCCATTTCCACCAAGAGGTTAACTTGTACGCTTTCAGACTGCTTTTGAAAAGCAGTCTGAAACATCCTTTTATGGGACCATTCGGCGGTACTGGGTAATTCGTGCAGGCAGTTTCTGCACGTTACTTAGCACCTCCGCGTTGGTATCGACATAATTGAGGATATCGAGGTTTTCATGGATGATACAATTGTGTGAGTTTGGAATATATCGTGGCACAACGATGTATCTCTAATAAGGAGGTAAGATGGGACACCGAAGAGCGATTAAGATTAGAAGCACCGATAAACCAATTGTTTACGGAGCCAGAGAAGCAGCTAGCGCCACAGATGTTGCAGGTTCTAAAAGTGAGTCGACCTGCCTTGAGTTTTGGATAGAAGATCCAACTCAGTTGGTTGATCAGTTACGCGAAAATGATGAGATTTTCTGTGATTTTGCGGAACCTAGAATGCGTGTGCATTCAGCACTTGGCGTTTTAGGACTTGTCCCGGAAATTGAAGCCTTTCGTCTCAACCTCTTTGATGGAATGAGCCTAACAGGCCAAGTTCTAAAAGTTGAATTGCCTCGCCGTGCGTACGTAGAAGTATGTCCATGAAAGGCACAAAGGGAAATATGCAAGTAGGATTAGGGTTTCATTGTGTGGGCTGCCCGTATAGCGGTGACCGATGCAAAGGCCCTGTGGATCTTACCCAATATTTTTTGGTCAGTAGTGCATTCGTGGGCTGTGCCGATCCAATGCGTATGCAGGCCTTTAAGGATGTTTCTGGCAAGTACGTTCCTCCTAACTGTGGCAATCAGAATCGACTCAATTTGAGAACACGTTTCATACCCCAGTTCTTTAGTCGACGTAGGAATGAAATCATTCCCGTCGGCGACAGAATCGTGTTTGTTGCGTTAGATCGCGTTATCTATGAATCTGGAACCGTTAGGTATCATTTGAAAGATGACCTGCTTAAAGTACTAGGTTTGCCGACTGGCACTAGAATAGGATTGGTCGGAACTTGTCGCGATCATGTGCTAGAACAATTCTGGACAAAAGCTGATAGGGAGGATTCTTGGACTAAACTTGTCTCTCTTGGTTTTGAGTTCGTTACTAGTTTGACATGCTCGGTCTATGACGGATGGCCACTCTTTTCTCAGAAATTTAATCAGGATCGTAATTTTCTTAGCCACGATATTTTCAGTTCTTTCGGAATACCGACAGTACCTTTTGTCATGCCGAACTCAAACTTAGATATTGACTATGTTGTCAAATGGATACGTAAAAGGCCCGGTATCACCCATGTCGCAGTGCATGCTTCAGGGTTTACACGACGGCCTTCAGAATTCGACAACTTAGTTACTTGGGTTCGAAGGATTGAGCTTGAATTGGATCGTCCACTTAGATTTCTGATGGTAGGAGTTGCTCGACCGGATCAAATGAAGAAATTACTGATTGAATTCGACGCAATTATCCTAAATCCGAGACCCGTTATGGAAGCTCTTAGGACGGGAAATCAATATGACAGTAACTTGGTTAGCTGTGAAGCAATTGATAATTCTCGAGACAGCTTGATTCTTCCCAATATCATCGCGTTCGAAAACTACTGTAATTCCTACGGTGGAAATGAAGACTTTGGGATCAGTCCCTAACAGTCTAGAGATTTATCTGATACTGAATCCTTTTCGTCCTAATCCTTGCTTCGAGTTCGTCGATTGTTAGCAGCGAATGCGACGAGCCACGTTCGTGAAGGCTGACGAAGCAGAAGCGGAATTTGTCGCCTAGGAGTTTGCCGAAGTTGAATTCGTTTTCGGTTGCGCCGAAGAAGAAGCCTTTTGGGTTCTCCGGCAGATATTTTTTGGTTGTTTTTAGTTCGACGAGGATGATTTCGTCGATGTTTGCCGCGATCACTTCGTCGGTGACGAAAGTCCCGACGTAACGCGGGATGTAAATCATGTCGAACGCTCTGGCGAAGCCGAGCGGCAAATCGAGCAAGTTCAGAATCTGCTTTCGCGTGTCTTTATCGGCGTAGAAGAATCCTGTTTCATTCGCAATGAGATAGTCGATTCCGAGCTTTTCGGTCTTGTTATTTGAGACCGTGATTTCGAATGAGTGTGCTCTCGCCATTACGCGTCACCTCGCTCGAAATCTAGGAGTTCGGAAACGGACATTTCGAAGAAGTCTGCGAGTGTGCCGATGTTAAGGAGCGACAGGTTGCGTTCGCCGCGTTCGATCATGCCGATGTAGGTTCGGTGAAAGCCTGTTAGTTCGGCGAGTTTCTCTTGCGAGAGGCCGCGGGCGGTGCGGAGGTGTCGGATGCGTTTGCCGAAGGCTATTAGGAGGTCGTCGTTGGGCATTTGATCTCGTGCGAAAGAGAGAACCACCCCGTCACCGAAGCGGTGCCACCCCTCGCTTGGTAAGGAGGGGAGCTCTGAAGATCAATCTATACTTATTGTATGCAGCGATCTACATACAGAGAGTAGCGGCTCTTAGTGAGAAAGGGAGACGTGGAGAAAAGGAGACAGGGAGAGATCGGGTTTCAGGTTCCACGTTTCAAGGTCTAGAGTTTCAAATCCGCAATCCGCAATCCGCAATCCGAACTTACTGTTTATTCGCGGTTCTGGCTTTTGGGTCGTAGGGGGTGCCTTGGTATTGTTTGGCGGCGGCTTGGGCGCCGTCGAAGTCGTCGCCTATTTTTTGGGCACGGCCGTAGGCGGCGGTGGCTCGGGTTCGGTCGCCTTTGGCGTCGTAGGCGTTGCCCATTTTGATATTTGACCAGACGGAGAGCCACTGCGGATTGAGGTTGCCGCCGAGAGCGGCCTTGAAATTATCGATCGCGAGATCGTAATTTCGCTGTTCGAGGAACAGCAGGCCGAGGTGGTAGTAGATCCACGAATTGGATTTATCCAGTTTCAACGCCGCTTCGAACTGCTGTTGAGCTTCGACGTAATTGCCTTCTTTGAACTGCTCGATGCCGCGACGGGCGATCGACGAGACGCGAAGGTCGGGCGAGATACGCAGAAGTTTGTAGCCCGGATCGATGGCGACACCGAGCGGTTTGCCGGTCGATTCGATATTAAAAT
>CALMPJ010000173.1 GCA_937871585.1 uncultured Acidobacteriota bacterium | reverse complement strand
GTTCGTTCAACGCCGCCGCGTGGGAAGGCGTTCAGCGAGCCGAGAAGGAATTGGGCATTTGTCTTTACGATGTCGAGCCGGGAAATCCGACTTCGATCGAACCTGCGATGCGTGCATTTGCCGAGCGTGATTTCGACCTCGTGATCGGTGTCGGATTTGCACAAGGGCCGATAATGAAGAAGGTCGCGGACGATTATCCGAATATCAAATTCGCGATCGTCGACGGCGTGATCAACGAAAATGATGGAAAAACACCAAAGGCAAACGTTGCTTCGCTAGTGTTCCGCGAGCATGAAGGCTCGTATCTCGTCGGCATGATCGCCGCTTCGAAATCCAAAAGTGGCGTTCTCGGATTTATCGGCGGAATGGACATCGGACTGATCCACAGATTCGCCAAAGGCTATGAAGAAGGAGCGTTGGCAGTCAATCCAAAAGCCACTTTCGTCGTCAATTACGTCGGCGTCACCGACGGAGCCTGGAACAATCCCGGCAAAGGAAAGGAACTCGCACTTTCGCAGATCGACAAAGGTGCGGACGTGATCTTTACTGCGGCCGGGAACTCAGGGCTCGGAGCTTTTGATGCGGCTGAGCAATACGGTCTTGGGCCAAACGGAGAAGCGAATAAATTCGTGATCGGCGTGGATTCGAACCAAAACGGCGTCAAGCCGGGATTTGTGCTGACATCAATGGTGAAGCGTGTCGATAACGCTGTTTTCGATGTCGTGAAAGAAGTTTTGGGAAAAAACTTCAAGGGCGGACTGCACATTTTTGGCCTCGACAAAGCAGGCGTCGCATATTCGATGGATGAATTCAACGACAAACTCGTTCCCGCTGACATTCGTGCTAAGGTGGACGCTGCAAAGGATAAGATCATTGCCGGCGAGATCAAGGTTACGGACGCGATGAATAAATAATGCTCGAACTTAGAAATATCAAGAAGACATTTGGTGATTGCGTTGCGAACGAGAACGTTTCTATCGTCGTTCACAAAGGCACGATCCATGCTGTAGTAGGCGAGAACGGTGCCGGGAAATCTACGGCGATGAAGATCGCTTACGGATTTTACAATGCCGATAGCGGCGAGATCTTGCTTGATGGCAAGTCAGTGAACATTCGCAATCCACACGATGCTATCGCAAACGGGATCGGTATGGTCCATCAGCATTTTATGCTCGTGGACACGATGACGGTGGCCGAAAACATCGTGCTTGGAGCAGAAACCGGCTCAGCGGCGGCGCTTGATATTGAGAAGGCGAATGCCGATATCAAGAAGCTTTCTGACGATCTAAAACTCGCCATCGATCCGCGGGCCGTTATCGAAGACCTTTCCGTCGGCCAGCAGCAGCGTGTCGAATTGCTCAAGGCCCTTTACCGCAATGCAGACATCTTGATCTTGGACGAACCGACCGCGGTGCTATCGCCGCAGGAGGTTGACGATTTCTTCGTGATCCTTCGCCGTATGAAGGAGCAAGGCAAGACGATCGTCATCATCACGCACAAGCTCGATGAGGTACTCGCAATCTCAGACGAAGTCACCGTTATGCGCGATGGCAAAACTGTCGGTAACGTCAAAACGTCTGAGACGAACGCGCAGGAACTTGCCCGTTTGATCGTTGGTCGTGACGTTCTGCTCAGAGTTGAAAAGCCGGATGCTTCTCCGTCGAGCGTTGTGCTCGAAGTAAAAGGTCTTAAGGTTAAAGGGAAACATGGCCTTGCCGTCGATGGCGTTTCGTTCGCGGTTCGCTCAGGCGAGATCGTTGGTATCGCAGGTATCGAGGGCAATGGGCAAACTGAGCTGATCGAGGCTCTGGCAGGACTTGCAAAACCAAGCGGCGGATCCTTCGAATTTGAGGGCCGAAATGTAACTTCACTGTCGGCTCGCGAGCTAAAGGAACTTGGCATCGCCCATATTCCTGAGGACCGACACAAACGCGGGCTTTTACTCAATTCAGATCTCGTTGAGAATGCGATATTAGGCGTTCACTATCGTCCGCCGGTTGCGTCGGGCGGCTTTATCAGCTCATCCGTGATCGAAAAGCGAACAAGCGAGATCATAAAGAACTTTGACGTTCGTCCGGGAGATGCTTCACAGGCAGCACGCTCGCTTTCGGGTGGAAATCAGCAAAAGCTGATCATCGGCCGTGAGTTCGAATTGAATCCAAAGCTGCTGCTTGTTTCCCAGCCAACTCGCGGTGTTGATATAGGAGCTATCGAATTCATTCATCGAAAACTCATTGAACTTCGAGACTCTGGCTCGGCAGTTTTACTCGTATCTGCTGAATTAGAGGAAGTTACGGCCCTTGCCGATCGCCTTCTCGTTATCCGCGAAGGCAAGATCGTCGGCGAAGTCGATCCGAAGACGACATCGGTCGAGGAGATCGGCTTATTGATGACGGGCGGATAGTTTGCAATGTCAAAAGCTACCCTTAAGAGCATCGCTCCCCAGCTCGTAGTTCCCGATGTCGTCGCAACTGCCGAGTATTACCGCGATATACTCGGCTTCACTATTCTCGGATTTTGGGCCGAGCCTCCTGTTTACGCGATGGTTGCTCGCGACGGCGTTGAAATACATTTCGGCAAGGCGGAAGAATGCGGAACTTCGAATTCCGTCGTAAGGAGCGGAGCCTTCGATGTCTATATTTGGGTTTCAGATATCAATGCCATCTTTGCTGAATTGACAGAAAGTGAAGCCGACGTTGTAGAAGGTCCGATCAAGCGTATTTACGAGAGCAACGAAGTCGTTGTTCGTGATTGCAACGGATACATACTCACATTTGCCGACTGAATTTATCGGTTAAGTAAAATCACGTCGCTTGTTTCAACTCCGCGAATTACCGCAAGAGAACTACCGTCCGCATTCCAATTGAATGAAATGATACTGTC
Organism: uncultured Acidobacteriota bacterium; assembly: GCA_937871585.1. Taxonomy (GTDB): domain Bacteria; phylum Acidobacteriota; class Blastocatellia; order Pyrinomonadales; family Pyrinomonadaceae; genus OLB17. The sequence continues at coordinate 13,672 of CALMPJ010000173.1, read as the reverse complement.
GGACGTAAACTCCGTCAGAGGCTTGATCTCGCCGCCGTCGATCGGTTGTAACCAAACGTTCGGAACGCCGCCCGGACTGTTCAGGAAAGCAATGCCCTTGCCGTCTCGCGTCCATTTAACCAACCGTTCGACGACGGTCGATGGAAAATCAAATCGCTTGACGCGTGTGCCATCTTCGAGACTGCTGATGCCGATGCCCCACCGTGATGGCTTGAAAGTCGAGTCGAGATAGTGATATGCGACGAACTTACCGTCCGGCGAGATAGTTGGTCGTGAAGCAGTTGTCTTTGTTATCACGATCGGTTCGCCGCCGGTAATCGGCATCTTTCTCAAAGTCGGATAATTTCCGCCAGATTGATAAACGATCCAATTGCCGTCAGGCGTGATCTGCGGATAGAACTCACCGTCGCCGTTGGTTATCCGCGTAAGATCCGAACCGTCAATATTGACTCGCCAGAGGTTGTATTTCCCGTCCTTTTCCGCAGCGAAGATGAACTGCTTTCCGTCCGCAGTTACCGATAGTCCAAGCCTCGCGTTAGCACCAACCGTGAGCTGGCGAACGTTCGAGCCGTCTGAACTAATGGTCCAAATGTCTGAATTTCCACCGGCGTTCGAAGTATAAGCAAGCCCGCCATCGGGCAACCAGATCAATTCGTTGAGCCAACCGGCCTCAGACCTCAATTGCTTTGTTCCGATGCCGCCTTCGCCTTGCGTCCAGATATTCGAGACAACGTGGTATTGGACGAATGCCAGCGTTTTCGCGTCCGAGGTCATGCTCAGATGCCGATAACTATTCAGGTCGCGCGTGATTCTCGAAGTAGTACCATCAGGCAGCGAAATATGCCAAAGCTGGTTCGGGCCTGTCGAAGTTTCGGACGCTGTAACGACCAAACCGTCGGCTAACCATCTCGCTTGCCCGACCTGTTGCCAACGCTCTGTCGTCAATTTGCGTTCGACTTTTGTGTCAACGTCGACGGCAAGTACGGTTTCGTAACGCCCGTTCTCGTCGCTCTGATTTACCGGAAATGCAATACTCTTGCCATCGAGCGACCAGGCCGGGGCGAACCAGTACATATTCATGTAGTCCGGCTCGCGCCGTGAAACGATCACCGTCTCATTTGGGTAAAGATAATCGGGAGCGTCGCGTGAGGTCGAGACCACTTCGTTCGCAATCGGATTCGTGGCGACGATCAGACGGCTTTCGTCTTTGTTTTGGACCATGTACGCAAGCTTGCTGCCGTCGGGCGAAAGTGTTGGTGCCCCGATATCATGGGCGACTTTCACGATCGGGCCGCCCATTACCGGTACACGAAATAGTTCGCTTACGCCTATGTCTCTGTCGAGCGTGAGGTAATAGACAAAATTGCCGTCCGGTGCGAACGTGATCCAGGCGAAGTCACTCTTGATCGGTCCGGCGATTCGAGTGTCGTTGGCAATTGAGGTTTGTCGAACGAATAGGCTGTCGCCGTCTTTGCTTTCCGTCACGTGGGCGACGTATCTCCCGTCCGGCGATATGGCCGTCCGCTTCGATCTGCCTGTGGTCGTAAGCCGCGTGATGTCTGATCCAAGAAATGGAACAGACGGAGCCTTTACGTTCTGACCACTCGTTGAAATTTTGTAAATACCAAACGCTATCCCGGCAAATACCGCAACGAGAACGGCGAGCAATACAGGCGATAGCCATTGTGAACGAGCCTGCGGCGGAATCGGCGACGATACGTCTGCGACAGGCTCGCGGCGCCAATCGGAGACCGAATAGATATTGCCCGAACGTTCAACGTTCACGCTCGGAATCGTCTCGCGTTCAGGATCAAGCTGGCGAACTGCTTGAAGATTACCGCGACGCTCAATGCTGCCGGAAAATTGTCTCTCGGTGTAAGTTCGAGTGCTTTCGTCTCGATCTTTATCTTCTGTGTTTCTTTCCGAACTCGGACGACTTTCGTTCGCAACAACGCTGACTGAACCATTAAATCGGTAGCCGCGTCGTTTCAATGTTTCGATGTAAGGCTTGCCGTCGGTTGTTTCCCCGAGCGTTTTCCGAAGAACGTGAAGATACTGAGCGAGATTCGATTCCTCGACGACCGTATCTGACCAGATCTTGTTCATCAGCTTGTTTTTACTGATGACCTGACCTTCGCCTTCGACCAACGCGATCAACGTCTCGACAGCTTTCGGCGTTAGAGAAAGCTGCTCGCCATTACGGAAAAGCAATCTCGTACCGGAATCGAGCCTAAATTCCTCGAACTCGTAAACCTTGTGCTGACTTAAGTTAGTCACATTAATGTTAAATTCACGATTCTTTAACGTTAAATCCAAAGACATCTTGTCGCCCTCGCAGTAAGTTGCTAGCGAGCGGACAAAATTAGCAAGCGTTAAACGCCTGAATCCCTGGAACGGTACGGCAATCATAGCGCAAGGCGATGTAAAACGGCAAAGTTTTCGTCCCGCAGTTTTGCCCGCTCAGAACTTATCGACAAGAACAGAGGTGCAGCGATGAAATTCAGAACATTGATCCTATTGACCATCATCCAACTGGCGACGTTGGCGGTTTACACACAGACAACAGAATTTACGTATCAGGGTAGCCTAAAGGACGGTTCGTTTGCTGCGAGCGGCACATATGACTTTGAATTCAAATTATACGACCAAGTCAGTGCAGGAACTCAGCAAGGCTCAACTGTACAACGTCCGACCGTAGCCGTCACAAATGGCGTTTTTTCGGTTTCGCTTGATTTTGGAGCTGGTTCGTTTCCGGGGGCCGATAGGTATCTTGAGATCGCCGTTCGCCTGAGCGGAGGCGGAGCGTTTACGCCGCTAAATCCGCGTCAGAAGATCAACTCCGCACCATACTCCGTCAAGAGTCTTAATTCGACCAACGCCGACACGGCCATCAACAGCACACAACTCGGTGGCGTGCCTGCGAGTCAGTTTGTCGTGACAACTGATCCTCGCATGACCGATTCGCGAACGCCGACAGCCGGTTCGACGAACTACATACAAAATCAGGATGCCGTTCCGCAAGCGTCGAGCAACTTCAATATCGACGGCACCGGGACCGCGAACTTCGTGAATGCGACAACTCAGTTCAATCTAAATAACGTTCGCATCATGAGTGCTCCCGCGACCAATCTGTTCGTGGGCTTTCTAGCTGGACAGAACAATACTTCGGGCGACACGAACTCGTTTTTCGGTCGCGAAGCCGGACTGAGCAACTCGACGGGCTCGCAGAATTCGTACTTCGGATGGACGGCCGGTCGAGCTTCCACTGGGAACGCCAACTCATTCTTTGGTTACGCAACAGGGCAGCGGACCACCAGCGGAACTTCCAATTCGTTCTTTGGACATGCCGCGGGTCTATTCAACACGATCGGCGGTAGCAATTCGTTCTTTGGGCAAGGCGCCGGACAGACCAACACGGTTGGAAATCTAAACACATTTATTGGTCAAGGAGCCGGATTCGCTAACGTCGGCGGCAGCAACAACGCATTCGTAGGGCAGGCCGCCGGTTACAACAACACGTCCGGAGCCGGCAATTCGTTTCTGGGCCGCGGAGCTGGTTTCGCGAACACTGACGGTAGTAACAACACATTTATCGGCTTGAATGCCGGTTCCGCGAATACCAGTGCGAGCAACAATACGTTCGTCGGCACGGGAGCCGGTCAAACGAATACGTCGGGCAACAGTAACTCGTATTTCGGTGTGTTTGCAGGCTTTTTCAACACGACAGGACTCGACAACTCATTCTTCGGGCGAAGTGCTGGACAAGACAACACAATAGGCAACAACAATGCATTTTTCGGCAAAAGCGCCGGCGAAAAGAACACAGAAGGCATCGATAATGCGTTTGTCGGATCTCTCGCCGGGTTTAGCAACACGTTCGGCAGTTTTAACTCGTTCATAGGGCGAAGCGCTGGACAGGGAAATACGACGGGCAACGAAAACTCGTTCTTCGGTACGAACGCGGGCCTTTCAAACTCGACGGGCAGTGCAAACTCGTTTATTGGCAGCGGCGCAGGACGCAACAGTACGACGGCGTTCGAAAACTCATTTTTCGGAAGAGATGCGGGACGTGACACTCAGACGGGCGGGGCAAACTCGTTTGTCGGCGTGAGCGCGGGACAGGGTAACACGACCGGCGTAAATAACACATTTGTCGGACGAGGAGCGGGACTCGCAAACACGACGGGTAGCAATAACACCGCGATCGGCAGAAATGCCAACGTTGTGAGTGGAAATCTGAGCTTTGCCACGGCGATAGGCGCGGATTCGACCGTATTGAACAGCAACACTATCGTCCTCGGAAGGAATAACGGTCTCGATCAGGTCGTGATCCCAGGTACGCTTGTCGCAAATCTTCCAGCCGGCGACGTAAAGTACATTCACAACGGAGTAACTCCTCAATCGGCGAACTTCAGTGTAACGGGAGGTGGCTATGTTGGCCTCAATCTTGGTGTTGGAACCACGAATCCTTCGACAAAACTGGATGTCCAAACAGGTTCTGGTTTTGGTATCTCGCATTCAAGCTCAACCACTACCCTTGCTACGTACGTCGATTCTAACGAAGCTTCCATCGGTACACGTTCCAACCATCGACTTGGGTTTTATACGAATAGCTCAGGGTCGCAAATGACTCTCGCTACCAATGGCAATCTCGGTATTGGTACGAATTTGCCGCAGGTGAAGCTCGACGTTGTTACGCCGACGAATAGTTTCGGATTCAGTCAGAATGACGGTACGTCGAGATTAGCCTCATATATTGGCAATGGTCCAATAGGACTAGGTGGTTGGCTCGGCACGACAACCTATCATCCTCTGTATTTTTATGCAAACAATGGAAGTCCGGCGCTGACAGTCAACCCAGATCGCAATGTCGATGTCGGGTTCAATATCGGCGGTTTTTCCGGGAAACACCGCGGCCGGGGTACCGCGCCACCCAGCGACCACACCTCCCGGCGCGACCACCCAGACTGCCGCGAACCTTCGCGTCTGGGGCACGGTTCGACTGAGCCTCGACACTTCTCAGGGGAACACCGAAGTCTGCCTTAACAGCTCGGCTCAGAACCTTTCGTATTGTTCATCCTCGCTGCGCTACAAGACAAACATCGAAAGCTTTTCGCCTGGCATGTCGTTCGTTAATCAGCTTCGCCCGATCTCGTACGATTGGAAGGACGGCGGAATGAAAGACACTGGTTTTGGAGCCGAAGACGTCGAAAAGATCGATCCGCGATTTGTGGTCTACAACGATAAAGGCGAGGTTGAGGGCGTCAAATACAATCGCCTCACTACCGTATTTGTAAACGCGTTCAAAGAACAACAGCAGCAGATCGAAGCCCAGCAAAAGCTGATCGAAGCCCAGCAGCGTCAGCTAAATGAAATGAAGAAGATCATCTGTCTGACAAACAAGACGGCAGAACTTTGCAAGGAGTAACCAATGACAACTGTGGCGAAAGACGGCTTGAAATCTAACCTGACTCTATCATTGTACTACTTGGTCATCATGATTCTTGCAGCGTCCCAGATCAGTGATCTCGCGGCTCAGTCAGGCGGCGCATATGAGATCGGACGATCCGTGGTCGCGAGCGGTGGTACATCAACGGGAGGCACTTATTCATTGGCCGGTACCGCAGGTCAGTCGGTTACGAATACTTCGTCGGCAACGCCGTTTGCCGTCCGGAGTGGATTTTGGCAACCGAACCTTGGGCCGACGGCGGCGACAGTTTCAGTTAGCGGTAGAGTGACGACTGCGGTGGGAAACGGGATCCGAAACGTGCGTGTGACGCTGACCGATGGGCGCGGAGTTATTCGAAGCTCGATAACAGGAGCGTTCGGCTATTTCCGTTTTGACGATATTGAAGTTGGACAAACTGTGGTGCTTAGCATCGTGGCAAAGCGGCATTCCTTCGCAAATCCAACACGGATCTTGAGCGTTCAGGAGGAAATTGCCGACGTTGATTTTATTGCGGAACCTTAGAGCCAAATATCGATCGCATCGCAGCAATGGCACGTTCCAGGTTTGCCATAGAGGTCGCATACGAGAATCGTAGGAAGCCGTCGGCCCCGAATCCGGCTCCGTCGGTTGCGACGATGTGAGTTTCTTTTAGCAACAGATCAGAGACTGCCGCCGAACTCTTGACCCGTTCGTCGAGCATCTCCCGCACATCTACAAACGCGTAAAACGCGCCTTCGGGCATGGCGCATTTGAAGCCAGCGATCTCGTTCAGTGCAGGAACGAACCAGTTGCGGCGGCGTTCATATTCGCCCGTCATCGCGTTCACGGCGTCGATCGTTTGTTCGACATCACCAAGAGCTTTCGCGCACGCGTATTGAACGAATGAAGTCGGATGTGTCGCTGAATGGCTCTGTAGTTTGACCATCGCGGCCGTCCATTCGGGGTCCGCGATCGTGTAGCCGATCCGCCAGCCGGTCATTGCGTAAGTTTTTGAGAAACTCCCCGCAACACAGACGAATTTGCGAAGGTCGGGCGGCAATGTGGCAAGCGAGAACGGCTCGGACGGTGGGTACGCGAAAAACAAATAACATTCGTCCGTTAGCACGTAAACATTGCGTGCGGCACAGACCTCGACGATCTTTCGCATCTCATCCGATGGAACAACGCGGCCCGACGGATTACTCGGGCTGTTGATTATCAACAGCTTGGTTTTCGGAGTGATGGCAGCCTCGACCTGTTCCGCCGTTAGTACAAATTCTGTGTCCAGCGTCTCGATAAACACGCCATTAGCCCCGCAAAAGGTAACGATCTCTGGGAACGTCACCCAATACGGTTTTGGTATAAGTACGTCGTCGCCCGGATCGAGCAGAGTCGCAGCCGCGTTGAACAAAGCTTGTTTGCCTCCGCATGAGGCTGCGATCTCGCCCGTCGCTATCTCCGCACCAAAACGAGCAGCGTAGAAATCGGAAACTGCACTTCGGAACTCGGCGATGCCTGCGGTCGCGGTATATTTTGTAAATCCTTTTGCAAGACCTTCGACCGCATATTCTTTGATGAAATCTGGCGTGTCAAAATCAGGTTCGCCGACCGATAGGTCGATCACGTCAACGCCGCGAGAGCGGAGTTCATTCGCCATCTGAGCCGCGATCAGCGTGGAAGAGCCTTTCATTGCGGCGACATGTTCTGAAACGGGGAACGTCATAAGAGGATTTTAACGCAGAGAACGCTGAGGACGCAGAGATCAAAAACGAAAAATAGAGGTCGTTCAATTCTTTATGACTTTCTCTGCGATCTTTGCGTTCTCTGCGTTTAATTTTTTTTCGCTTTCATTCGAGCCTCCACGAGCTCGGGTATCAGGCCCTCGACGCGGCCGCCGAGTTCGAAGACTTGCTTCATCAACGTCGATGAGACATAGCTATACTCTTCGCCGGCCATTAGGAATACGGTTTCGATCGAAGGTTCAAGGCGGCGGTTCATCAATGCCATTCGGAGTTCGTACTCATAGTCGCTTACAGCCCGAATGCCACGAACGATGGCCGCTGCATTCGAACGCTTTGCAAAGTCTGCGGTCAATCCTGAGAAACTATCTACGACCAACTTGCAGTTCGCCGTCGCGACGCTTGGCAAAACCTCACGGATCATTTCACATCGCTCTTCTACCGAGAACATCGGGTTTTTATCGGCATTATTCAGCACTGCGACGATCATTTCATCAAAAAGCGGTGCCGAACGGCGAATTATATCGAGATGTCCGTTGGTCAGTGGGTCAAATGATCCCGGAAAGATCGCTCGTCGCATATTTATGTAGGTACAATGTAATTACAATTTCAAGAAACTTTTCGTTTACCTTGACCAAAACCTATCAATCGAAGCTCGAAAGTGCTAAAATCTCCAACAATCGAACAGTTATCGAACCTCATTTTTCGTGATTACGATAGCACACGTGCTGTATGAACAAAAACGGACAACCGGCGGCTTTTTACGATCTCGAAGGAACGCTGGTGAGCACAAACCTCGTCCACACGCTCGCTTTCTACGCAAAGCGTCAGCAAGGCCTGTGGCAGACCGCCAAGAAAAGTGTTGGCACGCTCGCTAAGCTGCCGTTCTTCGGCGTGACCGATCTCTATTCGCGCAACGTTTTTAACGAAGTGTTCTTCCGTAGCTACGAAGGTCTGTCGCAAGATCGACTTCGCTATTTTTCGGACGAGCTTTTTGAAAAGGTACTAAAACCGGCGATATTCCCCGGCACTCATGACCTAATAAGATCCGGCAAAAAGAACGGCCAGCGGCAGGTCGTACTCACCGGAGCTCTTGATTTTACGATCGAGAAGATGATGGACCATTTGGGCATCGACGATTATGTCGCCAATCGCCTCGAATTCGTAAATGGCTACGCCACGGGCCGCGTACTGCCGCCCGTTATGGCGTCGGCAACAAAGGCACAATGGATCCGCGAATACGCTGAACGCGAGAACATCAATTTGTCCGACAGCTACGCATACAGTGATTCGATCTCTGACCTGCCTATGCTGTCCATAGTCGGTCATCCTGTCGCAGTCTGTCCGGATTTTCGACTAAAGCAAACGGCAATGCAGCACGATTGGCCGATCTTGGATCTGAAATAATTTCTGTGAATCGAAATCTTTACAACGTATTTGGTTTTTTGGCAGTCCTGTTAGCGCTGTGCGTTTTGGTCGAGGCTCAGAATGTTGTCGCTCCATCGTCGAAGCTCTTTGACGCGGCTCAGCTTATTCGCGACATTCAAACGCTTTCGGCTGACGACATGGAAGGTCGTTCGGCGGACAGGGCGACGATGGCGAAGGCTCGCGACTATGTTGAGAAGAGATTTACTGATGTCGGCATTACGCCCTTTGGGAAAGGCTATCGGCAAGAGTTCGAGATCAAACAGCGAAGCGGAACGCCGCTAAAGGGCATCAATTTCGTCGGGCAGATCGTCGGTAAGAAGAAAGATAAGTTCATAGTAATCACCGCGCACTACGACCACGAAGGAATTCGGAATGGTCAGATCTACAACGGTGCTGACGACAACGCCTCGGGAACGGCCGCTTTGTTTGCGATCGCGTCGTACTTTAAGAAAAACAAACCTGAGCAGTCGCTTATCATTGTGGCGTTTGATGCTGAGGAAAAAGGATTGGTCGGTTCGAGGCATTTTGTCGCCAATCTTCCGGTCAAGAAATCGTCCATTTTGCTCAACGTCAACATGGATATGATCTCGCGAAATGACAAAGGCGAGCTGTGGGCAACCGGTGCATTTCACTATCCAAAGCTAAAACCGATACTCAAAGCCGCCCAGAAAAAGGCGACCGTAAAACTTATGCTCGGCCACGACGACCCAAAACTCGGCCGCGACGATTGGACGTTTCAATCCGATCACGGCTCGTTTCATCGAGAAAAGATCTCATTCATCTACTTCGGCGTCGAAGATCACCCCGACTATCACAAGCCGACAGATGATTTTGAGAAGATTAACCAAGATTTTTACGTGCGGGCTGTTGAGACGATCATCAATGCTGTGAGATTGGTCGATGCTATCAAGAATATTTAGGTTGTAATTGCATAGAGAGAGCTATAAAATGGCTACGTAGCTACTTTAGGCGAGCGAGGTGAAAAAATGCAGTACAGTATAAAAGAAGCACGAAATAAACTCAGCAGTGTCGTCAAGCGTGCCGAGAATGGTCAGCCGCAGGTTTTCAAGCGGCGCGACAAGGAAGTTGCGGTCTTGGTTTCGATACAAGATTGGAAAAAGCTAAATGGAAAACCATCTCGACAGTCATTGCTTGAGGTTTTGAGGTTGTGTCCGGTCGATCTTTCTGAACTCGATCTGACTAGGCCGAGCGATCCTCCGCGTGACTTCAGCTTTGAGGATTAGCGATGAGATATCTGTTGGATACATGCGCGGTATCTGAACCGACAAAGAAGGTGCCAAACACCAATTTCCTCTCATGGTTCGAAAGTCGAGATGAGGCGAGGCTTTACATCAGCGTAATTACGTCTGGCGAGATCGAGAATGGCATTTACAGAATGCCGAAGAGTAAGAAACGAGCGTCGTTGGAAACGTGGCTCAACGACCAAGTTTTGTTCGGTTTTTTAGGCCGCGTCCTTGAGATCACGCAAACGACGATGAGTGCTTGGGCCAGCCTTTCCGCAGACCTAAGCAAAAAGGGGATAGTGCGTCCGTCGTTCGACTCGCTGATCGAAGCAACAGCGCTTGAGCACGATATGGTTTTAGTAACGCGGAATGTAAAGAATTTTCAAGGTTCGCCTGTTACGATCTTGAATCCGTGGGAGCCAGCAAATTGATTTCAGAAATTGACCAAGATGTTCCGCGAGAACTGACAGCTTACGAGGTTGGCGGAATGACCGTTAATGAAAGGCTGTATGTTGCGGGTCTGTTCGACGCATTTTATTTGGCAGCGGCGCAAAAAGACGAAGATCGGTTGCGGACTATTTGCAAGAAAGTACACTTGAGCGACCAAAATATTGAGGTACTGGTCAAAAACCATATACATAACGAATAATGGCACTTGAATTAAGACGAAAAACACACGAATCGATCGTTTACATCGACAAAGATTCCGCGCCGCGGATCATGCCGGCGGGCGAGGATTTTATAATTAATGATCTGCCGGTTGGCACGCGGGTGATCTATCCGAATCCGCCGATCAAGGGTTTGCCTAATCGCGAAGCGGCGATTCGTTACGCCGTAAATCATCCGATAGAGATGGAGCCGTTGTATGCGCTGCTCGAGCCGGGAATGCGTGTGACGATCGCTATGGACGACATAAGCTTACCGCTGCCGCCGATGGCCACGCCGGATCTGCGGCAGACGATGCTCGAGGTCGTGCTAGATATGTGCGGTGCGAATGGCGTCGATGACGTGCATTTGATCATCGCAAATTCGCTTCACCGCAAGATGACCGAGTGGGAAATGAAGCGAATGGTCGGCACCAAGATCTTCAAGGAATACTATCCCGACCGCTACTATAACCACGACGCCGAGGCCGATGACGAACTCGTCACGCTTGGCCACACGCGGCATAACGAGCCGCTTCGCGTCAACAAACGTGCGATCGAGAGCGATCTGTTGATCTATCTCAACATCAATCTAGTCCCGATGGACGGCGGCCACAAATCGGTAGCGGTCGGGCTGTGCGATTACGAATCCCTGCGTGCTCACCACGAACCTCAGACGATCCGCGATTCGGATTCGTACATGGATCCGCCAAAATCGGCGTTGAATCATAAGGTCATTCGCCTAGGAAAACTCGTCGATGAGAACTGCAAAGTGTTCCACATCGAGACGGCTCTCAACAACAAGATGTTCCCTGAGGGCTATGACATTTTGACGCGGAACGAGGACGAATTCTCGTTTGCCGACCGTCTGAAATGGGAGACGATGAAGCAGACCTTCTCGCGTATGCCGCGACTCGCTCGTCGAAAAATGCTTCATGCAATTCCTGCGCAGTACGAACTGATCGGCTGTTTTGCGGGCAAAACCGAACCTGTTCACGACAAGATCCTTGATCTGAATTACCGTCAGTACGAAATTCCTGTCAAAGGCCAGTGCGATATATTGATATCGGGCATTCCGGACATCTCGCCGTATAACGTCTATTCGGCGCTCAATCCGATCTTGGTACAGGTCATGGCGCTTGGGTACCACTTTAATATGTATCGGAACAAGCCTTTGCTCAGGAAAGGCGGTGTGATGATCATTACGCACCCGTGTTTTGACGAATTTGATCACAAGTTTCATCCGAGCTACATCGAGTTTTTCCATCGTTTGCTGCCGGAATCGCGCGACGCGTTCTACCTTCGCGAAAAATATGAACGCGAGTTCGCAACAAATCCGGCATACATCGAAATGTACCGCCGCGGTAACGCCTATCACGGTGCACACGCATTTTTCATGTGGTACTGGGGCGAAAACGGCCGCCAGCACGTCGGCAAAGTCATCGTCGCCGGGGCCGAAAACGCCCACGTCCCCGAAATGCTAGGCTGGGAACGCGCCGATAATTTGACGGAAGCCATTGCCATGGCTCGGTCGTATATGGGAAGAAACGCAGAGATCACGATGCTCCATCAGCCGATCATTGGGTTGTGTAATGTAAGTGACTAGCCGTATGCGGTCACAGATCGCGACCGCACGAAATGATCTCGAATGCTGACGCCGCCGAACAATGCGAAGCGACCGACGAACAAAACGTGATACTCATGCCCTAAACGAGGACGGTATGGTCGCGTGCAATCCGCGGGACCGCGAAGCGGCCCATCGTGCTTCGGTTGGCGACATTGCGATCGGCGGTAGAGGCGAAGTGACGTGTGGTAAGTGCCTCGAACGGATTTCAAGACACGCAAAGACACAAAGTGATAACTAATGAAACTATCACCAACAGAAACATTTAAGGGCAAGAAGATCTTCTTTATCGGCGGGACCGGTTTTGTGGGGAAGGTCACGTTGTCGATGCTGCTGAATAACTTTCCGGACATTGGGAAGGTGTATGCGACGGTGCGCGCGCGGGATGCTAATGAGTCGAAGATTCGGTTTTGGACTTCGATCGTGACGTCGCCGACGTTCGATCCGCTGCGTGAGAAGTACGGTGATGGTTTCGAGGATTTCATTAAGAGCAAGGTCGTGCCGGTCAATGGTGATGTCGGCAACGAGCTGCTCGGTATGGAAGAGGCCGAGGCCGCTAAGATCATGCGGCAGTGCGACGTGATCATCAACGGAGCCGGAAACGTGACGTTCAATCCGCCGCTTGAGTCTGCGTTGCGGACGAATATCAACGGTTCGAACAACATCATAAAGCTCGCTCGGATGATGAAAAAGCCGCGGCTCGTGCATGTTTCGACGTGCTTTGTCGCGGGCAAACGCAGCGGGCCGATCTGGGAAAATGAACCTGTTGTTGGATATTTTCCACGAAAGAATGAGCTTGTCGGAACAACATTCGATGTAAATCGTGAGGTCGAAGACTGTGCGAGATTGTCAGAGCAAGCACGGCAGGAAGCCGACGATGCCGTACAAGCCGCGAAATTTCGCGAACAGGCCCGAGCGAGATTTATCGAAGAAGGCCGCGATCCTGACGACGAAGCCGAATTGAAATCAGCCATTTTCCGCGAACGCAAAATGTGGATCCGCGAACGCACGACCGAACTTGGCAGCGAGCGTGCCGAATATTGGGGCTGGACGAATATCTACACGTATTCGAAATCGCTTGCCGAGCAGATCATCGCCGCTCAAGATGACATTATTAAAACGCTCGTACGTCCGAGCATCGTCGAATCTTCGCAGGCCTATCCGTTTCCGGGCTGGAACGAAGGTTTCACGACGACGGCACCGCTCATTCTTATTGCACTTCGCGGACAACCCGTTATTCCGGTCAATGAAAAGCTGATCCTCGACATCATTCCGGTCGATATGGTCGCCGGTGCGATCATCGCTGCGGCGATGAATGTGCTCATCGATCCGAAGCCGCCGCTCGTATTTCAGGCATCGTCGGGCGATTCGAACCCGAACGATATGAAACGCATCGTCGGGCTTGTTGGTCTTTACAAACGCCAGCATTTCGAAGAAAAGGAGACCGGCAACAAGATCGCAAACAAACTCGCCGGTATGGTCGAGGCGGTTCCCGGCAAAAAAAGTGCCCACGAAACGACCCCGGCCCCCATGCTGAAAAAAAACGCCAAAAGGGCCCCCGACCC
>CALMPJ010000172.1 GCA_937871585.1 uncultured Acidobacteriota bacterium | reverse complement strand
ACGGGGTGGTTCTTAGTGGCAACCGAGACACCTCAATCAAAACGAAAAACCACCCCGTCGGCGAAACGCCGCCACCCCTCCTTCGTAAGGAGGGGAGCTTTAAGAAGCCATTTGAACGTCACGATCTCTCGTCATTGCGCATCTTCGCCTCGACCGGCGAACCTTGGAATCCCGCACCGTGGTGGTGGCTGTTTGAGAAGGTCGGCGATTCGAAACTGCCGATCATCAACTACAGCGGCGGCACCGAGATCGCTGGCGGCATTTTGATGGGCAATCCGCTACTGCCGATCAAACCGTGTTCTTTTCCGGCACCATGCCCGGGAATGGACGTCGATATTCTTGATGAGAACGGTAATGCGGTGGCCGATGGCACCGTTGGCGAACTCGTTATCAAACAACCATGGATCGGCATGGCACGCGGCTTTTGGCAGGAAAAGGAACGTTATCTCGAAACCTACTGGCGGCGGTTCAAAGACATTTGGGTTCACGGCGACTGGGCGATGCGGGATAGAGACGGTCATTGGTTCATTCTCGGACGCAGCGATGACACGCTAAAGGTCGCAGGCAAACGCGTCGGCCCTGCAGAGGTTGAATCACTTCTCGTCGCTCATCCTTTGGTCACCGAAGCCGCCGTCATTGGCGTCCCCGACGAAACAAAAGGCACCGCGATGGTAGCTTTCTGCGTCCGGTCAGAACCGGGAGCGATAGCGACTGGGTTGGCCGACGAACTCAAGGTCCTTGTTGCAAAAGACATGGGCAAACCACTCGCTCCGTCAAAGATCCATTTCGTCTCGGCCCTGCCCAAAACTCGTAATGCCAAGGTAATGCGGCGCGTAATTCGCTCGGCATATCTCGGCGAAGACGCCGGGGACTTATCGGCTCTCGAGGATCCGAGGACTGTTGACGAGATAAGGAACCACGGAAACCCCTAAAAAAAATCTGTCCTATTTTGGGTTTATGTGCTAAATATTTATTCATGTCAAAAAGCTCTTTTAAGTCCCAACTACTCCTTTGCGCGCTAATTCTTGCCGCGTTTTGTATTCCGGTCGGCGCTCAAACCGAAGAGGAGCGAGCTGCCGTGAGAGCGACAGGCCAGGCATTGGCCTTGTTCAAAGCTGAGCAATACGTCGAGGCGATCCCGCATTTCGAGATCGCCATCAAGGCTTTGCCCGATATTCCTATTCTTCGCTTCGGATACGGTTTCTGTCTCGTCGCGAAATCTAAACAAACGAGTAACACGGAAGAAGCAAAACAGCTTTCGGCAAAGGCTCTAGAACAATTTTTAGAAGCTAAGAAGCTGGGCTTAAACGACCCTGCAAACGATAATCTGATTTCGCTTTTGAGTGGAAAGCCAGTCGCCTCAGACCCGAAACGACCGAACTACTCGCAGAATCCCGAGGCCGAAAAGGCAATGGTCGAAGGCGAAGCTTTCTTCGTACAATCCAAGTACGACGATGCTATTCGGCTATATGAAAAAGCCCTCTCGTTAGATCCGACCATCTATCATGCAGCCAATGCAGGCGGCAATGCCTATGTCGCTAAGAGCGATTGGGAAATGGCCGAGAAATGGTATCAGCGTGGAATCAAGATCGACCCAAATCGCGAAACATCTTATCGCTGGTCTGCGACTCCGCTGATGAAGCAAAAGAAATACGACCAGGCTCGCGACCGTTACATTGAAGCTTTCATTGTCGAGCCGTATAGCCGAATGGCGGTTCAGGGCATTAACCAATGGGCACAGGTCACAGGGAACAGTCTAGGCCATCCGGCAATAGACTTACCGGACTTCAGCTTTGACGCGAAGGGCAAGGCCGTACCTAAATCCGCCATTTCGCCGGACGACGCTAACGCCAGTCCTTGGCTCGCGTACTTGGCAACCCGAGAAAGCTGGAAAAACGAAAAATTTGCCAAGGCATTTGCGCAAAAGCCTTACAGACATTCGCTAGCAGAAGAAGTTGAATCTTTACGAGCCGCTGTAAAGATCGCTGAAGATCGTAAATCATCGAACAAACAATTTGGATTACTTTCTACCCTCGATAAAGAAGGCTTGCTCGAATCATACGTCCTCATGGCCACACCCGACGAAGGAATCGCTGAGGATCATCCAGAGTACTTAAAATCCAACCGCGAGAAACTGCGACAGTACGTCTTGAAGTATGTAATACAAAAATGATGTCCATATTCTCCAATGTACTGCCAGTGTTGCAATTGCCCTCAAATGCTAAACTCTAGGTCGTGCAGAAAAAGGGCCTGACAAAATTCGCCTGGCTGTCGATCGCGGCGGCCGTTGCGACTATTTCGCTGAAAGCCGTGGCGTATCTGGTCACGGGCTCGGTCGGATTGTTGTCGGATGCACTTGAATCGGTGATCAATCTCGTGGCTGCGGTTTTTGCACTTTGGATGCTGACGATCGCGTCGCGTCCGGCTGATGAAGACCATCCTTACGGCCATACAAAAGCAGAGTATTTCTCCGGCGCACTCGAAGGCTCGCTTATCGGCATGGCGGCTTTGAGCATTGCCTGGGCGGCGATCCATCGGTTAATGGATCCGCAGCCGATCGCCAACTTTACCGAAGGCATCGCGTACTCTGTAATTGCATCGCTCATCAATCTCGTCGTCGGACAAATTCTGATCCATCAAGGCCGAAAGAACCGTTCGGTAACTCTGGATGCGGACGGCAAGCATCTAATGGCCGACGTCTATACGTCCGCTGGTGTGATCATAGCTGTCATCCTGATCTACTTCACCGGTTGGCTGATACTCGATCCGATCATCGCGTTGATCGTTGCCGCACACATCTTGTGGAGCGGCTACGAAGTCGTAAAACATTCGGCTCTTGGTTTGCTCGACACCGCGATCGAACCCGAAGAACTTGCCGAAGTCGTCCGAGTGCTCGATGACTACAAAGCCAAACATCCGATCGACTATCACGCACTTAGAACGCGCCGCTCCGGTGTTCGCACGTTTGTCAATGTCCACGTGCTTGTCCCTGACGAATGGACGATCATACGCGGTCATGACCTCGCCCACGAGATCGAGGCCGATATTACTGCCGCGGTTCCGGGCACTGTCGTTTTCACGCATATTGAACCGATAAACGACCCGAAATCGATGGACGACATTCATATCGGATGACGAAACCGCTAACACTTCGCACGCTTGCAAAGGCCTGTCGCGAATTAGCTCGAGATCACGAGATGTTCGCCGTCGTCCACGATCGCTACGGTACGCCGCCGCTTTGGGATCGCGAGCCGGGGTTTGCGACGCTACTCAAGATCATTCTCGAGCAGCAAGTCTCGCTTGCCTCAGCGAAAGCCTGTTTCGATAAGCTCGAAGCTCATCTCGGCAATGTCACGCCCGAGCTTTTGCTTTCGCTCAATGACGCAACACTCAAGACCATCGGTTTCAGCCGCCAGAAGTCGTCGTATGCACGCCATCTTTCCGAAGCTATTCTCGAACGCCGTGTCGACCTCGATTCGCTGCATTTGCTCGACGACGCAGCGATTAAGGCCGAACTTATCAAGCTCAAAGGCATTGGCGAATGGACGAGCGATATTTATCTTCTGATGGCGATGCTTCGTCCCGACGTGATGCCTCGTGGCGATATTGCACTTCACGAAGCCTATCGCCGCCTCGCCGGTCTCGATGCTCGTCCGTCGTCCGATGAATTCGTCGAGCTTGCAGTTAAATGGTCGCCGCATCGCTCGTCCGCCGCTCGGTTGCTCTGGCATTTCTATCTCAGCGAAAAAGCCGTACGGTAGGCTGCCAAGTCTGCCGTTTGAGACACCAGGCTAGGCAGCCTGTTGTACAATAGTTAGCATGAAAATCCTCGATGTCGGCTGCGGTGCGAACAAGTACGAAGGTGCCATTGGCCTCGACAATAATCCGCGAACTGCTGCCGATATTATTCACGATCTCGGTGAATTTCCGTATCCTTTTGCCGACAATGAATTCGACCTTGTCGTGTCGAATCACGTCGTCGAACACGTGCCCGACGTGATGGCGTTCGTCACCGAATTGCACCGAATAACGCGGCACGGCGGTACGATCAAGCTGCTGACGCCGCATTACACAAATCCCGATTGGGCAAACGACCCGACGCATCGAAATCACATTAACTCGTTTACTTTCAACACTTTCCTTGCTGACCGACAGGTGTTCGATTTCTATACAGAGGTCCAATTAAAGCTCGTCGACCGCCACACTTCCTTGCTCGGACTTTGGAAAGCTCTCGGCATTCAGTTCCTCGTAAACACTGACCGTAAATGGCCGTCAATGCGGTTCCTTCGCAAATTCTGGGAACACTACCTCAGCAACATCTGTCGCGGAAAGGAACTGCGGTTTGAGTTCGAGGTCGTTAAATCTGCGGCAACTATTCCCGAACATTCAAACATCTGATATCGTAGTTTCAAACGTAGTAAACTGTGTCCTGAGGTCAATGATGAAAACCAAGCTATTTGCATTAACTTTGCTCTCCGTATTTGCCGTTGCAGCCGTCGCATTTGTCGGCGGCGATGTCGTCAAAGGCGATTCTACGAAGCGTGCCTCGAACGAACTGGTCGCTCTGCTGCCCGATTCCGATGTTGTCGCTACGGGTAACGTCAAGCAGTTCTTTGGCGACGCTTTGCCGCGTGTGATGGCGGCGAATCAGCCGATGCTGGACAAGGTCATGGGCCACTTGAACGTGATGACCGAAAAAACAGGCATCGACATTCGCAAGTTCGATTCGGTTGCCGTCGGCGCCAAGCTTAAGGGCAATGACCTTAGCAAAATGGACATCGACGCAGTGGCGATCGTTCGCGGTGATGTCAGCACTGCCGCCTTGCTCGGTCTGGCGAAACTCGCCGGCAAAGGCACATATCGCGAAGAGAAGATCGGCGAACGCACCGTTTACATCTTCAAGGCCGGTGACGTTGTTGATAAGACCGTTACCGCAAAGGCCGCGAAGACCGGCATGGCCGACCATCTCGCCCGCGAATTGACGCAGGAAATGGCCGTCACAGCATATGACGGCGGCACGCTCGTTGTCGGTTCGGTGGACATGGTTCGTGCGACGCTCTCGCATACGACCGCCGTTTCGACTACGCTCACATCGATGCTTTCCAACCGCGAGGCTTCGGTTTTCACATTCGCGGGCCGCATGCCCGAGAACGTGGCTTCAACCTTTGGTCTTGATGCCGACGGCCTGAGCAAAAACATCGATTCGATTCGCTACATGTCAGGTTCGATGGATGTCGGCGCATTTGGAATGAACGTATCAATCACGGCAAGGACGGCGACTACGGCTCAAGCCAACAGTTTCGGTAAGCTATTGTCTGATATGAGATTTGCGGGTAAAGCCATCTTTTCGGGCGCAAAACGACCTGATCAGCAACTCTATGGCCGGCTTATCGAAAACGCAAAGATCACGCTACGTGACAACGACGTGTCACTCGACCTGACCGTTCCGCAGGCAGATGTCGACAAACTCGTTGCGATGATCAAGTAGCTCACAAACAACCTATTTTTAAAAGCCGTCAGTAATGGCGGCTTTTTTGCGTCCGGAACTGTCCGCCGCGTGTCCGCCGCGTGTCCACCGCGTGTCCGCCGCGTGTCCACCGCGTGTCCGCCGCGTGTCCACCGCGTGTCCACTCGATCCTGTGGACATGTAAGCCCCTCATTATAAATGACTTACAGCGTTTTAGCTTATCATTTTTGGTCATTTCATCGAAAAAAATCGTTCCAACGGCGTTCCAAGACTTTTTGGAACGCGTAAACTATTGTCAACATTACGCTTACAGCAACATTGTCTCCGATCTCCACTACTTTTAAAAAATAATTTCGGATTCTGATTCTCGACTGACCTTAGGAACCTAGGCTCTGGTTTTCAAAGATCTATTCGCAACAAAATTGCGACGCATGATCATTATATCACAGATGCAACGATGTGTTACATAAAATCTCTTGGCACACGAAATTCGTAAGCTGAAAGCCACGAATGCACGAAAAAGATCGGTCTCATTCGTGGATTCGTGGCCGTTCTCTTTCTTTCTGATCTCAACGCCGCCGCCGAAACCCCTCATTTCGCCGCCGTTCGAATCGTTCGAGGCCTCGATTAAAGCCACCATCGGAGCCAAATAGTGGAAACAGTTGCAATTCGTTCGACAAATAGGCGGCTCGTAGTTCTACCGGTCGCGGGCCGGCGGTGATGACGCGGACCGAAGTCCCGCGAACTTCGGCGATCCAATCGGCGAATTCATCGGCACGGCCGATAGTGGCGGAGAGTAGTAGTAGGCGAATTCGTTTTGGCGACAAGATTATGGCCTCTTCCCAGACGTGGCCGCGATCTTCGTCGGCTAGATAATGTGCTTCGTCGAGAATTACGAAGTCGGTGGCGATATCAAAACCTTCGCGCATGGCGTCGAAAAGCTGATTTCGGTAAACTTCGGTCGTACCGACAATGAGCGGTGCGTCGCGATTCTCTTTGCGGTCGCCGGTGAGAATTCCGACGCTTTCGTCACCAAACTCGGCCTTAAATTCGGCGTATTTCGAGTTTGTCAGAGCTTTGAGCGGCGTCGTGTACCACGCTCGCTTCCCTGCTGCTAATAATCGGCGAATCTCCTCACGTGCGATCCACGTTTTGCCGCTTCCGGTCGGTGCCGTGACGAGCACATCCTGCGTTTCGACAGCCGCCAATGCCTCAAGCTGAAACTTGTCGGCCTCGAACGGTCGCGATTCGGGCACGCCGATGCCTGAAAGCAGGCGTTCGACGGCACGCAATTGCGACGGCGTTTGCTCGATAACTCGGGAACTTTCGCGTGCAATCGGGCGTTTGTTATAACGTTCACTACTGCGGCGGCGATTTGACGAAGAGCCGCTGCGGCGGGGTGTTTTCTTTGGCATTGAGGTGATTTTAGTTCGAAAGTCTAATCTTTCCAAAGCCTCTTGGAAAATGTTAAGATGTTAAGTTGCCTCGCAACCAATTGGTGCGGGCACTACGTCTAAGTTTGAGCGGCACAGCATAACCTGCCCGAAACGAGTAAATTTGGACGATATTCATATGTTTGAGCAGTCATTATACGAACAACCACAGAACGAGACGCCATCGGTCGAACCGACGGCTCCCGAACTCACGCCTGAGATCGAAGAAGGCGGTTTGTTCAGTACTTACGAGATCAAGAATTGGTCGCTGGGACCACGGATCTACAAGATCCTTGGTGCGTCGGCAGCGTTTAACATCATTGCGCTCGTGATTACGGCTCAAGGAGCTCTGCTCACGACCAAAGGCTGCGACAGCCCGCTCGTAGGCAGTGTTTGTAAGGTTCTCGATACGGTCTATGTCGGTACGGTGCTTTTTGGAACCGACCGCGAAATGGTCGATCAGGACTACGAAAAAACCGAATTGACCGAGCCGACGATGGTCTTTACCGAGCATTCGCCCGAAAGCGAGAAGATCTCGTATCCCGAAGGCTATTTTGCACTGGCAAATCCTATCGAGTGGCAAGCAAAGATCGATGCTATGAATGCCCTCAACAATCTCACTGAGACTGTTGAGCCCGGATTCCTTGCTCCTGGAATTCCGAATAACAACTCGCAGATCGGCGTACCGATCGGAACACCGTACAAACCGGGCCGCTCGATACTCGATACGCCTGCGAAAACACCAAACGCGAACAAGGGCAAGGTCGATACAAACAAACTGCCGACCGGCATCGACGACGAAGGCGACACCGTGGCCGTTAAACAACCTGGCGGCAAACCAAATGGCACGGGCGTCCGCCCGAATGGTGCCGATCCGGCATCGAATGCGAATGCATCGAAACCGCCTCGACAGAAGATCGACCCCGCGACGATACCGCAGGAAGAATCGAAGCTTCAGATTGGCGATATTTTGATAAACAAACGGCCGCTCAAGGTCTTCGCTGCTGAGAATATGCCGGAGATCGATACACTTTCGTCGAAAGTTCCATTTAATGTGACGCTCCGAGCTGATATCGCTCCAAAGACACTTGACGGCAAAGAGACCGGGATCATCGGGCTAGAAAACGTGGTTCGCGTGAGCCCTGTCTCGAAAAATAAGAAAAGTGAGGAAATGGCAAAGTTGGCCGCCAAGGGATTGTTGGCACTCGGCGACAGCGGCTGGATGGGCTATCTCCACAAGTTCGGCGTCAAGAATGTGATCATCAACATCGATCAGACTACGAACGATTTCCGTGTAACAGTTAAAGCAGACCAGCCTGACGAAGCAAAGGCAGCCGAGATCGCAAACGGACTTAGCGGCCTGCTTTCGATCGGTAAGGGTACTGCAACAGGTGATTCGAAGGTGTTTCTCGAGAAAGCGAAACTTTCCGCTGAAGGCAAAGCGTTTTTGATGAATCTTGAGTTCCCTACCGGCGACGTCCATGAGATGATCCGCCGAGCGATCGAAGGTACCGACAAACAAGACGGTAACGCCGGACAGAATGCCGCAAGCTCGGCAAACTTAGGTAAATGACCCCTAAACGCCAACAAAACCCGAGCCTCGTCCTCGCGTCTCTAGGCGTGTGTCTCGGCCTGGTACTGGTGTTTGCGAGTAGTGCGAGTGCACAGTCGAATGAGTCTAAGCCTGATGATTACGGTATCGTTATCAACAAACGGCCGATGAAAGTGTTCGCGGCCGAGGCTGGCAAGGCTATTCAAGAGGGCACGGTAGACCTATCGTCGCCAGTTAAGTTTTCGTTAAGTGCCAATATCGTTGAGCAGCCTAAGAATTCGATTGTAAAGCTTTCGAATGTCCGACTACTCGAAGGCTCGTCCGGTGATGTGGCGATGAAGAAGCTGGCAATTGACGGTATTCTGGCGCTCGGCGATTCGGGCTGGTTTGGTTATCTTTATAAGTTTGGAGCTACTAATATTCGAATTGATGTCGAGCAGGATGGAACGAATTTTTCCGTCCGACTTGCTTGCAAAATGAAGGACGAAAGCGAAGCAACCGCAACTTCAAACGCTTTGGCGGCGCTTATGTCAATTGGGAAAAGTACAGCGACTGGCGAAGTCGCCGCATTAATTAATGCAGCTACTTCAAGCTCGAAAGAAACTGACCTGCTTTTGAATTTGGCTTTGCCAAAGGATACTTTTGTAAAGATGCTCGAGACTTCTTTTGGCATTTCGAGTTCAGTTAAATAGTGACAGAACGTAAACATCAAAACTCGATCCTCGTCCTCGCGACACTAGGCGTATATCTCGGCTTGGTGTTAGCTGGCGCGACTCCGCAGATACTTGCCCATTCGGCAATGACGCGGCAGTTTGACGTGAAGGATGAGATCGAGTTTAGAGAAGAGCTTGACAATAAGCCGGACGACGAACGCTCGCCGGTTTCAACTTCGGTTCAGATCTATCTCGAAGACGTCGAGTATTTTCTAGCAAACCTTGGCCGCCTTCAGACCAAGGGCAAATTCGATGCGGCACGAGATGAATTCTCGGTCGCTAAATCTACGACTCTACCGTGCGTTGCGGAAAACAGGACCGGAAAGTTTGTTCCGGCGAAGTTTGAATTCAGCAATGAGGCTCTGCGGCCGGCGCTTGAGTACTTTAGCCGCGGCATGGAGTATGGCTATTCGCTCGGCGATTGTGTCGCGAGCAGTGATTTCAACGGTAGTGAAGCTGTTGAATCAAAGTTTAGCTATTCGCTCGACCGTAGCAACCTAAACATCAACGTCGCTGTTAAGAAACAGTCGTCGCAGATCGCCCTTGATCTGATCAAAGATCTTGAGAGCACAATTCGCTTGTACGACACTCGTGAGAACACGAATGTTCGAAAAGCAATAATCGACAACACTCAGTTCCGCTCTGATAATGACCAAGTTACGGTAGTAACTCGCCTTCCCCGCGCCGGCCTCGACGCCCTGCTTGCGACTAATGCAAAGTAGCGGCGGATCAATACAGTTCTAATACAATTCGCCATTTCTGACGGAACGCATCATTTTAGCGGCGATTGTCGCTAATGAAAGTAGTTTCTATTTAGACGTTTTCACGCGTAAACGCGTAACTCATACTGAGGAAATCATGGCAACAAATAAGTTTGCAGATAAGTTAATTAAGAAGATTTTTGGATCGTCGAGTGACGTATTTTTGAAGAATGTTAAGGCGACGGTGGCGGAGATCAATGCGCTTGAGCCTAAAATGCAGGCGATGAGCGACGCTGAGCTGAAGGCTCAGACGCCGAAGTTCAAACAGGCTATCGCGAATCATCTCGAAGGCATCACCGACAAGGAAGAACGCCGCAAGGCTGAGCAGGCAGTTCTGTCGGTGCTGCTGCCCGAGGCTTTTGCGACAGTTCGCGAAGGCTCGCGGCGAGTCACCGGAATGCGGCACTTTGACGTGCAGATGATCGGCGGCGTCGCTTTGCACCAGGGCCGAATCGCCGAGATGCGAACCGGCGAAGGCAAAACGCTCGTCGCAACCTTGCCGTCGTATCTTAACGGCCTGACCGGACGTGGCGTTCACGTCGTTACGGTCAACGATTATCTCGCCAGCCGCGACGCGGAATGGATGGGACGTATTCACGAATTCCTCGGCCTCAAGGTCGGCTGTATCCAAAATGATATGGACGATGTTCAGCGGAAAGAGGCGTATTCGTGCGATATCACGTACGGAACGAACAACGAATTCGGCTTCGATTATCTTCGCGATAATATGAAATTCGATGTCGAATCGCTTGTTCAGCCTGATCATTACTTCGCGATCATCGACGAGGTTGACTCGATCCTGATCGACGAAGCCCGCACGCCGCTGATCATTTCCGGTGCTTCGGACGAGGCGACAGACAAGTATTACACGGCGAATCAGGTGATTCCGCATCTTGAAAAAGGCCACAAGGACGAAGAGACCAAGGTCACGACCGGCGATTATTTGCTCGACGAAAAGAACCATTCGTCCGTACTGACCGAGCAAGGCGTCGCTAAGGCTGAGAAGCTGCTCGGTATTTCTAACCTTTACGATCCGGCGAATATGGACATGCTCCACTGCGTCGAATCGGCGTTGAAAGCACACACGCTTTACAAGCTCGATCATCATTACGTCATTCAAGAAGGCGAGGTCATTATCGTTGATGATTTCACCGGTCGATTGATGCACGGACGCCGCTGGTCCGACGGCCTGCACCAGGCTGTCGAGGCAAAAGAGGGCGTCAAGATCGAGCGAGAGAATCAAACTCTGGCGACGATCACGCTGCAGAATTACTTCCGTATGTACGAAAAACTCGGCGGCATGACCGGAACTGCCGAGACGGAAGCCGAGGAATTCAACACAGTTTACGGCCTCGACGTAGTCATGATCCCGACCAACCAGCCGATGGTTCGTAAGGATGGCTCGGACGTTATTTATCGTACTGTCGAAGAGAAATGGGATGCGGTTGTCGAAGAGATCAAGGAACTTCACGGCAACGGACAGCCGGTTTTGGTTGGTACCGTTTCGGTTGAAAACTCCGAGTTAATCGCCGCAAAACTCAAAACGATGGGCGTTCCGCACAAGGTTTTGAACGCCAAATACCATGAGCAAGAAGCCGAGATCATCGCCCAAGCCGGCCGCAAAGGCGCCGTCACGATCGCCACGAACATGGCCGGTCGCGGAACCGATATTCTGCTCGGCGGCAACCCTGATTCGCTCGCTCGCGATTACCTGAAACGGCAGGAGATCAATCCTGACGAGGCTTCGGAAGAGCAGTTCGAGACAGAACTGAGGAAAGCAAAAGCTGTCGTTGCAGAAGAAGCGAAAGAGGTACAAGCCGCGGGCGGACTGCACATTCTCGGCACCGAACGCCACGAATCGCGTCGTATCGACAACCAGCTTCGCGGCCGTGCCGGACGTCAGGGCGATCCGGGAAGTTCGCACTTTGTGCTGTCGCTCGAAGACGATCTGATGCGTATTTTCGCGGGCGACAAGGTGCGTTCGATGATGGAATGGCTCGGCATGGAAAAGGGCGTCGCCATCGAATCGAAGACCGTTTCGCGACAGATCGAACGTGCTCAGAAAGCCGTCGAGGCTCCTTACTTTGAGACGCGTAAAAACGTTCTCAAATACGACGACGTGATGAATAAGCAGCGTGAAACGATCTATGGCCTGCGTCGCCAGTTGATGTTCGAACCTGAACATCGCGAGTATCTACTCGGCGAACAAGGCGTCGCTCGCGATCTGCTAAACGACCTCACAGGCAGCTACCTGAACCTACAAGTTCGACCGTCGGAATGGGACATCGACACTTTCGCGGCTGAGATCGAGCACATCTATTCGGTCGATCCGGCACGCGATGCGGGCGTCGATTTCAAGGTAGATAATCCCGACGTGATCGCCGACAAGATCTGGGCGAAAGCTTCGGCAGATTACGCTGCGAAGGAAAAACTCGCGGGCGACGAATCGCTTCGTGCGTATGAGCGATACATCATGCTCAACATCATCGACAGCCAGTGGAAAGACCATCTGCTCTCGATCGACCACGTAAAGCAAGGCATCGGCCTCGTCGGTTACGGCCAGAAGGATCCGCTCGTCGAGTACAAGAAACAGTCGTTTGATATGTTCCAGGATATGCTCGACCGCATCGACACGAACACCGTAAAGGCACTGTTCAACCTCGAGATCGTAACGCAAGACGAGCAAGCTGAGCGCGAGCGGCTGGAACGTCTGGAAATGCAGCGTTCGCGCAAACAAGCCGCAGGAATGGCGTTCACCGGAGCAATGGCCGGAGCCGACGCTGCCGGAGCTGAGGCAGCACGCCACACACCGTTCGTCCGGGACCAACCAAAGGTCAAACCGAACGACCCGTGCTACTGCGGCAGCGGCAAGAAGTTCAAGAAATGCCACGGCGCGGGAGCATAAGTAAAGGCAAAAGGTAAAAGGACAAAGGCAAAATTCGGAGATCAATTCTGAATTTTGCCTTTTGCCTTTGCATTTTCGCCTTTATCTTCCATTTTCCTGCAAGCCATCTTCTCTTCTCTCGTTCTTCTCTTCGGATAGTGAATTTATTCGCGCGTATAGCGTCGGAGGGAAATGATGAGAAAGTCGATCTTTGCAGCCGGAGTCGTGTTGACGGCCGGTATAGCTGTGTTTTCATACAATCAATTGCGTACGGATGGCGAACCTATTTCGCCGCAGGTTTCCATCGCAAAGCCGGGCAAGACGATGCCGGCGTTTTCGTCTGAGGAAGAGCTAAAAGCTCAGATGAAAAAAAAGCGACAGCAGCGCGAGCGGGATATGAACAAATCCGCAGGTGCGGCGAATCAAGGTGTAACGACCGACTCGGTCGCTGCGTCCCCTGCATCGCCTTCCGCAAAAGCTGAATCGAAGCCTTCGGACAGCAAATCGAAGGACGATGACGGCATCACCAATAACCAAGTCGCCGGCGTTGACGAAGGCGGAATCGTCAAAACACATGGCGATCATCTCGTTATTCTTCGCCGCGGTCGTTTGTTCACTGTAAAGGTTGGCGATAATGCACTTAAGCCTGTATCTGCTGTAAACGCCTATCCGCCAGACATCAATCCGAGCAACGATTGGTACGACGAAATGCTGATCTCGGGAAATACCGTTGTCGTGGTTGGTTACAGCTACGGACGCGGCGGAACTGAGCTAAATCTATTCAATATTGACGAGGTCGGCGGGTTGAAATACAAGGCGACCTATCATCTGAAGTCGAACGATTACTATTCTTCGCGCAATTACGCGAGCCGTCTGATCGGTTCTAAACTCGTGTTTTACACACCGCAATACATCGGCTACTCGGACGACCCGATGTCGCAGTTCCCCAAATACCGAAAATGGCATAACGGTGCGAAGGAAGACGAATTCAAGCCTGTAGTCTCAGCAACAAGAGTCTATCGTCCCAATATCAGCGAAGATCGTTCGTCAATGCAGGCACTACACACAGTAACGACGTGCGACCTTGCAACTGCTGAATTCTCGTGCCAAGGCACCGCAATTCTAGGTTCCGCAGGCCGTATTTTCTACGTTTCGCAGACGAGCGTTTATGTTTGGACGACTGACTATAACTATCGCAACGGCAAGTCTGACTCAGAATCGATGCTGTACAAAATGCCGCTCGATGGTTCGGCACCGCAGGCATTGGGCGTCGCGGGAGCACCGATCGACCAGTTTTCGTTCAACGAAAGCGACGACGAACAGCTAAACGTGCTCGTTCGCGGCGACGGTCGCGGTGAGGCGATGTGGAACAGTGAATATGCGATCGGTGATACTTCGTTGTTCCGCGTGAGTGCCGACACATTTTCCGATGGCAGTACGAATGCGTCCGTTGACAACTATCGTTCCCTACCTAAGTCCGAAGGCTACACGTTCCAAAACCGCTTCGTCGGCGACTATGTACTTTACGGCAGCGGCAACGGTTGGGGCAATCAAACGAACAAGAACAGCACGCCGTTCTATGCCGTAAATTGGAAGACGGCCAACGTGCATTACCTCAATCTCCAGCACAGCGTCGATCGAATCGAGCAGCTTGGCAAAGCCGCAGTAGTCGTCGGTATTAACGGCAACGATCTGTATTTCACGCCGATCAAGCTCGGCAAACGACCCGATGTGAAGGACAGCTACGTTCGTCCAAATGCGTCGCAAGGCGAGCTTCGTAGCCACGGATTCTTCTACAAGCCCGACGATGACAACAGCGGCATTCTAGGTCTACCGATAGCTCGCTCAGGACGCGCAGGCTATCGACATCTCGACGAAGACAGTGCCGCGATCCTGTTCCTCAAGAACAGCGGTCTTGATTTCGATCAGATCGGCGAACTCGAAGCCAAAAACACCTCGACAAACGACGGCTGCCGGGCAAGCTGCGTCGATTGGTACGGCAATGCGAGACCGATATTCCTACGCGGCCGCATCTTTGCCCTCTTAGGCTACGAACTAGTCGAAGGCCGCCTCGACGACGGTCGACTGTTTGAGTCACGACGCATCAACTACAGCCCGCGTATTGCCATGTCCCAACGAACAGAAGACGAATAATATTCGAACAAACCTAATAAGCAAGGCGGCCACGGCCGCCTTCTCATTAATTCACTTTCGGCGGTGTTAGTTTCTTCAAGCTTCCCGATCCGCTGATCTGGCGGTTGCCGGCTACCTTTTCCATTTGGGACATTGCTCGGAGGAGGTTTTCGCCGAGGACTTTTTTGATGTCCGTTTCGGAGTAGCCGCGTTTTAGCATTTCATAGGTGACTTGGACCATATCTTCGGCACCGTTCATGCCGTCGGGGAGATTTGGAACGCCGTCGAAATCAGATCCGAGGCCGATGTTGTCGATGCTGCCCGTGATCTTTTTGATGTGGTCGATATGATCGACAATGCGTGAGACGTTTACTGAGTAGATCGGATTTGCCTCCTCGAGCTTACGAATGGCTTCGTCGATGGCGCGCTGGTCGCCTTTGTGGCGTTCGCGGATCGCGGCGACTTGATCGCGGAGTTTTACCGAACGCTCGCCCGATTCTTTCGCGACGCGAGCATCGAGAAACGCGGGCAGGAAATTGATCATTATCACGCCGCCGTTCTTTGCTACCCTATTCAAGACTTCGTCCGGCACGTTTCGAGTATGGTCATTTACGCCGCGAGCAGACGAGTGCGAAGCGATGACCGGAGCGGTCGTCACATCCAGAGCATCGTTCATTGTCTTGACGGACACGTGCGAGATGTCGATGAACATTCCCAAACGGTTCATCTCACGCACGACCTCTTTGCCAAATTCGGTCAACCCACCGTGCCTTTCGTCGCGATGCGCATCCGCCCAATTGGTCGCGACGTTGTGCGTCAATGTCATGTAACGAACACCCATGCGGTAAAAATTACGCAGTGCATATAGCGAATCCTCAATGACATAGCCGCCCTCGATGCCCATTAGCACGCAGATCTTCTTTTGCTTTTTTGCTCGACGAATTTCCGCAGCCGTTGTGCATGACGTAAAGCTGTCAGGATTACGTTCAACCTCACGGTTCGTCGCGTCGATCATGTCCATCGCTCGACGCATCGCACCACCGGTTTTCATGGTGCTTCCTGAAACGTAGATCGCAAAGAACTCGCCTGTAACGCCGCCTGCCTTAAGTCTGGCTATATCTGTATGAAAAGGATCACCGCCAAGGTGGAAATTTCCAACCGTGCTGGTCCGCAGGTCTGTATCTTCGTCGACAAGTGGCGAGGTGATGTCGTTGTGACCGTCGACGACGATCGCTTGCTTGTGGATCTTGAGAGCCTTTGCCCACAATGCAGGATCGGCGTCCTTAGGCATTGTCTGTGCAAAACTTACGGAAATAAAGAAAAGTATCGAGGCGACAACGGCAAGTAATTTCATAACGCGATTCTATCGCGTTTCGCTATTTAGGTTAAGCAACGGAAAGAACTGACCCTGCAATTTCTCGCCGGGCGGCACTACTGGAACTCCGTCGAGCAACGGTTCATCGCTCGCCGAACGCACACCGTCGAGAATGAAGTTGATCACCGCACCACGCCGCGGACGTGGCGAACGATTCGGAAAACTTCCGTGAACCGTCATCGAATGATGAAAACTGCAAGA
>CALMPJ010000171.1 GCA_937871585.1 uncultured Acidobacteriota bacterium | reverse complement strand
GGGGAAAGGCGTAATATGGGCGGGTGGGCCCCTTTCGGCCGCACACCCTTTCTCCTTTTTCTCCGCCCCCCCCCCGCCATTAGATCCGCCGTGAATGTCGGAGATCGCGACGATCTTTAAGCCATTGAACGCAGGATCGAGGTTCTGCACTTTGAGTTCGGTCTGATTAACTACGAGTCGATTTGGCTCGACGAAATAGGCGTAGGCGAGACATACCGATCCGATCAGTCCGAGGAGCGGAATAAGGTACAGGAGTATGCCACGTGTGAGTTTCATTCGAAATATTCGGACCAGCGATTGTCCACAAGCGTCCTGATATCGTCACGAACCTCGACCTCCTTCGGATACCAAGGCTTCATTCGGCAATCGATCACGATCGGGGCTTCGTAGCCGATGTGGTTGTTTCTCACTTCGGTATTCGACGAGAAAATATCGCTCGCCGGATCGAACCGCGTCCAGGTTGCCCAGAGGAATTTGTCGGTGCTTCTCGCAAATTCGATTTCGTCATGAACAATGACCATCTGCCAATCGGCGAAAGCGTCGTGATTTGCGATACGTTGAGCGAGGTCTTTGTCAGATTCGTATGCTTTCGCTTCGACGACAAGGCACCCGCGGCAATATGGCTCGGCTTTTGAGACGCCTATGGGCAATTCACCGTGAAATTCGGTCGTGAGTTCCCTTTTCGCATCACCGACTCCCATCATGATGGCTTTCGAGCCAAAATTAACTTTGCCGCTGGCATAATCAAGCGTATCGAACGCCGTTTGGCTGAAGATGTGCAAGTCTTTGTTCCATTCCACGCGTTCGAGAATGTGCTCGAATAGCGATCTGAAATCCGTCAGATCTTGCGGCGTGTCAGTCAGCAATAGAAACTTCGTAAGCGTAAGCTGGCCTTCGCCCAGAATCCGGAAACCGGCGGACAATGCTTCGCGGCCATAGCGTTCGCGCACGACCGCCGCCGTCAACGAGTGAAATCCTGTCTGTCCATAGCTCCAAAGATCACGAACAGCCGGCATCACAAGCGGAAACAGCGGCGACAAAAGCTCCTGCAAATAGTCGCCGATGAAGTAGTCTTCCTGCTTCGGCTTGCCAACGACCGTCGCCGGCCAGATCGCGTCTTTGCGATGGAAAACGGCATCGGCGTGGAATACAGGATAATCGTGCTCAAGCGAATAGTATCCGTAGTGATCGCCAAAAGGTCCTTCGCGACGGCGTTCGTGCGGCGGAACGCTGCCGCTGATCGCAAACTCAGCATCTGCGATCAATCGATGCGAACCGTCGCCGAAAGGATTTGCCGCAGTGCCGATCTTCTGACCGGCAAGCAGCGATGCGAGCACCAATTCCGGCACGCCTTCCGGCAAAGGTGCGATCGCCGACAAGATCAACGCAGGTGGGCCGCCGACGAATATCGTAACCGGCAACGCTTCGTTTCGCTGCTCGGCTTCGTAATAGTGAAAGCCGCCGCCTTTGCCGATCTGCCAGTGCATTCCGGTCGTCTGTTTGTCGTAACGCTGAATGCGGTACATGCCAAGATTCGGCTTTTTATCGATGGGACTTTCGGTGTAAACCAGCGGCAGCGTCACAAAATGCCCGCCGTCTTCATGCCAAAGCTGAAGCAATGGCAGCTTTTCGAGATCAACGGAAGATTGTCGTGATTCTAAAACAGGAGCATTACGAACGGACCTCGTCCCGAGCTTCGCCGCAGCCATTCCAAGATCGCGAAATTCCCACAGCTTTCCAAGCTTCGGCGGAATCAGCGTCTCAGCCGCGTGGACCGCACGCTTTACAAACTCAAGCGGTTTCGGCCCAAACGCCAGATCGATGCGGCGTTTTGTGCCGAATAGATTTGTGACGACAGGAAACTCCGAACCTTTTACATTAGTAAAAAGCAAAGCCTTTCCTTGCTCATCGATAACGCGCCGATGAATTTCAGCAATTTCAAGATACGGATCGACCTCCGCCGCGATCTCAACGATCTCGTTCTCGTGGCGTAAAAGGTCAATGAATGTCCGCAGATTCCTATGCATCTTCAATCATTTCAGCTACTTTCATTGAAACAAAGCGATTCCGAAAGGGCAAACTAAACCACGAGAACGAACCATTTCCTGATTACGCCGCATCAAACCGAACGTCAACGAAACAATAGTATGAAACAGATCTTTCTTGCCGGCTTCCTTTTGATCATCGTGGGCATTCCGATCCTGGCTCAAACGAATGAAGAAATGGCTAAGGCCCGTCAGGCAGAACAAGCCGCAATGAAAGCCTATCGAGCCAAAGACAATGCTGAGTTTCTCGCACAGATGAAGCTCGCAAACGCATCTCGGCCGAATCACTCGCGAATTATCTACAATCTTGCCGTCGCCTTTGCATTAAACGGGCAGCTAACTGATTCGCTCAATTCGCTTGATCGGCTGGCGTCGATGGGTTTGTTCTTTGATATTGCAAAGGACGAAGACCTTAGGTCAGTCGCTGACAATGAGAGATTCAAGCTGATCGCAGGAAAATTCGCTCAAAACAAGACGCCGAAAAATAAGAGCACTCAAGCTTTCACATTGGACGATAAAACCCTCATCAGCGAGAGTGTTGCATACTTCCCAAAGACAAAGGCGTTTTTTGTCGGAAGCGTACATCAACGCAAGGTCGTGATGGTAAAGAATGGTGTAACTTCCGACTTCTCCGCCGAAAGCGATGGTCTCTGGAGCGTGCTGGGTTTGCGTGTTGATGAAGCACGAGGTCTGCTGTGGGTTTGCACCGCTGCGATCCCGCAAATGAAAGGCTTTGATTCGAAAGATAAAGGCCGCTCCGGACTGGCGAAGTATGACCTGCGTTCCGGAAAACTCGTAAAGAAATACATTTTACCGGAGGGCGATCACTTGCTCGGTGACGTGATCATCAGCCGTGACGGTTCTATATATGCCTCGGATAGCAGTTCTCCCGCGATCTATAAGATCGATCCGAAAGTGGACGAACTAACGGAGTTCGTACGCTTCGATAACTTTGTGTCGCTGCAAGGGCTGGCTTTTTCCGAAGGTGAAAGAGAGATGTTTGTTGCCGACTATTCAAAAGGTATATTTCGAATAAACATGGCAACAAAGCAGATCGTTCAGCTTAAGCCCGCCGAATCCGTCACGCTTCTCGGCATCGACGGGCTTTATCACTATCGCGGCAAACTCATCGCGATACAGAATGGCGTGTCGCCTAATCGTGTTGTTGGACTGACGCTTTCTGGTGATAGTGTCACGCGGTTCACGACGCTAGAGGCGAACCACGCCGACTTTATTGAGCCCACATTGGGCACGATCGTAGAGGACGAGTTCTATTATGTTGCGAACAGCCAATGGCCGTTTGTTAGTGAGAAAGGTGTTCTTGAAGAACCCAAGCTCAAGCAACCGGTTGTGCTGAAATTGAGTCTAAAAAAGGCACTGGCAAAATAACCAGTGCCGTTTATTTTGCATTGCGAGATCATTGATAATCGTAGAATCCTTTTCCGCTCTTGCGGCCGAGCCAGCCGGCGTCGACGTATTTCTTGAGCAGTGGGCATGGGCGATATTTCGGGTCGCCTAATCCTTCGTGAAGCACGTTCAGGATAGCGAGACACACGTCCAAACCAATGAAATCCGCCAAAGTCAGCGGGCCCATCGGGTGGTTCATGCCGAGTTTCATGATCTCGTCGATCGATTCTTTGGTTGCGACGCCTTCGTGAAGGGCGAAGACGGCCTCGTTTATCATCGGCATCAGGACTCGATTTGAGACAAATCCGGGATAATCGTTACATTCGACCGGAACCTTGCCGAGTTTCTCAGAAAGTTCTTTAACAATGGCGTAAGTCTCATCGCTAGTTGCAATTCCGCGGATAACCTCAACTAACTTCATAAGTGGCACCGGATTGAAAAAGTGCATTCCGATGATTTTGTCGGCACGTTTTGTGGTCGCGGCGATCTTGGTGATCGAGATCGACGAAGTGTTCGACGACAATATCGTCTCAGCAGGACAAACTTCGTCCAGCTTCTGAAAGATCTGCTTCTTAATGTCGAAATTCTCCGAAGCAGCCTCGACAACGAGTGTGCACGCAGCGAGTGATTCGAGATCTGTCGTCGCCGTGATCCGACCCAAGATCTCGCCTTTCTGATCCTCGGTCATCGTCTCTTTTTTGACGAAACGATCAAGGCTTTTGCTGATGTTTGCCAGCCCTCGATCGACGAATTCCTGCGAAATATCGCACATTATCACCGAAAATCCTGCGGCCGCCGCAGTTTGCGCGATGCCGTTCCCCATAGTTCCGGCGCCAACGACGCCAATTGTTTGACTCATAAACTCAAATTCCCTTCTTTAACGAAAAAATTGCAAAAGAAAAATCTATCGAATAGTCACCAATAAAACAAATAAGCCGCCGAGATTACTCTCAACGGCTCTGATCCATAACTGCTAACTGCTCACAGCTTACTGCCAACTATTAGGCGGTGGAGGCTGTTGCTGATAATCGTACTGCTGCTGTGCCTGCCCAAACATCTGCTGTTGCGGCATTCCAGGGTTTAAGTACATCTGCTTGCCCAAATCGCCGAACAGGAACCACAGCCCGTAAACTCCGGCGGCCGTGCCGAGCGGGAACGACAGACACGACACGATGCTGCCGATTATGCCCCAAGTCCGTGCGTTCGGCCTTTCCTTAAACAGCTTATAGCCGCCAAGTATCTGCGAACCGCAGAACAACGCCGCGACGATCGCCAGCACGAC
>CALMPJ010000170.1 GCA_937871585.1 uncultured Acidobacteriota bacterium | reverse complement strand
CGAGAAAGTTGGGGAGACGAAAGAAGATTTTGTACGTGCCGGAATGCGTTCGCCGCTTCGTGACAAGAATCCGAACGGCGGGGAATTCACCATTCGCGAACTCATCAGACTTTCGCTCGTCGAATCCGACGGCACCGCCAGCGACGTTCTCCTCCCGCTCGTCCCGCCAGCCGAGGGCCAATCCTACCTAACCCAGATCGGCATCCGCGACATAAAAGTTGTCAACACCGAAAAAGAGATCGGCAAAGACTGGCAGACGCAATATGAGAATTGGTCAACGCCAGTGGCGGCTGCGGAGTTGCTGCGTTGGTTTCAAGTAAGCCGAACTGCTGACGCAGCTAAACTCGATGAGCGAACAGATATCGACGAGTTTTGCTTGACTGGATACAATTTGATTTTCTGCGACATGAATAGATCAATGACTGGTCGAAAAAGGATCAAAAGTTTGGCATTAGAGGTGAAGCCCGGGTTGGGTCGTCCTTGGATCGCAGATAAGACCGGCACTGGAGGCACGCAGAACGGTATTACTGGTGCGACAAATGATATTGGAATCGTTTACATGCCGAATGGCAAACATCTCGCAATCGCCGTCTTCGTCTCCGATTCACCAGCCGACGAAAAGACCCGCGAAGCTGTGATCGCAAGAATCGCAAAGGCGGCTTGGGACAAATGGTCAAAGAATTAGCCCGCTAAAAACACGAAAAGACGCGAATAAGAAACTTCCTTTGTTCGCGTCTTTTTGCGTATTTCGCGGGCAAAACTCTTACTGCTTGCCGGCTTTGATGTCGGCGATGCGTTTTTCGAGGGCATCGATCTGGGCCTTTGTAACGGTCGAATCGGCTTTGCCAACTACGACCGCACGTTCGGCCGCCGTAAGTGCCTCCGGTCCGCGATTTAGGTTGAGCAAGATCGTGGCTTTGCGTTGCAGATTGCCAAAGGTTTCTTTTTTCGCGACCGACGCATCGTTCACCTTAAGTGCTTCGTTGAACCACGCGGTCGCCTGATCGGCCAGCTTATTCGCTTTGGCGTAACCGGCAGCGTTGACGAGACGTTGCGCATCTGTGGTGTCACCGGCGATGTAGGCTTTTAGCTTTGTCATCGTTGCACCGACGACATCCTTGACCTCAACGGTGAAGGGAACTTTTACCTTTTCCCAACGCAAATAAGCCGTCGCGGATTTTTCACCGACGTTCTCGAATCCGAACATCAAAAACTCTTTGCTGTCGGCGACCCATTCTGCCTTGGTCGTAACACGGAGAACGTCTTTCGCTTTGTTATACGAAAAACTGCCCCATTGGCCGTCGTCACTGTTGAAAATGATGGTCCAATCGCCTTTGGTCGGGATCATGTGCAGGCTGTATTTGCCGGCCTTGAGTTCTTGGCCGTTGATGAGAACGTCACTGTCGACCGTGAACAACGTCGCTTCGTTCGCGCCGGCACGCCAAATGTGGTCGTTTGGCACGAGCGGTGCGCCTTCGGGACGAGCGCGGCCATCGTCGAGCGTCGCTTCGCCCTCGACCTTGGTCGGCCAATCGCCAAATACCTTGCGGCCTTTGACTGCAGGACGGCTGTACGCGATCGAAACATCGGTTGTAGCGATCGTCTGCATAACGGCAGCCTTAGAACTAGGACGCGGCAGCGGCGGACGGACCTGCGCAGAAACTGCTACGGCCGAGACCGCGAACAATAAAAGAAAAATAAGATTTCGCTTCATAATTACTCCTGAAAGAAAGTTTGGCCGCAGATTGGCGCAGATTACGCAGATACGGAAATTACGGTCACACAGTTTCTTATCAGCATCATCCGCGTTCATCTGCGGCTAAGGTGTTTAGCGGGGCAATCGCCAATACCGACCTGCGATCACACTCGTCAGCGTCGACAAACAGGCAATACCAAATCCGATCCAGCCGATCGTGTTACTAACAAAACTGAGCCAAGACAGCACTATGAGAGCCGTACCGAACCACCAAGCTGCCCAAATGATCTTGTTGAACACGCCTGATGGATCGGAACGCTCCGACTCTTCGATCGCATTGTTTGGGTCGAGCTCTATTGACATTTAATCGTCATCCTCATGCGCACGAACGCGTCCGGAGGCGACGGCTTCGTCGATGACCTTTTGGGCAAGGTTGCCGGGCAGCGGATCGTAGTGCGAGAACTGCATATGATACGAACCGCGTGCTTGAGTGACGCTGTTGAGTTTCGATTGATAATCGAGCATCTCGGAGAGCGGCACTTTGGCCTTGATGACTTGCTGCTTGCCGCGCACTTCCATTCCGCCGACTCGGCCGCGACGCGAATTCATGTCGCCCATGATGTCGCCGGACACTTCTTGCGGCGTGAACACCTCAACGTCCATGATCGGTTCGAGCAGAACAGGTTTTGCCTTCTCAATGGCGGCACGGAACGCCTTTCGGCCGGCTGCGCGGAATGAATGTTCGTCCGAATCGACGGCGTGATAGCTGCCGTCGATGAGCGTGACCTTGAAATCGACGAGCGGATAGCCTGCGACGGCTCCCGAAGCCGCGGCCTCGATGATCCCTTTTTCAATGGCAGGACGGAAATTCGCCGGAACGCTGCCGCCGAAGATCTTATCGACCCATTCGAAACCTCCGCCGCGTTCGAGAGGCTCGAATATACATTTACAATCGCCAAATTGCCCGCGACCGCCGGATTGTTTCTTGTGGCGGCCTTGAACTTCGGCAGACATCGTGATCGTTTCCTTGTAAGGAACTTTCGGCGGATGCAGTGCGACCTCGACGTGGTATCGATCGTGCAGTTTCTTGACGACAGTTTCGATATGAAGCTGTCCGGAGCCTGACAAGATGAACTCTTTCGTCTGCGCATCTCTATCAAAATGCAGCGACGGGTCTTCTTCGAGAATCTTGTGCAGTGCGCCGCTGATCTTGTCTTCGTCGGCACGCGATTTCGGTTCGATGGCGAACGCAATGGCGGCTTCGGGATACTCAACCTTTGGATAGACGATCGGATTTGCCTTGTCAGACAAAGTGTCGCCGGTTTGAGTGTCTTTTAGTTTGACCACAGCGATGATGTCGCCGGTCGCGGCGGAATCGACCTTTTCCAAAGTCTTTCCGGCGATGACGTGCAAAGCTCCCAAACGTTCCGCAGTGTCTCGCGAAGTGTTCTGCACCGTCGCGTCGGACGCGATCTTTCCGCTGACGACCTTCATTACGTTGATTCTGCCCGCAAAAGGATCTGCGATGGTGCGGAAAACGTATGCGGAGAACGGCTCGTCGTTCGAGTACTTTCTCTGAATTCTATCGCCCGTCATTTCGTTGTCTTTGAATCCGTATTCCGACTCATGCGTCGCGGGATTTGGCGCAAATTCGACGATGTGATCGATCAAAACGGACAGCCCGACAAGCGTGGTGGCGGAAACTGCGTAAACGGGGCAGAGTTTGCTGCTGGCGATAGCTTTTGCGAGGTTCGGATAGATCTTTTCTTCGGGCAAGGTGCCGTTCTCAAAGTACTCTTCCATCAATTCGTCGTCCGATTCGGCGACAATTTCGATGAGACGCTCGCGAGTTCGTTCAAAAATGTCCCGGCCGGTTTCGGGGATAGGAATTTCGGTCGCCTTTCCGGCGGCGTCAAAGCTGTAAGCCTTTTGATGGACAACATCGACGACGCCTTTGAAATCGCCTTCGGCTCCGATCGGCAGCGTGAAGGGAACTATCGACCTTGCAAAGCTTTCGGTCGCCGTCTCAAGGGCGTGGCCGAAATCCGCGTGCTCCTTATCTACCTTATTAATGACCATAAAACGCGGCAGCATGAATTCATTAGCGTACTGCCAGGTCTTTTCGGTCTGAACCTCGATGCCGTGAACTCCGTCAACGACGACCAGAGCACAATCGGCCACGCGCAAAGCCGGTCTCGCATGCGAAACAAACGCTGCGTAGCCGGGCGTGTCTATGAAATTGATCTTGGTGTCTCCGGTCTCGAGGTGTGCGAAATTGTTATTGAGCGAAACTTTGCGTTCTATGGCGTCTTCTTCGTAATCGGTGACGGTCGTACCTTCGTCAACCTTTCCCCAACGCCCCGGCATACCCGCAACATGAAGCATCGAACTGACGAGCTGAGTTTTACCCGCGTCGCCGTGTCCAATGACAGCCAGATTTCTGAGATTCTCAGTAGTAAAAGCTTTCATTTTCGGCAAGATCTCCTTTTCTATCGAAGTAAAGTGTGGAATCTAAAGCCAGCAAGTCCTGCATCTTGGTCACAAAAACCAAAGACCAAAGGCCAAAGCCTGTTTGATTTGTTGGTAAACTTTAATGTAGCTATAAGTTAATTGAATAGCAAGAGGGATTGTGGTGGGAATAGGTCTAGGTTCCGATGCGGAGTGCTATTTGGAACATTTTGTAAAAGAGGTCGTGGAATGGTAAGACTAATTTCCGAAGACGATATGATTACAAGAAGATCACTCTTTAAAAGTTCCTTAGCTCTCGCAGCAACGGCTCTTTTCAGCTCGAAAGTCGATGCTCAGGCCGTTGCAGACCTTTATATCTACAATGGTACAAAAGCTGCGGTCGAAAAATCACCGCATTGCGAAGCACTTGAACTTGTCTTTCAGCTTAAGAAGTCTGAGATTCGCGACGTAGAGACCAAGTTCGCGGTTGCAGAAGGAAAAAAGACGAAATCTTACGTCAAGCCCGAGGCGGATTGGTGGTTTGATGCTTTCGAACGCCGCTGGGACGTTCAACGACCGTTTGAACCGGGAACGATTGATAGTACCCACGACTTTCTGGTTGCCTATTCTATCAATAACTCAAAGGTTGGAAACTGGGCTGTAAATACGAAAGATAAGACTGTTCAGTCATCGAAGATGACGCCATAACTGTAGCCCACGGTGCTAACCGTGGGGACGGATGCCCACCAACACCACGGAACCGTAGAAGACGGTGACATTACCACCGTTATCATTTCCAAAGATGATCTTGGTCGAAATCAACGCCATTTTTATCGAGTAAAAGAATGAATTCTTCTCGAAGATCACGTTTCTGATGATGTATCTCTTGATTGCGAATGTATTCGGAGACCTTTTTGATACCGGAACGAGACACGCTAAACGCACCGAATCCGGTTTGCCATGCGAATGCAACCTTGAAACGCTCCTTAAACCACTTAGAGGAGTTCGCTTTTACGAATCGCATAACATCGGACAATGCAACTGAAGGCGGCAGCTCGAAGAGTATATGTACATGATCTTCGACGCCGTTAATGATGATAACTTTCCCGCCCTTTTCTTTGATCAATGCCGCTAGATAGACGAAAAGCTCGGCTCGACGTTCTTTCTTGAGCGACTTGACATGGCCTTTGGTGCTGAAAACGACGTGGTAAACCAGACTTGTATATGTGTGAGACATCGTATTGTCACCGTCTTCGACGGTTCCTTGGGTTTTGGTGGTGATCTTACCCACGGTTCGCACCGTGGGCTACAAATATGTCATCGGCTTCGCCGATTTTCAAGTTTGACTGATCCTGTGTACGTGACATTGAATCCATAGGGAAAGTGAACAGTGAACAGTGAATAGTGATCAATAGGCCCGCACACCGCGGGCCTTTTTGTGTTTGGGGAACTGACAAAGGCGGCGAGGGTCGCGATAAATGAAAAAGGCCTTCGTACTTTATCGGTACGAAGGCCTTAAAACAACAACTTTGAGCGGCTATTTGCTTCTGAAGATACTAATGATGGTTTCTTCGAGATAGTGGAACAGGCAGGTGCATGCTGCGGGGTCACATTCCTTAGGAATATCCTTATAATCGAAACACTGACGATCGCGCGATGGGTTGTGAATTGCAGCTTCGGCAACTCCAACAATAGTAACCACCGAAATTGCTACCAATAGGAACGTGGCAATTCTTTTTCTCATACGTAGACTCCTCTTGAATTCAAAAAAAGTTATCGGCAAGCCTGGCCAATCAGGCCCAACCGATCGAATTGTTTCCGGAAACATCTGGCGCCGACGATAGTATTTTAATTTTCAACACCTGTCAAATTAATTTTTGGCCTGACGACACCGTCGGTTGCTTCATCTCAAACGATGTTCGAGTCTCCCGTGCCCGTGGAAACTCAATTTTTGGGCTTAAGGGTATCGAATTTACGTAAGATCGTCCGAGTTTTTCGTCAGCGGGCGTGACATTAATTTCGTGAAGTACTATCATCATTTCGGCATTGGCTCTGTTCGCCAGAACATCTAGTGCCAAAAGAGGGCGGCGGTGTGGGAGACGTCGCCCTCGCTTTTTGTTTTAAAGCCTGCTTAGTGCGGGCTTTTTCTTTGGTTCTACTTCAGAAATGTGGTAAAACTAGCCATTGTTGATCCAATTATATTTTTAGACATTGTCCGCTGCGGTTTTGCGGGTCGAGCATTGGGAGAAAGCGATGAGAAGGTTCACGAGTTTTGTGATTATCGGAGCATTGTTGGGCATTTGTGTGTCTGCGAATGCAGTTTTTGCGGCGTCGGGTGATCTCGATCCAACGTTTACGTCGTCGGTTTTTGGCGTTCCGAACGGCAATGTAAACGTCATCAAACAACAGCCAGATGGCAAGTTCCTGATCGGCGGATTCTTTACCGACGTGAATGGTGTCGCGGCTTCGGGCGTTGCTCGATTCAATGCGGACGGCACGATCGACTCTACCTTTAACGCTCCCGATTTCTTTGGCGGATTCGGTTTGGGAGCTCAGATATTCGCAATAGCGATCCAAGCGGACGGCAAAATACTGATCGGCGGCGATTTTCAGGGAACTAACAGCGTCTACAACCCGGGAATACGTCGGCTTAACAGCGATGGCTCTCTCGACACATCGTTTGAACTTGTTCCGTTTAGTGCGGGACAAGCAGTTTACGATATCGAAGT
The DNA here is from genome assembly GCA_937871585.1 of uncultured Acidobacteriota bacterium. Classification (GTDB taxonomy): domain Bacteria; phylum Acidobacteriota; class Blastocatellia; order Pyrinomonadales; family Pyrinomonadaceae; genus OLB17. The sequence continues at coordinate 8,370 of CALMPJ010000170.1, read as the reverse complement.
TCTGGCCGACGGAAAGTTTCTGGTCGGCGGAGCGTACCAGACTTCTTCGCAGTCAAATCTGGTCCGATTTAATCCGAATGGTTCGCGTGACACTTCCTTTTCAGTTGCCGGAGCCGGTCGCGTAAGCGAAATACTTATCGAATCAGACGGAAAGATCGTAATTGCAGGTTTGGATGGCATGAAACGATATACTGCGGACGGCTTGACGGATCCGACATTTACGGTTCCATTCGGCGTCGGTCAGATCGAGGCCATAGTTCGCCTGCCAAACGGACAGTACGTTATTGGCGGCCACTTTACAAACGTCAATAACTTTCCTGTTGGTCGCATTGCCCTAATAAACAACGACGGTTCGGTCGACCTTACATTCAACCAGAACATGGCAGGTGCAAATGGCTCCATATATGACATGTCGTTGCGAAGTGACGGAAAGATCTTGATCGGTGGATATTTTAGCAGCTTTAATGCGACTACATACCACGGGCTTGCTCTGCTAAATAGCAACGGAATGCCCGACGCGTCATTCCAGCCGGGAACGACGTTATTCGGACAGTCCGTTGCGGATGTTGAGATACGACCTTCGGGCCAGCTCCTGGTGGGCATTCTCTACAATAATACGCTTCGTACGCTAAATCGATTTTCCGCAACTGGTGTTCTTGACACAACATTCACGCCTGAAGTGGTTCGTATAGGTCAAGTTTTAAGAACTCTTCGCCAGCCCGACGGCAAGATAATGGTCGTCGGTGTTTTCTCGACTGTTAACGGCGTCAAGCGAATGTCTATCGCTCGAATCAATGCGGACGGCTCGCTCGACCTCGGATTTATACCTCATACTAACGCCTTGACCGCTCCGCCTCCGCCGACAGTTTACGCTGTCGCACAGCAGCCGGACGGCAAAACTATCGTGGGTGCTCCGGGTCTGATGAGGCTTAACACCGATGGCACGCAAGATCTAACGTTCAACAATCCACTTAGCGGTGGAACCGTTTATGACGTTGCTGTACTGCCAAATGGTCAGATACTCGTCGGAGGAGATCTGAATTTCGGCGGAAGCAAATACTTGCTGCGGCTGAACGCTAATGGCACTGTCGACACGACATTTGCGACGGTTCAGCCTAATTGGGTGGTTCGCCGTGTTTCCGTACAGCCTTCAGGTTCGATATTTATAGGCGGCCAATTTACTCAGATCGGTGCTAATATTCGCGGTCGAATTGCCAAGCTGAATGCAGACGGAACATTGGACAATTCGTTCAATCCGCCGGGCGGAGCTAACGGTAATGTTTACGACATTGATGTGCAGTCAAACGGAAAAATCGTTGTCTCCGGTGGCTTTGGGGCTCTTAATGGATCGACGACAAGAGCGACGATCGGCCGCCTAAATGCAGACGGCACGCTCGATACGACATTTGCTCAGACGACAAATGCCGCCGTTTTGTCAACGGTTATTCAGCCGGACGGCAAGATCCTGATAGGTGGTTCGATGAGCGCGGTCGGCGGTTCGCCTCGTAACGGAATGGCGAGACTAAACGTTGACGGCAGTATTGACAATACGTTCAACGCGTTCGTTAATGCGACGGTGTTTGATATGTTCCTATTGCCGGACGGTCGGATCCACGTCGGTGGTGAGTTTACAAAGATAAATGGGCTGTCTGCCGTACGTCTTGCTCGGCTGCAGAACAGCATTGCTCCGCCGCGGACGCAGTTCGATTACGACGGCGATGGCAAGGCTGATGTTTCGGTTTTCAGGCCTTCGACGGGAATGTGGTACATCTTGCGAAGCACCGATTTTGGCGTGACGCAGACGCAGTTCGCGATTCCTGCGGACATTCCGGCACCGGCTGATTTTGATGGTGACGGCAAAACAGATATTGCGATCTATCGTCCGTCGAACGGCAATTGGTGGTCGCTCAGCAGCATCAACGGTGCTCAGATAAATGCACAGCTTGGGCAAACCGGCGACATTCCGCTGCCGTCAGATTTTACGGGAGATGGACGTGCGGATTATGTTGTTTTCCGGCCTTCGACAGGGCAGTGGCTGCGTTCGAGCAGTGCCAATGGAGCGAGTTCGAACGTCATATTCGGCCAAGCCGGTGATAAGCCCGTGATCGGCGACTTTGACGGCGACGGCAAATCTGATGTCGCCATCTATCGTCCTTCGGACGGTAACTGGTGGTGGCAGAGCAGCGTCGATAACGTCCAACGAGCAACTCGCTGGGGTATCTCGTCCGATCTGCCGGCGGCATCCGATATGGACGGCGACGGTAAGACAGATTTTGTGGTCTATCGTCCATCGACGGGCGTCTGGTACAGCTTTAACAGCAGCAATGGCTCATCGACGATCATTCCGTTCGGTATAGCCGAAGATCGTCCGGTTGCCGCCGATTACGATGGCGATGGCCGCGCCGATATTTCGGTGTTCCGTCCGTCGTCGGGAATCTGGTATTTGTTGCGTTCGACTTCCGGCTTCACAGGACTTCAGTTCGGTGTCAGCTCGGATCAACCGACGCCGAATGTGTTTATACCGCAATGATCCGAACAGAGACCAACTTAAGGAAGTCCGCAAGTGCGGGCTTCTTTCTTTTTGCACTCAGTGTTCCATTTTCGAGCCGAAATCTCTTTGTTTGACCGTATTTATGTGATAAAAATAGGTGTACAAACCTACTATTTTTGTTTGCCCGAAGCTTGGCTTCTGTTGTTAGAGGTGATTGAAATGAAAAAGACCATTCTGTTGACGTTGCTGTGCACTATTACGATCAGTTTGATCGCTGTTTCGACCGTTCTTGGACAAGTTACGAGCGTAGACGCGAGTTTTTCGGCAGTGCCGTCAAAAGTATTTCCGCAGGGAACTTCGATCCAAACGATCGTACAGCCTGACGGCAAGGTCATCGTGTTTGGTCCAAGAATGGTCGCGGGCGGCGTAGCTCGCGGAGACATTATTCGCCTAAATGTCGATGGCAGCGTAGACACGAGTTTCAATTACTGCGGTTGCGGTATTTCCTACATTAACAATGTGATGCTCGCTCCTGACGGTAAGATATTGGTCGGCGGTTCGGATCCCGGTTTTGGCCGCATTATTCGTCTTAACTCGAACGGAAGTATCGACGCTTCATTTTCAGTCAGTAGAACTGCGCCTCAGCCGGTCATTGGCGGCACTGATTTTATCGTAAGTGCCGTCCAACTAGACGGTAAAGTATTCGCAACAAATCGCTACTCATCGCAAGGCTGGGTCTCATATTCCCTAATTAGGTATAACTCTGATGGAACGGGAGACACAGGAATGGCTCCGATCGGCATCGCAGCCGGCAGTCCGGTCTTTGCGTACATTCGTATCAGTTTGCTGTCCGACGGACGTTTTTATCTAGCGAGCACGGCAGGGAACACAGGAAGTTCGGCATCACTGACTCGTCGGTTAGCAAATGGAACGGTCGATCCGACGTGGGAGACACCGAGTTTTGCGACAAGCGGTTTTCCGACGCGGACATCGATCGGTGGAATTTCAGTGTCGACTGACGGCAGTATCTTTGTTGCGGGAACTTGGGATTCGGTCAATGGACTTGACCGAAAGTTTCTGGTCAAGCTTTTGCCGGCAGGAAATGTCGATATGTCGTTCAACGGCCCGGCCGTTCTTAACGGTGGTCAGGTCGAAGTCCTGCCGGACGGCAAGGTGCTCTATTCTGCGAATGTCGATATTTCGGGAATCAATAAGCTCTTCAGATTGAATGCAGACGGCAGTTCGGATGGTACATATACGCAAGATCCCGCGGTCGTAAGTTTGCTCAGTTCGTGGGGCATCGACAGTCTTCAACGAACGACATTCTATGCTTCGACTACGACGGGAAATCGGATCGTTCGATTGAACAGCAACGGCGGTTTGGACAGTGGTTTTGCGCCGGTACTTGATACATACGGAACGGTCAATGCAATTGCACGTCAGCCCGACGGCAAGGTGCTCGTCGCCGGAGTTTACACTTCGATGAACGGTGTCGTTCGCAGCAATTTCTCGCGAGTCAACGCGGACGGTTCGCTCGATATGACCTTCGACGCGGGCAGCGGATTTAGTTCTCCGCCGAGCCAGTTGTTACTGCAAACAGACGGCAGGGTGATCGCGGTTGGTGAGTTCACGAGTTATAACGGTTCGAGTGTGACCGGAATTGTTCGGATCAATACCGATGGTTCGAGGGACAGTACGTTTAACGTCACGACCAGTCAGACACCGCGCGTTGTCGCCATACGCATCGACGGCCGCATTATTATCGGCGGCGGATTTACAACGGTAAACGGCACCGCTCGAACTGGCGTTGCGAGATTGAATACGGACGGTTCGCTTGACTCGACGTTCAATCCGATCTTCGGCGGCGGAGCTTCGATCTACAGTCTCGCCATCTTAAGCGACGGCAATATAATGGTCGGCGGTGCGTTCAGCGGCGTAAACGGATTTAATCGCTCGAACTTCGTTCGACTGACTTCGGACGGCAGTCTTGATCAAACATTTACCGCCACAGGAGTCTCGTCAGTTACAAAGCTGATCGTTCAGCCGGACGGGAAGTATCTGATCGGAACATTCTCGCCGACAGGGGCGATAAGTCGACGAAATATCGACGGCACCGATGATTCAACGTTTTCGGCTCCAAGCATTACATCCAGTTCGTCGTCTGATCTGAACATCGAAGCGATGCTGCAGCTTTCGGATGGCAGCATCTTGATCGGAGGCGTTTTCAATACGGTCGCTAACATTTCTCGTTCGTATCTGACGCGGCTTGCACCGAATGGAACACTAGACAGACTGTTCCCGAGCCCAAGTGCGAATGCTCGTGTGCGATCGATGGTATCGGACAGCACAGGCAAAGTGATCATCGGCGGCGATTTTTCAACGATCTTAGGTTCGACACGTGCCGGTATCGCGAGACTCGACATCGGGCCTTTACGTTCGGCCACGCCGTTTGATTTCAATGGCGACGGGCGTGCAGATTTCTCGATATTCAGGCCGTCGACGAATCAGTGGTACGAGCTTTTCTACGGCGGATCGACGTTCAGTGCACCCGTGTTTGGCACGGCGGGCGACATTCCGGTACCGGCTGATTTTGACGGCGACGGAACGACCGACGAAGCGATATTCAGACCATCGACCGGCACTTGGTGGTATCAGAGCAGCCTTGACAGTAGTCAGAAAGCCCAACCTTGGGGAACGTCGGGTGATATTCCATTGTCTGGAGACTTTGATGGCGACGGCAGGGCCGATTACATCTTGTTTAGGCCGTCGAATAGCACTTGGTATCGGTTGTCGACGAGTTTGTCACAAAGCACGACGACGTTCGGCCAAGCCGGTGATAAGCCGCAGGTCGGTGATTTTGATGGTGATGGCAAAACCGATCTTGCGATCTTCAGGCCGTCGGACGGAAATTGGTGGTACGCCGCCAGTGGTTCAGGCGGACAGCATCGTGCGACGCGTTGGGGGCTTTCGGGCGATATTCCGGCACCGGCGGATTACGACGGCGACAAGAAGACCGATCACGCCGTATTCCGGCCATCGACGGGAGTTTGGTATGTACTGAATTCGACGACAGGCACCTCGACGATCCTGCCGTTCGGTTCCAATGGCGACCGGCCGATCTCAGCTGATTATGACGGCGACGGGCGAGCGGACATCGCCGTATTCAGGCCATCAACCGGAATTTGGTACCTGCTGCAATCGACTTCGGGCTTTACCGGAGCACAATGGGGCGTCTCTACTGACGTTGCGATACCAAGTGCGTTTGCTCAGTTTTGATGTGGAATTGTTGTTCGGCTGGTCTGCTGTGTTACCATTTGCGTTTGAATAACGTACCCGTATGAATGGTATCGCGGACAGACTAGCCGCTCTCGACATCTCGCTTTTCGATCAGATCCAAGGTCAAACGACCGACGATGATCGCACGTCCCTGCTCTCGGTGCAGCTTGCGTTAGGGAATCTCAGGCCGAATTATTCTTATCTTGAGATCGGTTCGTATCTCGGGGGCAGCATTCAGCCGCATCTGCTCGACGATAAATGCCAACGGATCGTTTCGGTTGATAAACGTCCGCTCGTTCAGCCCGATGCTCGCGGCTACGATTGGGTCTATCAAAACAACTCGACAGCGCGAATGCTTGAGGGACTCAAGCAAGTTTCGCCGGACATTTCAAAGATCGAGACCATCGACGGTGACACGTCTGAGATCAAGCCTGAGCAAGTTGGCGAAAAGGTCGATGCCTGCTTTATCGACGGCGAACATACAGACGAAGCGGCGTTTCGTGATTTTCGGTTTTGTTTGGACGTTCTGGCGGACAATGGCTTGATTATGTTTCACGATTCGCAGATCACTTACAATGCGATCGCCGACGCAACTCAATATCTCACCGACAAAGGAATTGCGTTCAAGGCATATCCGCTGCCGCTAACGGCGTTCGTAATTGAGATCGGCGATTTTCCATTGCACAAAGAACCTGCCGTTGCCGCGCAGATGGTCAAGGGCCATCTTAGCTACATCGCGTGCCTTCGCTACAACGACAATTATCGTCGTTTCGCTACTCGTTTTCCGTTCGGTGCGATCCGGCGAACGCTTATCCGGTTCCGAAGATCGAACGTAAGCAATTAGTTCATTTCGTGTTAAAATTCTCTCATTCTTGGCCGCTCGGCCTCGCGCACGATCCTTGTGCAAAAAGCTTGTTCGGTCAACGTCTATGTTCATTATGGGCATCGAACCGTCTGGGTTCGGTTCGCCCGACGCAGGAACCGGAGAGCATATGCCAATAGGATCAAAGTCGACACGTATCGCCACATCTTTCTTGATCGCAGCTTTGCTGATCGCCAATGCCGCGCCGCTTTATTCGCAAGATTTTGTTCAAGTCAGCGATATAACCGGCGGCTCAAGCGTATTTGTTGTGCGCAGTTCGAGCCGTGCTGCGCGTAAATATACACCGCAGAAGAGTACGCGTTCCATTGCTCAGAAAAAGGAGTCGGCCAAACGCATTCGTACTCAGTTGAACACGATCGCCAAAACAACACCAAAAACGGACCGTGCTGCCGTGGTTGCACCGGACAAACTGCCGGCAAATATCAAGACGATGGCGCCGGCAAAGGCGTCGCTACTGTTTGCAGGTGTCGGTGAGTATTATATCGATCGCGATGATCTTGAGAATTCGATCAACTTTTTCCGAGAATCGGTCGAACTTGATACAAAGAATGAAAAGGCAAACAAAGGACTAAGTGCCGCGTTGGCCGCGAAAGGAAATGATTTGATGGTCAAAGATCAGCCTCAAGGGGCACGAGCATTTTTTCTCGAAGCCTTGAAGTTCGATCCCAAGAATGCAGCAGCGTACTTTGGACTTGGCGAGGTGTTTTCAGAACAAGATAAGCAGGATGAAGCAGTCGCAAATTTCGAGATGGCACTCAAGTCGAATGCTAACTTGACCGAGATCTACGTCCCGCTCGGCATACTTTATTTCCAAAAAGGTGAGATCGCGAAAGCGGATGACTTGCTGTCAAAGGCACTTGCGGCTTCCCCAAATGATGCTGAAACGCAGCTATTTGTCGGCATGATCCGCTCGTCGCAAAATCGCAATGCCGAGGCTCTTGCCGCGTTCGAGAAAGCACGAACTCTCGATCCGACCAATGCAGAAGCCTCGTTCAATGTAGGTGAAGTTCTCGTTCGTCTCGACCGCACAAAAGACGCAATCGCTGAATACGAAAAGGCCATCGCCCTGAGACCGAACTATTTTGAGGCACATTTCAGCCTTGGCGAAGCGCATCTGTCACTCAAGAATTACGACCTTGCGATCAAGTCTCTCAGAGAAGCCAAGCGTCTGAAGAATGACAATCTCGACGTTGTGATCGCACTTGGCGATGCTCAGCGAATGGCCGGCCTTTATGGCGACGCCATCGGTAGCTACAATCTGGCGACTGCATTCATTGCTCGCAGACCTGATTTCAGCAAAGATTCGGCTGCCGACGTTTACAGCAATCTCGGCCTATCGATCGGACAGCAGTGTACGATCAATATGAAAAAAGCGATCGCATGCGAATGGCCCGCAGCGATCAAAGCGCTCGAGAAAGCTGTCGAACTAGGCGGCGGCAAAACGGCTGATTTCTCGAATCTCGGATGGGCTTACTACAATGCCGCTCGTGTCGACGGCTACGACAAACGCGAGGCTGAAAAGCGAACGAAACTCGAACTTGCCCGTGTGAATCTCGACAAAGCAGTTTCGATGAATCCGACTTTTATCGCAGGTCCGCTTATGAATCTCGGCATGGTCCTGACCGACCTGGGCGAATACGCGAATGCGGCGAACGCATTGACCAAAGCCGTCGAAAAGGAGCCAAAATGGGTCTTTGCGATGAACGAGCTTGGTATCGCT
>CALMPJ010000169.1 GCA_937871585.1 uncultured Acidobacteriota bacterium | reverse complement strand
CGATCGTCCCAATATTTACGTGCGGCTTACTACGGTCGAATTTCTCTTTGCTCATAGCTTCTCCTGTAATCCCAAATCAAAAATCTAAAATCTAGTTACTTGCTCCCTTTACCTTGGCAATGATCTCCTCAGCGACGTTTCGCGGAGCTTCTGCATACTTCTCAAAGTGCATCGAGCTCGTTGCACGTCCTTGCGTCGAAGAACGAAGATCAGTTGTGTATCCAAACATTTCGCTAAGCGGAACGAATGCCGTTACAACCGAAACATTGCCCGGACGCGGCTCCATTTTTTCGATCTGGCCGCGGCGTCGGTTAAGGTCGCCGTTGACCGAACCCATGTACTCCTCAGGAGTAACGACCTCGACCTTCATGATCGGCTCGAGCAGAACAGGCTTTGCCTTCTTAACTGCATCCTGGAACGCGAACGAACCTGCCAGTTTGAACGAAATTTCGTCCGAGTCGACTTCGTGGTACGAACCGAAGAGCAGCGTCGCTTTGATATCGACCAGCTCGTAACCGGCCAAGACTCCACGCTGCATCGCATCGCGGATGCCTTCCATGGTCGGCTTGATGAACTGACGCGGTATCGAACCGCCGGTGATCTTGTCTTCGAATACGAAACCTTCGCCCGGAGCCGGCTAGATCTCGAGTTCAACGTGGCCGAATTTACCGCGGCCGCCCGACTGCTTCTTGTAGATCTCTTTGCCCGGAGCCGAGGAGGTGATGGTTTCGCGGTATGCAACCTGCGGTTTACCAACGTTAGCCTCAACGCCGAACTCACGCTTCATACGATCAACGATGATCTCAAGGTGAAGCTCGCCCATTCCGGCGATGATCGTCTGGCCTGTTTCGTGGTCCGAAGTGACCTGGAACGAAGGATCTTCCTGTGCAAGACGATTGAGCGCAACGCCCATTTTGTCTTGGTCAGCACGCGTCTTCGGTTCAACAGCAACACGAACGACCGGATCAGGGAATTCCATCGATTCGAGAATGATCGGATTCGCTTCGTCCGAGATGGTGTCGCCGGTGGTGACATTCTTCATGCCGCCGATAGCAACGATCTCGCCTGCCGATGCCGTTTCGACGTCTTCACGCTTGTTAGCGTGCATGAGCATCAAACGACCGACGCGTTCCTTGTTATTCTTGATCGTGTTCGTGACATACGAACCGGCCGTGACCGTGCCCGAATAGATACGAACGAATGCGAGCTGTCCGAGGTGCTTATCAGCCATCAGCTTGAACACAAGACCCGAGAACGGTGCCTTTGCGTCAGCAGCACGGCTTTCAACTTCGCCTGTTTTGGGGCTTTCACCCTCAATTGCAGGGATATCAAGCGGGCTCGGAAGGAAATCGATAACAGCATCAAGCAGCGTCTGAACGCCTTTGTTCTTGAATGCCGAACCTGTGACGACCGGCACGATCTTCATCGCGAGGGTCGCACGTCGAAGAGCTCCGCGGATCTCGTCTTCCGAGATCTCTTCGCCTTCGAGATATTTCATCATCAGGTCATCGTCGGTCGCTGAAACAGCTTCGACAAGAACCTCACGCTTTTCTTTCGCAAGCTCAACAAGGTCAGCAGGAATATCGACAGTGTCGTAATTCGCACCTTTTGCTTCGTTGCTCCAGATGAGCGCCTTCATCGTGATCAGATCGACAACGCCTGCGAAATGCTCTTCGAGACCGATCGGGATCTGCAACGCAACAGCATTTGCACCGAGACGCTTGAGGATCGAATCAAATGAGCGTTCGAACGAAGCACCCGCACGATCGAGCTTATTAATAAAGCAGATACGCGGCACGCCGTACTTATCAGCCTGACGCCAAACGGTTTCCGACTGCGGCTCAACGCCCGCAACGCCGTCAAACACACAAACCGCACCGTCCAAAACACGAAGAGACCGCTCAACTTCCATTGTGAAGTCAACGTGTCCCGGCGTATCGATAATGTTAATGCGGTGCTCGACGTTGTTACGCGTCCAGAAACAGGTAGTTGCAGCGGACGTAATTGTAATTCCGCGCTCTTGCTCCTGTTCCATCCAGTCCATCGTCGCAGTTCCTTCGTGAACTTCGCCGATCTTGTGCGAAACGCCGGTGTAATACAATATGCGCTCAGTCGCCGTGGTCTTACCCGCGTCGATATGGGCCATAATGCCGATGTTTCTATATTTGTCTAACGAGATCTTAGCCATTATTAAAACCTATAATGTGCAAACGCCTTGTTGGCCTCGGCCATACGGTGGACGTCCTCTTTCTTCTTCATAGCTCCGCCGCGTCCGTTGATGGTGTCCATCAATTCGCCGACGAGCCTGTCTTCCATCGTCTTTTCGCTGCGGTTACGTGCATTCGAAACGATCCACCGAATTGCCAGCGTATTACGGCGATCGCGTGAAACTTCGAGGGGCACCTGATAAGTGGCACCACCGATACGTCGCGATTTAACCTCAAGTGCCGGTGCTACCGTGTCGAGAGCACGCTTGAACACTTTCAGAGCCTCTTCGCCGGCCTTCTCTTCGAGCTTGACCATCGCTCCGTAAAAGATCTGCTCAGCGACAGACTTCTTGCCTTCCCACATCAAGCCGTTGATGAACTTGGTGACCGCGATGCTGTTATAGATCGGATCCGGAAGAACTTCTCTTTTTCCTGCAACTCTACGTCGTGGCATAACTCTTATTTAGCTCCTTTTGGACGCTTAGCACCGTATTTCGAACGTGCCTGATTGCGGTTCGCGACGCCTGAGGCATCGAGCGTTCCGCGGATAACGTGATAACGAACACCCGGAAGATCCTTTACACGGCCGCCGCGGATGAGCACGATCGAGTGCTCTTGCAGGTTGTGACCGATACCCGGGATATAGGTCGTCACTTCGATCTGGTTGGTCAAACGCACACGAGCGACCTTACGAAGAGCCGAGTTAGGCTTTTTCGGGGTCGATGTATAAACACGCGTACAAACTCCGCGTTTCTGCGGATTTGACTGCAAAGCAGGGCTGGCGGTCTTGTATTTCACCGCTTGGCGTCCTTTGCGAACTAATTGGTTAATTGTCGGCATACGCTCTTTCTTAACAAAATGCTCAGGCAAAACTACCGTCTTACCTGACTCTTGCACGGATCAAATCCGGCAGTTAGCTCAAGCAGCTCTCGCTGACTGAATTAATTAAATTGCTCTAAACCATTAAGAATCAATACTTTGCTGTAGCGTGGCATATAAGATAAGTTCGTATTCGCCGCCTTCCGGTGATGGAAACTCTTACGCTACAATCCGTGACAGGATTCTCAAATATCAGTCTGATTCGCATCAGACACAACAGACTCCAAAGTCCGAAACTTTAGATACTATGAATTTCGTGCCCTGTTGTCAAGGACAGTTCGTGACCTTTTGCACAATCGCGTAATAATTTGTAAACTCTCTGTTTTTGGAAACGTCTCAAGGAGAGACCTATAAAAGATGACAAATCTTGAAACGCAATTATCTAAATTTACCGAGGCCGATTGGTTGGCTGCTGTTGAAGAGATGCAGGAATGCGTCCACGCCGTCGATCGTGACGCCCTGCGGATATGGTTCCGGTTTTATCCGTTGGATCTGAGGAAGTACATCGCAAATGCTGATGATCAGGCTGTGGCAATGCAAGGGCTGGCGATGCAGGGCGATTTTGATCTTGCTAATCACATTGCAACCTCGCACAATTTCCTATTCGGCCATCGCTATTGGCCGGCAGTTAAATGCAAGATCGAGAAGATCGCTGGTGAATACAAAACCGAAGACGCCCTATTGCTCGACATTATTAAAGAGGTCGGCATCGCCGTTGCTGAAAAGGTCAAGGCGGACCGCAGCAATGTAAATGCGATCTCGGCAATTGGTCTTGCCACGCTTGCACAGGTCGGACTCGAAGCATTCTCCGCTGCAAATGGCGAAGTCGCCGAACCAAAAGGCATCATGTCCAAATCGCCCGACGCGATCGTCGCCGAGCGAGCAAAAGATGATTCGCAAGGTGTATTAGGCTTCTTGAAGTCGATAGACAAAAAATACTCAGTTGCGTTCACTGCGTGCGATTACAGCGGAAAATTCCCTGTCGTGGAGAACCAGCAAGTCACACACGCTGCGGCCCAAGATCGTTCGCAGGCTTGGCAGGAGAAAGACGGCCGCTGCTGGGAAGGTCCGATTCCGGTCGAATGTACTGCCGCCTCGTGTGGAACCTGCTGGGTCGGCGTAATTGGCGGCAAAGAAAAACTCGGAGACGTAACACCACGGGAACGCCGTGCAATGATCACCTTTGGTTACAACCAACCGGAGGACGAAAAGCCATTCCTACGCTTAGCCTGCCAGACATTCGCCCACGGCAACGCCACGATCGTAATCCCACCTTGGAATGGAGTGTTCGGCAAAAAGGTCCGCGGCAACGTCGAAGACATCGTCCTGGAACCGAATACAACTTCCGCCAAACGCCTGCGAGAAATCGTCAAGGAAGCTGTTTCGGGCGAGTAAGGCAGAAACACGACCGGTAAGGAGTGTGCTTCCTACGAATTATTCAACGCCGAGAACGCAGAGAACGCAGAGCTAGGAACTTAATAATATCTTCCTATCTCTGCGTTCTCTGCGTTAAAATCTTTCTGTGCCCGATAACAAGTCGTCAATTTCGCCTGTGTGGCTGGTCGTCATCGCTGTGCTTTTGTGGAGCACCGGCGGGATGTTCATCAAGCTCGCGACGAATCTCGACGCGTACCAAGTCACATTCTTCCGTTCACTGCTCGCCGGAATAACGGTGCTGATACTCACTCGAAAGGACGGTCTTAAGATCAACGCATTCGGGATAATGTGCAGCGTTATCTATGCGACGCTGCTATTTTTGTTCGTTTGGGCAACAAAACACACGACCGCGGCGAACGCCATCTTCCTGCAATACACCGCACCGATATATATATTGATACTCGCGCCGTTTGTGATCGGGGAAAAATTTCACTGGCGTGATCTGGTGACGGTGATCTTCTGCCTCGCCGGAATGTCGTTGTTCTTCGTCGGCGATCTCACCATCGGCGATATCCAAGGCAACATCGCTGCGCTTGGCAGCGGCATCTTTCTCGGGCTTTACATAATGCTGCTCCGCCATCCAAAAGCGATGGGCATGAACGGCACGATCACGGTGATTTACGGCAATTTTCTGCTCGCATTGCTTACATTGCCGTCGGGAATTGCGGCCATCCCAACCGCAGGCATGATGGACTACGTTGCAGTCGCCTTCCTCGGCATTTTCCAGATCGGCATCAGCTACATACTGTTTATCAAAGGCGTTCGCGGCGGCACGCGTCCGCTCGATGCGTCGATAATCGGCTTTATCGAACCGCTCCTAAATCCTGTTTGGGTTTTCCTCTTCGTCGGCGAGCGCCCTTCAAACTGGGCCATCCTCGGCGGCGCCATAATAATCGCTACGATCATCGTTCATACATTCGTCCAATATAAGTCAGCAAACACGTCTCCATCAGCTTGATCCTTAGCATAATTTTTTCCAAAACTAGGGCAAAAACCTATTCATTTGCCGTCTTGAATTATGGTAATTTAGGAAAACAGTTCCGCAAATTTTCAAGATTTCGGGTACATCAGACAGCGTTATGAATATGAGAAATTTCAGGACAACTGGCTATCGGTGCGTAGGTTTGAGCGTTTCAATGATCTTTGTGATCGGCATACTTTGCCTTGGTACGAGCGTTGCCAATGCACAGCCTTTCGCTCTGGACGAAAAGATCAAGCCGAGCGAGTTAAAGCTGACGGACTACACTTCAAAAGATGCGCGAATGAAAGGAAAGGTCGCGGTCGCTGAGGTCACACAGAAGAATGACTCGCTCTACTTCTTTGTCAAAGGCATCAGCATCTTCTCGCCTGTGATCGTCTTGGTCGAATCGATGGACAAGACCGAAAAACTCAACGTTTCCCTGCACAAGAATACTTGGAACGCCGTCGAGGCGAGCGGCGAAACAGGTGCAGACGGCATTTGGTCGAAGACATTCACCACGGGCGGAGATGTCGGCATAAAGGTCGGCACAAAGAAGTTTCCGGCAAAATATCAGGTCGTAGTTTGGGTCGGCGATGAGGTCGATCTTGCAATGCCGAACATGTTCAAATCGGCTCCGAAGGGGAATTAGATATATGAAGGTCCAACTAATATTCGCATTCGCAGTTATCGTTGTTCTTGTTGGAAACATCGCCGCTCAACGAGGTGTTGATCCTGGTGCAGGAGAAAGCATGATCAGGCAAGCTGACTCCGAGATCAAAGAATTCGGGTCGGGCGAAAGAAAGAACTCAATAGCTAACGGCGGCGAACGTCTCGGAAAACTTTTTGGCACTTACAAGTCGGCAAAAGAGCTTTACGATGCACAGATCGCACTAGGAAAGGGTGAATGCGCACCAGATTTCTCCGTGGACCCTCAGGCGATGGTTCCATCTTCCTGTTGGGAAGTCCTTAAGGGACGGTCGGCCAAAACCGATACTCCGATCTCGACGGAACCAAATCAGTGTGCCACCTGTTACGACGCAGCCTATAAGAAACTGAACGACGTTCGCAAGCGTCTGGCAAAGCTGAAATGCCTCGGGAATTCGACCAAATCTTATGTCACGGCTGCCCAAGCCTTCGGCGACAATGTGTCGAGCGTTCACGCAGTTCAAGGCCTTGCGTGGCAGCGTCAACGTAAAGAGATCACAGACGCATATACAAAGTTCAAAGCTGCCTACGACGCAAAGTACAAGGAACTAATGACGACACTCGTCGATGCGATGAACGATGTCGCCGCTTGCGAAGCCAAGAACGGCAATCCCGATTGGTTCCAGCGTTTTGGCTTTATGTATGTCGAATTCATGGCGGAGAAATACAAACGTGTTGACTAAGACGACCAAACTTATCTCGCTAATATTTCTGATCGCAGGAACTTTGTCGGCACAGACCGGGCCGTTCCTGCTTATCGGCGAACGCGTAAACCGCGGGCTTCCGGCTCCGATATTTACGCTCTATGACGAGAAAAACACGCAGATGGCGATCGCACAGAACGGCGAGATCAGATGGTTTGATTCAGATCTGCGAAAGCCGCCTGTTCGAACCGCCAAGATCACCGAGGTTCCAAAACCGGAATTGACCGACGAGCAAATAAAGCTCGCCGACGAAGCAAAACGCTATCACGAAGCCACGTTCGGCCCACTGCCTGAGAATTTCTGCAGCGGCTGCGAGATCGTTCAGTTTCCCGGCGGCAAAGAATTCGGACTCACCGACCGCGATCGGTCGCTATTTGTATATTCGACAGCGACCGGTGAGTTGTTGAAGAAATACCAGCTAACGAAAGCTGCGGCGAAGTTCGCTCCGCGTTCGTTTATCGTAAGTAACGACAAGAAGTTCGTGCTGACCGAGAACACTGATCTGCGAAAGGCCTATGTCCACGATCTACCGACCGGCAAACAGGTCTTCGAGATAGATGCGGCCTTTATGGATTCGGTCAGCCTATCGACCGACGGCACTACCGTTTTCTCTATTAAAGGAAATATTTTGAGTCGGTATTCGGTTGCGACCGGAAAGAAAATCTCAGCGGACTACACGATCAGGGCCGATTCCGCAGGTATCATTCGGGTATCGCCCGACGGTAAGCTCATTGCTTTCAATCTTTACGCCAAAGGTGCAAACGCAGGACAAGGAATACTCGAGTTGAGTTCGATGAGAATGACCGTCGTCGATCCGACACTCGCACATTGCGCGGTAAGTACGTTCACACCTGACAGCAAATACCTTGCGGTGCATACTCCGAAACATCTACACTTCGTCGATGTCACGACCGGCAAACACGCGTTCAGCTACAGCTCAGGCTATCCCGACATCTGGGACGTGGTCATCGACCCAAGCTTCAGCCCCGATTCAACCAAGGTCAGCTTCCGCCCCGCCGGCGGCATCGACGTCAAAGCCCCATACTTCGTCTTCTGCAACCTAACTCAACCTCGCGATCGAATTGTCACAAAGTTGAAATAAAGGAATGAGAATAAGTTTTACGTAAGTAACGTCCCAAAAATCCCGCATGGGATCGAGTAGGCGGAATCGTTGGTGGCGACGATCATGTCGCCGTTTCGAGTAAAGCAGAGGCCGACGATGTTGTTGCCGGCGACGAAGTGTTTGATGGTCAGGCCGTCGGCAGAAATGCGGACGATGCCGTGGCGGCCACGGTAGCAGGCGACGGCGTAGAGCTGACCGGCACGATCAAAGGCAATTCCCTGCGGGCGGCCAAAACCTCGTGCAAATACGTCGTCGAGTCCGTCAGTATCGACAAACCTCACCGAATCGTGGCTCGACAGTCCCGGAGCCGTCACGTAAAGCCTGCCGTCCGGCCCAAATGCCAGATGATATGCTGCAACCGAAGGTTCGATGATCGCAAATACTTCGGTTCGGCCGCTTCGAGAAACACGTCGAACCGTTCCCGAGCGATCACCAACGTAGATCGCACCATCTTCGCCGAGAGCAACGCCGGTCGCGATTCCCAAACCGTCCGCGACGGTTCGCAGATCGCCGAACTTATCAATGGCGTAAAGTTCCCCTGCCGCACGATTGGTGACATACATTGTGCCTTCGCCATCGAACGCAATGCCCGTCGGATTCATCACCGACACAGGAATTTCCGTGACTTCGCCATCCTTACCAACACGAAACAGCGTCGCAGGCAGTTCCTGGCCACGGCCCCCGCTGCGAGTGACGATAAGTTCGTCAGTCGTCGGATCGATCGCCGGATTTGCGACGATGTGCATTCCCGAAACAACCTCACGCCCGATCGTTATCGCCGCCGGAGCACTACGGATCCCGCCGCAATCTAGAACAACTTCAGTTTGCTGCCGCTCAATGCCATCTGGCACACGGCACAGAACCCGCGATTCGGACGCCGCCGAAATAAACGCCTCAACACCGCCAACCAACACCGAAATCCCCGCGTCATGATCGACCCGAAAATTCTCGCATTCAACAACAAGGTCGCCGCCGGGAATCGCAAAAGCAGGATCGAGAGCTTTTATCTTTGGAGAAATGGACATTCTAGAAAAGATTCTAACGTGCAAAAACAAAATTTCCGAAAGCGGCCTCAAACTAGGCCGCTTTCGGAAAATCTAAACCAACTAAGGTCAATGCCTACTCGGCAACAAAATCGAAGTCAACAATGTCGTCAGTAAGCGATACAACACGCGTCGGATTTGCGAACACATATCGTTTCGAATTGATCGTAAGAATATAAGTCTCACCGACCTGGAGATCCTCAAACGTGAAGTAACCGAAAGCTCCTGTTCGAACATATTGCGGCGACGTAAGGTTGCCGCCATCTATCGTTACGATCGCATTGCGGATACCGTTACCGTTTGCAGTAAAGACTCGTCCCGAGATCGAAGCTCCGGCCGCTGTCGGGCCGAGTTCCATCGCACCTTTTTCACAAGCCAATCCGATAGCGGCAGGACGAAAACCAGCGCGCTGATCGGTTGTAACCACAGTGCCGCAGTCATTGGTTCCGTTCGGAATAAGGTTCATTATCGGAGCACCCGGCGCATGCGTGAGCGTCGGCCCGCCGTTATTCTGAAGTACACCTAATCCCGGATCCGATCCTGTCACATCGTTCGGTAAAGCAAAGAAACCATCTGCAACAGTCTTTTTGCGGCCCTTGCCGGTACCGTTTTCGACAAAGAACGTGCCGCCGGTCGTATTCTCGACGTGATTATAATCCTGCGAAGTGATCGTACCGGAAATATCCGGGCCTGCCGGCGACGTGTTATCGGCGACGACACTGTTCTTTAGATTGGTGACACCGGTCGTTTCTTGACGAAGACCGCCGCCGCTAGTAGGTGCCGTATTCGATGCGATGGTTGCAAAATTGAAGTTAATGGTCGCGGTTGCTCCTGTGTTAAAACTTCCCGCTCCATTGGCGGCGCTGTTGCCGCTAATGGTCGAGTTGGTCACATTCATCACGCCGAGTCCGGTAGATGTCGTGAACTGTTCGAGTCCGCCGCCAGCCCCAGTAGTCGACTGAACGGTGTTGCCGGTTATCGTGGACCCGATAATGTTCATCGTCGCATTCGCTGCACCGCCGCTGATGTTCACAATGCCGCCGCCTTCGCCATTTGCCGCATTACCGCTAATAGTGCTGTTGGTGATGTTGGTCGTAGCGGCTACGGTTGAAGACAAAACGCGGATGCCTGCATGGAAGGCGTTTGTAGCGGTAACAGCATTGGTCACGGCATTGCCGCTCACGGTCGAATTGGAAATGTTAAGCGTGGCTTGTTGATTATATATTCCGCCGATGAGCGCCGCACCGGTTCCGGCCGTAACCGTCGCTAAATTGTTGCTTATTGTGCTTCCGGTGATCGTTGCGGTACCTCCCGTAATATGGACACCGCCCGTGAAGGAATTGAAGCCCGAAGACGTTGCAGTATTGTTGGAAACGGTCGAATTGGTGATATTCAATGTACCGATCGACGAAATACCGCCGCCACTCGGCGAAACCGACGTGCTTGTATTTGAGGCAGTATTACCGGTAATGGTGGAGTTAATGATGTCAATTCGTGCGGTCGCGGCGTTACCCATGATCCCGGCTCCGAGCGAACTAGCGGCAGCGGTTCCACCGGCCGTGTTGTTTGAAACAACGCAATTAGTGAGCGTTGTTACCGAACCGGCCGCACCGGAAACGGCGATGCCGCCGCCACTTGTACCGTCGTCATTTTCGGTTACGACAACATCGTTTAAAGATGCGATCACGGCCCCAACGTCAACGCGAATGCCCGCACCGAAAGTTCCTGCCGCCGTCGTATATCTGCCATAACGGACGGTCATACCGTTCAATTGCATCGGAAAAGCTGCACGTAGATGGAAAACTCTTCCAATTGCCACACCGCGTGCAGCATTTGCCTGAACAATGGTCGTCCCGGAACCAGCTCCGTTTATTGTTATCTCCGACGTGAGATCAAAATCTCCATTGGCATTAGTATTGTCACTCGCTTCGGCAATAGTAATGGTATAAGTTCCCGCCGGCAGCGTGATTATATCGGCTCCAGCCAGTGCATTTGCCTCTGTAATAGCAGCACGGAGCGTACAAGCCCCGGCGGCCGTGGCACAAAGTCCATCTCCCGCTAAGAGGTCCTGAACGTCGTTTACGTCATTGACGACAAATGTCGCGGCATTAACACTGCCTGCGATCAAGTGAACTGAAAATAATATAGAAACTAACGCGAGCACTCTTGCACACCGACTAAACCGACACATAAAAATGACCCTCCGAAAAATCACTAGCAGATCCAAAAATAAAATTGATTCCGTTGGTTTGATGCTATTTCAAAGTTGGAACCATTGCAAATAAAAAACTGCCATTGAGTAACACAGATTTCACCAAAAATAAAATCTTGACCGCAAAACCGTATAAAAGGTACACTTTCAGGTGTTGTACGAAACATCTCCGCACGTCATACGGCTTTGAATGCCGGCCTCTAGTGAAACTTTATGTCAACACGAATTGACGACCTGCTAAGAATGGCAATGAGTTTTGGTGCGTCCGACCTGCATTTGCGGGCCGGATCGTTCCCGGTTATTCGTGTGACCGGCGAGCTAAAGCCATTATCGGGCGTCGCCAAGATGACGCAGGACGAGACGCTGGAGATGGCGTTCTCGATGATGTCTAATCGTCAAAAACAGCATTTCAAAGAGGCTTATGAGGTCGATATCGGCTATGGCGTTTCAGGCTTAGGCAGATTTCGCATCAACATCTTTCAGCAGAGAAATTCGATAGGAATTGTCGCTCGTGTGATCTCCGATTCTATCCGCGGATTTGCCGAGCTAGGCCTGCCGCCGATCTTGAGCACTATCGCGAACGAAACGCGCGGTCTTGTTCTAGTTACGGGAACTACAGGCTCCGGCAAATCGACGACACTTGCGGGAATTGTCGATCACATCAACCAAACGCGAAATTGCCACATTGTCACGATCGAGGACCCGATAGAATATCTTCATAAAGATAAGCAATCGTTCATCACGCAGCGCGAGGTCGATGTTGATACGCGGAATTTTGCTGAGGCACTTCGCGGAAGCCTTCGCCAAGATCCTGACGTGATTCTCGTAGGCGAAATGCGCGATCTCGAGACGATCGAAACGGCGTTGGTAGCTGCGGAGACCGGACATTTGGTGCTTTCGACACTTCACACACTTGATGCAGCTGAGACGCTAAATCAAATCATTTCAGCATTTCCGCCGTATCAGCAAAAGAGTACGCGAATTCAGATGGCGGGCCTTCTACGCGCGGTCGTATCGCAGCGGCTGATGAAATCGTCAAAAGGCAACAGCCGAATTCCGGCGGTCGAGGTACTCGTTTCGACGCCTCTGATCCGAGATTACATCCTTCACGAAGACAAAACTTCTGCCATTCGCGATGCCATCGCTGCCGGAACTTCGCAGTACGGCATGCAGACTTTCGATCAATCGCTGTTCTATTTGTATCAGTCGGGCCTGATCACGCTGGACGAGGCTCTTCGCGGCTCGACAAATCCGGACGAGTTCCGCCTGCGACTCGCCGGCATTCACAACACGACGACCATCGCCAAAGAAGAAATGGAACGCGTCAGCGGCGTCGGCCAACTCGGCGACCTGATCGTTCGTAACTAAATTCCGAAAATCGGCTAAAATACTTATTTTTAAGGCTTTTCGGCTGTTAATCCTTGACAGCCGCGCCGATTTCCGTGTAATCTTGACGATTACTACATCGTACGGAACGGCCTTCGACGACAGTCTTTTGTGGTTTCCGACACCGCAATTTGCGATTTTGTGTATGCGATGAGTAAAGGGAGCCGTGAACAGCGAGTTCGAACGGCAAAATCTATTTTTAGGAAGTTAGAACCGGTAAATGACAAACGAGGTTAACCAGGAAGTTGAAGAGACCGCCGCAACAGAGTCTTCAACAGTTGAAACAGCGGCAAGTGCGATCGAGGCTCCCGTAGCTGCTCCGGCAGAGACTGAAGCTATCGATGATATCCAGAATTCGGGCGAGATCGACTTCGGTGCGATCCTCGAACAGTTCCTGGGCCGCGCCGGTGCGGCGGACGGGGGCG
>CALMPJ010000168.1 GCA_937871585.1 uncultured Acidobacteriota bacterium | reverse complement strand
GATCCCGATACAAGACGGCCTGAACAAATCGTCGCTCGATATGCTGGTCGCAATGGAATTTGCCGCATTTCGTCAGCGCTGGGCAACAGGCATCGAGGTCGAATACAACGCCGACGGCAAGCCCATTGCTCCGTTTACTACGGGCGTTGATTCGCTGTGGGTTGCGGGCGACAGTACTGCTCGCTTCGGCGATTTCGCCGCCGCGGAGCTCGAACAGTTCCTAAAGGTAAAAGACAGCTTTCGAGCCGACATCGCCAGCGTCAGCGCCACGCCATTGCATTACTTTCTGCAAGACGCCACGAGCTTCCCAAGCGGCGAAAGCCTGCGGCAAGCGAGCAGTCGGTTCACTGCCAAGGTGCGAGACCGACAGGCTGCGTTTGGCGAGGTGTGGGCAGACGTGATGGCGTTCGCACTTCGTGTAGATGGGTATGAGACGGCGACGATAGTTACGCAGTGGGAAGATCCTTCGCCAATGAGCGAACGCGAAATGCTGGAGAATCTGGTGCTGAAACGGCAGCTTGGTTTGGGTCCCGAAGATGCATTGATCGAGGCCGGCTACGGTGCGGGCGATGTGAAACAGATGACGAATGATAAGGAGGAGAATGAAGACAGATAAGAAACAAGGCGAAGCTGCGGACGATAGTTCGCAGGCAGAACAACTCACAACCGAGAACGAAAGGTTGCGACGCGAACTTGGAATTGAGAAGGCAAAGCGGCTGATAACCAATGAGCTTACGGCTGCCGGAGCACGTTCACCCGAGCTACTGTTTGGGACGCTAGTGGAAAGTATTGAGTTTGACGAGAAAGGCGAGCCGGCGAATACGGCAACACTGGTCGGCGGACTCAAGACAAAGCATCCCGAACAGTTTGGGACGCAGACGGCGTCGATCGACGCTGGTGCCGGAATGACGGCTAAACCGGCATTGACACGCGAGGCTCTTGGACGAATGAAACCGGCCGAGATCGCAAAGCTCGACTGGGCGGCCGTTCGCGAAGTTCTCTCACAAAACAACTAATCAGATAAGGAAAGAAAACTATGTCACTTGAATTTATCCCTACAGTTTGGGCCTCGCGTCTGCTGACGGCCCTAGAAAAGTCTCTCATATATGGACAGGCGGATGTGTGTAATCGTGATTACGAAGGCGAGATACGCGAGGCCGGAAATACGGTCAAGATCGCGTCGATCGGCGACGTCGCCATCGGTACATATACCAAGGACGAAGACATCGACGAAGCCGAAGTTCTGACCGACGAAGATCAAACGCTCGCGATCGATCAGCAAAAGTATTTCAATTTCTACGTCGACAGCATCGACCGCGCACAGCAGAACGTGAACGTTCTTGACGAGGCGATGCGTCGATCGGCATGGGCATTGAAAGACACGGCGGACAGTTACCTCGCCGGCATAATCGCGACAGCCGTTCCGATCGGGAACACGATCGGGTCCGTTGCCACGCCTGAGGTTCCGACCAAAGACGACGCCTACGAGTATCTCGTCGATCTCGGCGTGCTGCTCGACGAATCGAACGTGCCGCTCGACGGCCGCTACGTTGTCGTGCCTGCGTGGTTCCACGGCCTGCTGCTCAAAGACGAACGTTTCATCAAGGCCGGAACGCGGCGTTCGGACGCAACGCTTGCCAACGGCGAGGTTGGCTCGGCTGCTGGTTTCTCGATCATGAAATCGAACAACGTACCGAATACATCGGGCGAAAAGTACAAGATCGTCGCCGGTCATTCGATGGCAACAACATACGTCGAGCAGGTATTGGACCTCCAAACCTACAAACCCGAAAAGCGCTTCGGCGACGCCGTCAAGGGTCTTCACGTGTACGGCGCAAAGGTCGTAAGACCGACAGCACTGGCGTGTTTGATCGCCAACAAAGCGTAGCTCAGGCACTTGAAAGTAGGACAGGCTGCCTAGCCTGTCCTTCAACAAAACTATGACCGACCTGGAAAAACTAAAACAACTAACGGCGTGGGACGTCGCTCCCGAACTCGCCGAAGACGAACTCGAAGAATGCCTCGCCGGCGTCGCACTTGAGGATGCCAACGGATTCGCTCCGATCAATGAAGAATGGACGCCAACGTACGACCTCAACGCCGCCGCTGCACAAGCCTGGCTCATAAAAGCCGCCCGTGCCGCTGCGACGGTCGACGAGCCGACCGCCGGCGTTGTTACATCAAAAGTCTTCGACAACTGCCGCGAAATGGCTCGATCATTCAAGCAAAAGCTATCGCGTTCGGTGAGCGTTGCCTAATATATATGTATAGGCGTATATGACAAAAATAGGGCGGTCCGGCTTCGGGCCGTCTTTTCTTGATCGCCGGCCACGGAAACCATTGACTTGCGTCGCCTTTCGGCATATCATTCAGGCAATTTTTCATATGCGAAGTCTGAAGATCATAGTCCTTATATATGAATTGCTGTTGCTATCAACACTGGCGACCTCGGCTCAGGTTCGGGGCACGATCGCGGGCTTCGTGTTCAATCCGGAACGTAAGCCGATCGAAAAAGCACGTGTCGAACTGTCGGACGGTATGGGTGCGAACCGCCGGACGATCGAAACCGATACGAGTGGCCGATTCATATTTAATAATGTTGGCGTCGGGCGATATCAGATTCGAGTGATCTCGCCGGGTTTGGGATTCGAAGAGGCGAACGAATCGATCGAGGTCGGGAGCACCAGCGGGAATGAGACCGTACACGTCGACATCTTTCTAAAGCGGCGAAAGGGAATTCCCGGTGCCGATCCGACGAAGGTAGTATTCACTCAAGATGTCCCGGAAGAAGCAAAGCGTCATCTCGATGCAGCCGTTGCCGCGATCGAAGGTAATCGTCCCGAAGCCGGGATCGAATTTCTCGAAAAGGCCATCGCCATTTTCCCACCCTATTTCGCCGCTCTCGAGATTCTCGGCGTTGAGTATATGAAGGTGCGTTCCTATGAAAAGGCTCGCACGACATTCGCCGCCGCGGTCGCTGTAAACGCCCGCAGCTTTCACGGTTGGTACGGCCTAGGCTATGCGAACATGTCGCTTGAACGTTTTGACGAGGCTCTTGTTGCCGGCGAAAGGGCGGTCGAGCTAGACAAAACCGCGGCGGATGCGTACTACGTGATCGCGATGTCGCAGCGTAAGCTGAAAGACTATGCGGCCTCCGAACGAGCGTTCCTCAAAGCCAAAGAGATCGACAAAGGCCGCACGCCCGAGATCCATTGGAACCTCGCTCTGCTCTACGCCCACAACCTAAAACAATACGGCAAAGCCGCCGACGAACTCGAGCTCTTCCTCAAGTCAACTCCGGACAATCCTGACGTAGAAAAGATACGAAAGCTGATCGCGAGTTTTCGTGAAAAACAGGCTGAGTCCAAATAACCGGACGAGTTCGCTATAATCGTCTGATGAGTTCTATAAATGTCATCGGCGGCGGATTGGCCGGGGTTGAGGCTGCGTGGCAGGCGGCGGAGCGTGGCGTCAAGGTGCGGCTGTTCGAGATGCGACCCGTGCAACAAACGCCTGCGCATCGGACGGACAAGCTGGCCGAGATCGTGTGTTCAAACTCGCTCAAATCAGACGAACCGGGAAGCGCACCTTATTTACTGAAAGAAGAATTGCGTCGCGGCGGTTCGATGGTGCTTGAGGTCGCACACGCGACGCGCGTTCCGGCAGGAGCGGCATTGTCGGTCGATCGCGGCAAGTTTGCCGAGATGATTACCGAACGCGTCGAGGCACATCCTTTGATCGAGATCGTTCGCGAGGAGATCACTGCGATTCCAACCGAAGGTGTTTCGATCATTGCAACCGGACCTCTAACCTCGGATGCGCTGACTGCCGATATAATGAAGTTCACGGGCGACGATCAGCTTTATTTCTACGATGCGATCGCACCGATCGTCGCGGCGGATTCGATAGATATGTCGATAGCGTTCAAGGCCGCGAGGTACGGCAAAGGCGGCGATGATTACATCAATTGCCCCATGTCGCGCGAAGAATACGAAGTATTTTTCGATGCTCTGGTGAATGCGAATTCGGTTCCGCTCAAGCGTTTCGAAGACACAAAATGGTTCGAGGCTTGTCTGCCGATCGAGGAGATAGCTCGCCGCGGCGTGGATACGCTTCGGTTTGGACCGATGAAACCGAAAGGTTTGCCCGACCCGCGTACCGGCGAAGAGCCGTATGCGTGTGTCCAATTACGGCAGGAAAATCTGATGGCCGATGCGTATGGCTTCGTCGGCTTTCAGAATCACCTTCGCTACGGTGAACAGGAACGCGTGCTGCGGCTAATTCCGGGAATGGCGAATGCTGAGTTTCTACAGTTCGGGCAAATTCACCGCAATACCTTTATTAATAGTCCAAAGATATTGAACGAGACGCTCGCGACTCGCTCAAACCAGAATCTGTTCTTCGCCGGACAGATCACCGGCGTCGAAGGCTACGTAGAATCGATCGCCACAGGCTGGCTAGCCGGAACAAATGCGGCTAGGCATATATGTAGTGAGCCATTGATAACCGCGCCGCAGACGTCGGCTATCGGAGCATTGTGTCGTTACGTTTCAAACGTCGAAACAACCAACTTTCAGCCCGTAAACATCACCTTCGGCCTTCTCGAACCGCTGCCAACCGAACTCCGCAAGAAATACCGCCGCAAACGCGAGAGGCATATGGTACAAGTCGAGAGGGCGTTGAAAGATTGGGATGATTGGTTTGTCGGAACGCGGGCATCCCTGCCCGCACGTGAATCACGATGAAGGAAAACCAACCGTCAAAGATTCACAAACGCGGCTATTTACCGCACGTCGAGTCGCCTGAGCTAACTCAGTTCGTAACGTTCAGACTTGCGGACTCGTTACCTGCGGAGTTTTTTGAACAATTAAGCCTTAAGTTGCAAAGCAAGACCATAACCGAGATCGAGTATCATCGAGCAATTGAGAAAGCTCTGGATGCCGGCGACGGCCCTACGTTCCTACGAGATCCACGAGTTGCGAAGATCGTTTCCGATGCCCTTGTACACCTCGATGACGATAAATATTCGCTAAAGGGTTGGGTCGTAATGCCGAATCATGTTCATATTTGTTTCAAACAGATTCCTCCAGCAACCGTGACAGGAATTATGCACTCGATAAAAGGTTACACGGCTAATGCGGTGAATAAGCTACTCGGTCGAAGTGGAAGGTTTTGGAGTCCTGACTACTTTGATAGATTCATTCGTGACCGAAAGCACCTTGCAAATGTGCTGAAGTATATTGACGAGAATCCGGTGAAGGCGGGACTTTGCAAGGTGCCGGAGGAATGGCCTTGGGGGAGTGCGGGGTATCCGACATAAGAGCGGGCAGGGATGCCCGCGTTCCGACATTGGCGGGCAGGGATGCCCGCGTTCCGACGTAGATCATGGAACCGGCAACTATCTTTATCATCATCGCCATCTTCCTCGTCGCCGTTCTGTATTCATCGGTCGGGCATGGTGGGGCTTCGGGGTATTTGGCGGTCATGGCGTTTTTTGCGGTGGCGCCTGAGGTTACGCGGCCGACGGCTTTGGTGCTGAACTTGTTTGTCGCATCGATCGGAACGTATCAGTTTTGGCGGGCCGGCTACTTTTCGTGGAAATTGTTCTGGCCGTTTGGTGTCACATCGATACCGTTCGCATTTCTAGGCGGAATGATCGTGCTGCCGACGAACATATATAAGATAGTGTTGGGTGCGGTGCTGTGTCTCGCGGCGGTCCGTTTGGCGATCAAGCTCAAGAACGATGACGAAGTCCGTCAGCCGCCGCTTATCGCGTGTTTATTGATCGGTGCGGTCATCGGCCTGCTGTCCGGAATGGTAGGTGTCGGCGGCGGCATATTCCTGACGCCGATCTTGCTGCTGATGCACTGGGCCGAAACGCGTGTCGCGGCGGGCGTTTCAGTGCTGTTCATCTTGGTCAAC
>CALMPJ010000167.1 GCA_937871585.1 uncultured Acidobacteriota bacterium | reverse complement strand
ACGGTGCTCGTTATAGAAGACCTTTCCGAGCTGCTCGCCGCTCAGCGTGCGGCGGCTTGGCAAGAGGTCGCCCGCCGCATGGCTCACGAGATCAAGAATCCGCTGACGCCGATCCAACTGTCCGCCGAGCGTATCGCCAAGCGTTTCAACGCGACCGGTCATCAAGATACCGCGGTCGGTAAACGCATCGACGACAAAGGCCCTGTCAGCGACGTCGTCAGCGAAAGCACGGCGACCATTCTTCGCGAGGTCGAATCGCTCAAGACGATGGTCGATGAATTCTCGCGGTTCGCACGTCTGCCCGACACCGTTCTGTCGCCCGGCGATCTTGGCGAAGTTATTGAACAGGCTGTCGCTTCTTTCGACGGCAAATTCGCGGGCGTCGATATCGCGTTCGATAGGAACGGCGGCTTGCCTGAGACGATGCTTGACGCCGAGCAGTTGAAACGCGTCTTCGTCAACCTGATCGAGAACGCAAGCGAAGCTCTGACCGATGGCGGCAACGTAACCGTCACTGCCCGCCACGACACGGCTCGCGAGATAATCGTCGCCGAGGTCGCCGACAACGGCCCGGGCATTCAGCAGCGTGATCTGCCGAAACTCTTTCAACCCTATTTCTCGACCAAAGGCCGCGGCACCGGCCTCGGTCTCGCCATAGTTCACCGCATCGTTTCGGAACACAAAGGCAAGATCCATGCAGTAGCAAATCAGCCGAATGGTGCGAAGTTTATTATTGAATTGCCGATCGCGACGTAAATGAACAAGTGGCTCGAAATTTACGACGACGTTTCATATCGTACGCGATGGGCTAGCATTTTTGTCGCTGGTTGCCTTTGGCTTGTACTCCTTCTCAGTCCTATTTCGCTTGTCTTTTTCGTAATTGATTCAGAAAGTAACTTCTTGCGGATTGTTGTAGCCAATTTGGACCAGCTTTTTCTTGTCGGTTCATTTGCCTTAATTAGTTGTCGGATATTCGCTTTGGTACGATAAAAGGCCAACGGACTGCAGATAGCACGAGTGTCATGGAACTATTTGTTCCTATTATTTGTCGCCGCAAGTGTCTATTCCTATTTTGATAACGCGGGCCATTTTAAGCCGGTATTCGAATGCAATCCGATAGGAACTGACATCTGCTTTGGAGTTTACGATATGAAAAGTGCTCCATTTTGGCCTTTTGCGATGCTCTTATATTTCTTGATCGGCATCGCTGGCATACTTGCAAAAAGTATTTACGCAACATTCGAATACATTAGAACGCGTACCGGCTTGAGTACGGTTGACCACGATTAGATAATCGGGAAAACTGTAAACGACGAATGCAGAACTCAGTATTGATAATTGACGACGAGCGCGGGATACGCGATACGCTTTCTGCCGAATGGTGCGAAGTTTATTATTGAATTGCCGGTTTCTTCTTAGATATGTCTCTCGCATCTGAAATCGCGGAAAACTACTTTGGTCTATCGCGGAGATTCCGTTGGCTTTCGGTTGCGACCCTCGTACTACTTATTGCAATGTCAATCTGGTCGTTGTTTCTCATTACGATTGCAACTGGCTTGACACCACGATCTGAATACTTTTGGGATGAGATTCGACCGATGCGTAACGTTGGTATCTTCCTACAGTCCGTAATCACTTTGTGTTTTGCTTTGCGAGTCCTCCTTTTGATTTTTTCTCCGACAAGAATTCGTTGGTCTGCTTCTCTTTGGGTCGTTTCGATCGTATTAATATTCAACTGGGCATTCGTCTCGTATTTGAGAAATTACGATTGTTTTTATTCCAGCACATATTATTGTGTAGATGCGTCCCCAAATCATTTCCATTACACTACTTATGAATTCCAGCAAGCGTTAGCTTTTTATTGGCTAGCGTCTGCATTGCTTGCGGTCCTTATGCTACTAATTGCTTTAGGGCAAACCGTTTTCAGACGCCGCAAAGTTTCGAACCGAACCGAGCCGAGTTAATGCAGAACTCAGTACTCATAATTGACGACGAGCGCGGGATACGCGATACGCTTTCGGCTGTGCTATCGGACGAAGGCTTTGCTGTGTCTACCGTTGCTTCGGGCGAAGAAGGCCTCGATGCGGCTCGCAAAGGGAACTTCGCTTGCATCTTGCTCGACATCTGGCTCGGCTCGGGCATCGACGGGCTTGAGACGTTGGAGCAGCTCAAGAAAGACGGCGTCGAATCAGCGGTCGTGATGATCTCGGGGCACGGGAATATCGAAACTGCGGTTCGTGCGACCAAATTGGGAGCGTTCGATTTCATCGAAAAACCGCTCAGTCTCGAACGCACGACGCTCACGGTCAAGAACGCCATTCGCCAGCATCAGCTCGAACTTACCAACGCCCAATTGATGAGCGAGATCGCCGAGCAGTACGTGATGATCGGCGAATCGGTTGCGATGCGTGCCCTCCGAAAGCAGATCTCGATCGTTGCTCCGACCGACGGCCGTGTACTTATCTCGGGCGAAAGCGGCTCGGGCAAAGAGCTTGTCGCTCGTGCCATTCACGCCGGTTCCAAACGCAAAGGTGCGGCGTTCGTCGAGATAAATTCGGCAGCCATTCCAGAGGAACTTGTCGAATCCGAACTCTTCGGCCATGCCAAAGGTGCGTTCTCAGGTGCCGTCAAAGCCAAGAAAGGTAAGTTTGAGATAGCCGACGGTGCGACGATCTTTCTTGACGAGATCGGCGACATGTCGCCCCGAGTTCAGGCGAAGATGCTGCGTGTGCTTGAGGAACAACGCTTCGAACCGGTCGGCAGCAACACGGCGGTTTCGGTCGATGTCCGCGTGATCTCGGCGACCAATCAGCCGCTTCACCAGCTGATCGAAAACGGCCATTTCCGTGCCGATCTCTTCTACAGGCTCAACGTCATTCCGTTTCAGGTGCCGCCTCTTCGCGAACGCAGCGAAGACGTGCCCGCTCTCGTCGAGCATTTCAACAACCGCTACGCCGCCGATTACGGCAATCCGCCGCGAGTTTACACCGAGGCAGCGATCGAGCGCTTGCAGGGCTATTCGTGGCCGGGCAACGTCCGCGAATTGCGAAACACCGTCGAACGCGTCGCCATTCTCGCTTCCGACGCCGTAGTCGATGCCGACGATCTGCCGCTTGCCGAATCAATAGTCGAACCTGCCGCCGGCACGTTCCGTTTCCAGAATTTCAAAGACGCCACCGACGCCTACCAACGCGAGTTCATCCAACACAAACTCGCCCAACACGACGGCAACGTCTCCAAAGCCGCCGAAGAAATGGGCGTCGACCGCAGCCATCTATACCGCCGTATGCGCAACCTTGGTATCAAATAGGAGTGTTTAGCCACGAACGAACACGAAAAAAGACACGAACAAGAAATGCTCTTGTTCGTGTCTTTCGCGAATTTCGTGCGCGAAATTCCTATTTCGTTAACGGAAAGCCTCTTTCCACTTTCAGGGCATCGACTTTGGGGTCGCGGCCTCGGAATTTTCTGAAGCCTTCGGATGGATCGATCGTGTTGCCGACAGAGAAGACATATTTGACGAGTCTCTTGGCGACTTCTTTGTCGTATGGTCCACCGGCTTCGGTAAATGCGGTAAAGGCATCAGCCTGAAGCACGTCAGACCAAACATAGCTGTAATAGCCGGCCGAGTAGCCGTCGCTTCCGAAAATGTGGCGGAACTGCGGCGTGCGATGACGCATGACGAGTTCGCTCGGCATGTTGAGAGCGGTTAAGGTGTCACGCTCAAATTTGTCCGGATCACTTGTCGGTGCTGACATGTGAAGTTTCATGTCTATAAGTGCACTCGACAAAAGCTCGGTCGTATCGAAGCCCTGGTTGAATGTCGCAGCCTTTTTGATCTTTTCGATCAATTCTTTTGGCATCGGCTTTCCTGTTTGGTAGTGAACCGCAAACTTGTTCAGTACCTCAGGCGTCGGCACCCAATGCTCAAGTATCTGCGACGGGAACTCGACATAATCGGTTGCAACCGCAGTTCCCGAAAGCGTCGGATAGGTAACATTCGACGAAAGGCCGTGCAGAGCGTGACCGAATTCGTGGAACATCGTCACCGCATCGTCCCATGAGATCAGGACAGGTTCGCCGGGCTTGCCCTTTACGAAGTTCGAGTTAT
The DNA here is from genome assembly GCA_937871585.1 of uncultured Acidobacteriota bacterium. Classification (GTDB taxonomy): domain Bacteria; phylum Acidobacteriota; class Blastocatellia; order Pyrinomonadales; family Pyrinomonadaceae; genus OLB17. Next base: position 10,991 of record CALMPJ010000167.1, on the reverse strand, counting down.
TCGAAACTATCGTGTTAATGGCTTTGCCGCCGATGCGAGACTGATCGCGGTACTGGTTCATCCACGCACCGCTATTCTTGCCCTCGCGGGCGTATGGGTCGAAGTACCAAAGGCCGACGTGCTTGCCGGTTGATTTACTCTTTACTTCATACACGGTTTGGTCAGGGTGCATGATCGGAACGTTGTTGACGAGGGTGAATGAGAAATCGAAGAGTTCGCCTGCAACCCAGAACATCGCTTCGCGCATTTTGTCGAGCTGCAAGTATTGCTTGACCTCGCCCTGGTCGAGATCGTATTTATCCTTGCGAACTTTTTCCATGTAAAAGCGATAGTCCCAAGGTTCGATCTTGATACCGAGCTTTTGCTTATCGACGAGTGCCTGCATATCGGCGACTTCCTGGCGTACACGTCCGGTAGCCGCGGGCCATAGGTCTTCGAGAAGCTTCATCGCATTCTCGGGCTTTGCCGCCATTCGGGTTTCAAGCGTCCAAGCAGCGTGGCTAGGCAGCCCGAAAAGCTTTGCTCGCTCTGCACGGAGCTTAAGTATCTCGACGATCGTTGCGTTGTTGTCGCGGGCGTCGCCGTTATCGCCGCGGCTGACGAACATCTTCCAAACCTTTTCACGAAGCCCACGGTTCTCGGACATCATCAGGAAAGGATCGACCGACGAGCGTGTGTTGTTGATCAGCCAGCCTTTCTTATTTTTCGCCTTCGCGGCCTCGGCAGCGGCTTCGCGAAATCCTTGCGGCAATCCAGCAAGGTCGCTTTCTTGCTCGATCAGTACAAATAGCTCGCCTTCTTCGCCTTGCAGATTCTGATTGAATTTGGCGTAGAAACCTGCAAGTTTTTGATTAACCTCGGAGAGTTTTGCTTTGGTCGCGGCGTCAAGCTTAGCTCCGGCGTGAACAAAATTCTTGTGATAGACCTCGATCAGCCGAAATTTCTCACCGCGTACCATCTTCTTTTTGCTTTCGGCTTTGTAGAGAGTGTCGATACGCTTAAACAGCTTGTCGTTCTGAGTGATCTTATCGTAATGTGCAGCGAGCTTTGGCCCCATCTCTTCCTCGACCGGTTTGAACTCGTCGGAACTTAGGCTGGAAGAATAAATGTCGAAGATCCGTGAGATCCTCGAAAGAGTTGCTCCCGACTGTTCGAGAGGGATCATCGTATTTTCAAATGTCGGCTTGGCCGAATTGTTAGCGATCGCGTCGATCTCTTTCAGATTCTCGGCCATTGCTGCTTCGAGGGCAGGTTTGAAATCCGAGACCTTATATTTGTCGAAGGCAGGAACGCCGCCGAACGGGCCGGTCCATTTTTCGAGCAGCGGATTAGCGTAAGGCTTTGTCTCCGCACTCGCGGTCTTTGTCGTAAAGCTCATAGATGTCACAACTACCGCAGCAACAGCCACAGCACACATTATCGATCTTAGTTTCATTTGGCTTGGTTCACTCCTCTTCCCAAAAGCTTAGAATATAGCGTGTTACGGTTGGTTGGACAAATTGTTTCGAGACCTATTGACAATAAAAAAGCAGCCCTCGCGAGCTGCTTCAGAAAATGTGGTACACCCGGCATGATTCGAACATGCGACCCCTTGATTCGTAGTCAAGTACTCTATCCAGCTGAGCTACGGGTGCACATCTGGCGAACGGTAAGAATAGCGAGTTGAGGCGTAAGAGTCAAGAGACGCTACTTGGCAAAGTATCCCTGGCGAGTTCGGGCAATGAGATTGACGTCGTTTACTGCGATCCGAATTGTACGCCATTTGCCGTCGGACTTGTCGTTGGTTGGCGAATATTCGAGCGTGTATAGCGTCCGTAATTCCGCAGCGACCTGGCCGTATAGACGGCCCATGTCTTCGAGATTCTTGATCGCATTAAGCGTGCCGCCGGTGCGGTCGGCGACGAGTTGAAGCCGCGTTCGAGCGGCACTGTACATCGCGACCTGACGCGGGGTTGGATCGGCAAGCTTTGCAGGATCGCCAGTCGGCAAGGCTAAAGGAAAGATCGTTACCCCTTGCGAATCAGAGCGGTCCAGAATTCTACGCAACGTGTCATTCTCACTAGGACGGAGAGCAGTTGGAACAGCGGCATCCGAATGTTTCTCTAGATCGTTCCTGTCTTTGTTTTGAATGCTCGTATCGACGCCGTCCGTGAGAACGACGATGGCCTTTCGTCGCGTTTGCTCCTTGGTCAGGCGGTCGAGAGCTTCATCGATGGCTTTGTATAGCTGAGTTTTGCCTTGGCCATTAGCCATCTGTATCGAGTTCAGGATGGTGCGCCGGTCGGTTGTAAAATCGTTGCGGAGATTTACCTTGTCGTAAAACTCGATAACCGCGACTCGATCCTCAGGCATCAGAGCGTCGATAAATCTCGCCGCTGACAGCCTTATAACTTGACGAAACCCAAGCGTCGAGCCGCTCATATCTAGGATCATCACGACCGAGAACGGCGCTGTCGACGGGGCAAATCTCGTGACTTCCTGCTTTATGCCGTCTTCGTAGACAGTGAATTTGCTCTTATCGAGATCGATGATCGGACGTCCGCGGCCGTCAACGACGCCGACATTCAGGCGAACGATCGAAGAATCAACACGAACCGGATCATCGTCCTGAGCGAACGTCGTGCCAATTGTTAGTAGTGCAGCAACGAATAAAAGAAGTATCCGGCGAGTTCGCATAACAAAATTCTAACAATCAGACGCGAAACCACGAAACGAGGTTGTATTGCGATAATGAACAGGTTCATTAGCAGTTGCAGCGAAATGGTTTATAATAGTGTGTTCATTTGAAGACTATCGTATTTTGGCCGATCGACCTGCTTCGATCTCACGGAAAGGTGCGTATGCTCTACAGGCCACGCTTTTGTTCAGAATGCGGCGAGAAGATCGAACGCGCAGTTTGGCACGCGTGGACGAGCCGACGATTTTGTGACGTTTGCGTTGCAGATAACGCGGCCGCGGAATACGTACCGAAGGCGGCGATGATAATTGCGTTTGTGGCGACGATCGCCGGGTTTACCGCATATTTCGCTCCGAAGCAAAACGTATCAGTCGCGAAATTAGAAAACACTCGAAATGAAAAGCCAGTGATCGCGTCATTGGTGGCGACACCGATGCCAACGCCTGTCATTGCTGCAACTTTATCTGCGGCTCCGGTGGCAAAGGCTGAAAAGCCCGTTGTTATTGAACAGGACACAAATTTCGTCTGCGGAGCCGAAACTAAGAAAGGAGCGCCGTGTTCGCGGCGCGTTAAGGGAAAGGTTCGTTGTTTCCAACACCAAGGAATGCCGGCGATGTCGACTATTGCCAGCCAAGGCAAATAGTCTGTAAAATATAGTTTTGCCAATTTCATGAAACCTTTAGCACCGAATACGTTGATCCAGAATCGCTACCTTGTCGTCCATTTGATCGGCAAAGGCGGCATGGGCGAGGTGTATCTTGCGGTCGATCAGCGGCTAGGAAGCGCCGTTGCACTCAAGCGAACGTACTACGCCGGCGACGAGATGCTCGGTGCGGCATTCGAGCGCGAGGCGAAGATCCTGGCGCGTCTTCGGCATCCGGTATTGCCAAAGGTGAGCGACCATTTTGGCGAGAACACTGACCAATATCTCGTGATGGAGCACATTTCGGGCGATGACCTCTCGTCGCGATTGGAGACAGCAGGAAAGGCGTTTCCGATGAGTTGGGTGATGTTCTGGGCCGATCAATTGCTCGATGCTCTGTCGTATTTGCATTCGCATGAGCCGCCGATCATTCATCGTGACATCAAGCCGCAGAATCTAAAGCTCACGGACGAGAATCATATCGTGCTATTGGATTTTGGGCTTTCGAAAGATTCGACGGGACAGACGATCGCTTCGCAGCCCGGAAAATCGGGAAGTGTGGTTGGCTACACGCCGCATTTCGCTTCGATGGAGCAGATACGCGGAACCGGAACAGACGGACGCAGCGATATCTACTCGCTTTCTGCGACGCTGTATCAGTTGATGACGAATACTGTTCCTGCCGATGCTTTATCGCGTGCTGACGCGATGCTCGGTGGTGCGGCCGATCCGATAGTGCCGCTTTCGACCGCAAATCCGGAGATTTCGCCAGCCGTTTCGAACGTCATTCTCAAGGGCCTCGAAGTTAGTCGTGACAAACGGTTTACAAGCGCTGCGGAGATGCAGCGGGCACTTAGAACCGCTCATTCGCAAATCAAAGGCGAAATGTCGGCTGCGACTCAGGTATTTACGGTCGGTGACATTCGCGAGACAGTGCCGCCATTGGCAGATCCAACAGCGCCGATAGCGCCGTCGGAAATGGCAACGCGGACGCCGACCTACAATCCCGAAGTCACACCGAATGACGCGACCATTCAGATGTCGCCGGCGGACATTATCGTTGATGAACCGATCGGCGATAAGACCGAGGTGATGCTTGATGTCTCGGCCGTAAGTCAGGTGGACGAACCTGACGTTTTGGATCAAACGATGGCGGCGGTTCCGGTCGTGGCAGAGATTCCGGCGGCTCCGGAATTCTTTACGGAGGCTAATGTCGAAGTTCCAAAGGAACCTGAACAACCTGCCGTACAAGCTCCGCCGCCAACGCCTATTAGATCCGAGCCGGAACCTGCTCGGTCGGTCAAGCCATCGCCATATGCCGAAGTCGCGGCTGTAGCCGCTGCACCTCAGCCTGTCAAGAAAAAGGGCGGCTCGAAAGCCGGACTGATACTTGGCGGCTTGGCCGGTGTGTTCTTGTTCATCATCGCCGCGTTGGCAGGTTCGTGGTATTACTACACGAACTATATGAATGTTCCGGCGGCTACACCGACGCCGACACCGGTGGCCTCGCCGGCTGCGACCGCGACGCCGACTGCGACGCCCGAATCGACGCCGGAGAGCAACTCGAATGCGAATTCGAACAGCAATTCTGCTTCTCCAACGCCGACGCCGGTTGATGAGCCAGCGTCTACTGTTCCGAAACCGCAAACACCGCCTTTGGGCCGCGACACGTCTCCGAAGCCTGTCAAAACGCCCGGAACAAAAGCGACGCCGAAGCCAAAACCGAAAGGCGACCGGACTGATATCCTGCAGTAATGAAGTTGAGGGAAGTTATGCGTAGATATAGTTTAAGAATTGTCACCCTTGCTGCTTTATTCATTTTCGCGGCCGGCGTGTTTCCGCCATTTGTTCACGCTCAAACGCGTGCAGAGATCAGGCGTTCGCGCGAGTTGGCGGATCAGGCTAATAAGTCCTATAGAGCGAAGGACTTTAAGGGAGCGGTCCAGTTTTACGGCGAGGCTCTAACACTAGTTCCTACTAATCCTCAGTTACATTTCTTCAAAGGTGACGCTCACTACCAACTGAAAGAATATGCCGCTTCGGAGCGTGAGTTTCAGTTGGCATTGAATCAGGGGCACAAGCCGCTCGAGGTATATTCGCATCGCTGGTACGTCTTTTACGACCAGCAGAAGTACGAGCAGGCGATCGACGATCTAAATAAAGCTCTACAACTTGCGCCAAAAAATGCTCAACATTGGAAGGCTCTCGGCGAGATCTATCTGCAATCAGGCAATAGAAAGAGCGCCCTTGAGGCCACGCAAAAGGCGTTGTTGATCAATCCGAAAGACGGCGATTCGTATTATCAGATCGCACGCATTCAGGCTCTGGAGGGCAACACAAAAGCCCAGCTTGCGGCTTCGGAAGAAGCGATCAAGCGTGGGACTCAGTTTGCCGGAGACACGTATTACCTGATCGGCGATGCTCAAACGCGGCTAAAGAATGACGCCGCCGCGATCGATGCATTCAACCGTGCGATCGCTGCGAACCCCAAGATATTTCAGGTCTATTTGACGCTCGCTTCACTGTATCAACGAAAAAATCAACTGACGCTCGCGATCGACACACTAAACAAAGCAAAGCCGCAATTTCCGTCGAATGGGCGACTCTACACCGATATTAGTTGGTATTACAGTCTCGCTGACAGACCAAAGGATGCAGAAGAGGCGGCTCGCTCGGCGACGCAGCTGTTGCCGAATGAATACATGGGCTATACCAATCTGTGTCGTGCTTTGAACGATTCAAAAGAGACTGCAAAGTATCGCGATGCCATAACGGCGTGCAACAATGCGCTCAGATTAAAGCCCGGTGATGGTGAGACGTTGTTCTATTTGGGCCGATCGAATGATCTTCTTGGTAGGACGGCGGAAGCAACTCGATATTATCGACAGGCAGTAACCGGTTTGCTTGAGTTTACTAAGGCCAATGCGGACTACGCAGATGGCTTTTATTTGCTTGGAAATGCCTACTATGCTGACAATCAGCGAGACCGTGCGATCGAATCGTATACGAAATGCCTCGAACTTAATCCTAACTTCGTAAAGGCAAGATTCAACCTTGGGTTTATCCAACTACAGAAAAAGAACAAGGCTGCGGCCCTCGAACAGCATAAGTTTTTGCTCGCCCAGGACGCGGCACTTGCGGCCAAGTTAAAGGCTGAGATCGATAAATAGTTGTTTTTGGGACTATTTGCGGTTTCGGCGTCGCTCGGTAGTACTGACATCGACTTGTTGAAAACGCAGGACGACGCGCATGTTGTCGGAGCGGCCGTCTAGCGACGCCGGAACGAACGGAGCATCTCCGAGATCGGCGTCGAGAGCTTTCTTGAGGTCTGCCATTGCTCTGTTGCTCTTTGAAGGAGAAACAACCTCTTCTATTCGCGCGAGACCATCGCCAAACACATTTGCGATCACGACCACACCGTCCGGCGAATTACCGACTTCTTTAAGAGCATTGCTCATCGAAACGAGTGAGCCCTGCGGATTGAGGCTTGGTGATTCAGCAGCGACGGAAACGCGGTTGCGGGCGTATTCGTCGGGGTAGATCGTTGCTAGTTCGTCCGAACCCGGAAGCCTATCGCGGCTCGTCATCACGAGGCGGTCGTTTTGAGGAGCCTTAGATCCCGCGATCGTCGATGGCGAGTTCATCGTCGAAAAAAGAAACATCACGAGGGCAAAACCGATCAGCAATGTCGCCGCAGTGCCTGCGAAAACGGGCATGAACCTAAGCTGTGTCCATTCGAGAAACGGCGAATCGAAGATCGACGACTTGCGTTCGCCAAGAATTTCAGACCGAAGAGCCTCGCGAACTTGAACCTCGTCACGATACGACAGTGCCGGACGCGAAAGCATACTTAATTGAGAGCGAAGTGCAGCAAATTCATCGCGGGCGACACGGCAATTTGGGCACGTCGAAAGATGTGCCGCAACCGAGCCGTTCGCGTCGGACATTAGTTCCGCGTCGATCGAAATCATTTCTTTAATCTCTTCGCAGTTCATACGATCACACTCGTCTCAATAATTCGTTGAATGGCTAACTGACCCCGGCTGCCGTTGTCCCGTTGACAATGGCAACGTGATTGCCGCTGTTGTTTCATCTCGTCTTGCAAAGAACGTTTTCTAGTGGTGTTGCTGGCCATTTCAAATACGTCGTTTACTTGATCTGATGCTCGCTGCAACGCTCGAACTCTTTGATCTATCGTTTGGCACCGATCTATTTTCCTCAAAGAAAGAACCGGGGCGAGTCAACCATTCATCGAATTATCAAAGATCGTTCAACCGTTGTCTTAGCTCGTCGCGTCCTCGCGATAGCCTAGATTTTACCGTGCCGACATTCGTGTCGAGTGCTTGGGCACATTCCTCGTAACTAAAACCCTCGATATCGCATAGTGTTACCGCTTCGCGGTAAACTCTCTTGAGAGAAGCAAGAGCTTGTTCCAAACGCTGCGACTGTTCGCGGCGGATCGCTGCGTCCTCTGGCGAAATCCCGTCGTCAGCCATCGTCTCCCAAACCGCCGTCTCGCTGTCGCCGACGGTCGAGTCGAGCGAAAATGTCGTGTCACGACGGCGACGTTTCCACCAGCGAAATCGATTTCGCGATTCGTTGATCGCGATCCGGAACAGCCACGTTTTCAGGCTGCAATCGCCACGAAAACTTCCGATCGACCTCAATGCCTTTAAGAATGTCTCTTGAACAAGGTCGGCGGCTTCTTCGCGATCACCGGTGAGTCGGAACAACATCGCGTTGACATCGGCTGAATAGTCAGTGACCAACCTGTCGAACGCTAAAGCATCTCTTGATCTTAGTTTTTCAATAAATCCGGCGTTATCGACCGGACGTGCGGCGTCTACGGGTGCCGTAATAACGGTGCTTCCCAAGCTATCGTCATCAAATGTGATCGATCTGCCGATCGTCATTCTCTGCTTACGACGGCCATTTTCGACCGGCCGCTGTCGCCGCAGGGTTTGCATGAAATATGCGAACCTGAGTAGTTAGACACCGATGCGTTGATATTTGTTCCCAAATAAATTCACATCGAAACAATTTTTTCTTTCGCCTGAAAAGTGTAATAAATTCGCTGTTTTGTTTGCCCTTAACGTGTTTTTACGATAAATTAACACTTTTGAATAGACCTCGCTTGGCCCAATTATATAACGAACTTAAAGCGAGAGTTTGCAGTTTTTTTAGTCATGGCAAGAAAAAATAGACGATTTGATCAGGTGGCCACGGCCCCGGAAGCGCCGAAAGAGGCAGTGCGTTATCAGGACGCGTTTCAACAGAATGTGAACGCAAAGCTTGATGAGGTCGGCAAGAAGTTTGAAGGCAACGGCCGCAAGATCCTTTATGCGGTCATTGGCCTGCTCGTGATCGCGTTGGTCGTGTTTGTCGTAATGCGGATCAGCCGTCGTTCGGGCGGCGAAGCTCAGGCCGCACTTGGCAAGGCGATCGATACGATGCAATTGCGTGTCACTGATCAGCCTGCGGCTGCGGGTTCGACCGAGAAGACGTTCAAAACCGAAAAGGAACGTGCCGAGGCGGCTATTGCTGAACTTCAGACCGTTGTTGATAAGTTCGGCGGTTCAGTTGGCGACCGTGCAAAGTACTTGATCGCAGTTAATCGCTTGATGGTCGATCGTGCCGCGGCGATCTCGGAACTTGAGACGATCGCAAATACATCTTCGGACAATGGCAAGCTTGCAAAGTTTGCACTTGCGCAGACGCGTGCCGACGATGGCAAATTCGACGAGGCAGTCAAGCTTTATCAGGAATTGATCGCAATGCCTGATGCGATCATCGCTAAGGATTCTCTGAATTTTGCTCTTGCCAAGGTTTACGAGAAACAGGACAAGAAGAAGGAGGCTGCTGATATCTATTACACGATCGCTAAGACTGCTGCTGACGCAAAAGACGCCGACGGCAAGCCGGTTCCGATGACTCAGACGGCTCGTGATGCGAAAGACCGTGTCACCGAGCTCGATCCGGAGCGTGCAAAGGAGATCGTTGAACCTCCGCCGTCAGCATCGCCGTTCGGTTAGTTTTTATGGGCTCTGATGAGCAGCAAAAAATGGTCACGACTGGCCGCAAACTTTCGGTTCGCGTCCCTTTGAACAGTTATGTGACAGCGTTTATGGTCGGCAGTTTTTTTGCCGGCCTTTTCGTTTACCTCGAATTCGACCGCTTTGCCTACTCGATGTTCGTGCTCTCTTGGGTCGTAGTCCCGCTGTTTGCGTTCTCAGACCGGCTCGTTTTTGACGGTAAACGCATTCGGCGAACTGGCATCTTGCCGAGAATTTGGGCCGCAATCACCGGCGGCCGTTCACGGCTTAGAATTCGCGATATCGAACAGATCGATTCGGCAACGCTTCGCATTATTCGTCGTGGCGGTAATGCCCACTACAGATTTCGAACGGCGATCCGCGGCCGTGATGAGCTATTCGTGATCACGTCCGGCGGCTCCGATCATAGAGAATTGCTGACGGCGATCCTGTCGTCGGTGCCGAACGAAGTTCTCGATCAGCGTTCAATTGACCTGCGGGATTACCTCGCCGATCCGAAAGAAGTGGCGATGAAAGCGTCGTTCTCGCGTATTCCCGAGGCTGATGTGCTCGAATCGACACTGTTCTCGCGGCCTGTCTCCCGCAAGGCGATCCAAATTGGTACAGACGAAGAGAGCGACAGCGAGGAACTGAGAATGCTTGGAAATGAACTGCGGGTCGCGGGCCGTATTCATCAGTCGCTTGAGGTGTTTCGCCGTGCCTTTCATCGTGAGCGAGCCAATGCGCATCTGTATTTCGATCTCGCCCGCTGCCTGTTTGTAATGGCCGGGATTCGCCGCGATTCAAAGCTTCACAGACGCTCAGTCGCGGCTTTGAGACTTGCCGAACGCCATTCGCAGAACGATGGCAACTTGCTTGCGCGGCTCGGCGAGACCTATTTTCAGCTTGGAGATATCAAACGTGCGACAACTGCTTTCTTGAATGCAATTGAGAAGGGAAGCGGCTATCTCGGTTCGCGGGGCTTGGCCGAGATAGCTCTTCGCGAAGGCAAACTCGCCCACGTCGTTCATCAATTCTCGTCAGCCCACGAAAATGCCGAATCGCGGGCTGCCAAAAGATTTTCGCAAAGCGAAGCTGATTATTTCTCAAACCTCACTTCAGACAGCGAGTATATGGACCTCGAAGTTCATCGCGTAAATTTGGTGAACTCCTTATCGACCGCCGGCCGCACCGCGTTGACAGTCACGCTGTTCGGTCTGATCCCGCTCATCTTCGGCCTCGTTGCCGACGACTCGCTCCTTGCCGACATCGGCTGGGCAGTTTCGGGACTCGCCCTCATCATCTGGTGCGTCCTGAAAGTAGTCTGCCGCATGCTCGCCTCGCGAATTCCGTACGACATCGCCGCGACGGACAACTAAAAAAAGGCCGAGCTTAACACTCGGCCATTCATTCGATAATTATCTTGCATCCTAGCTCGTTGCTGCTTTGTCATTGCCCTTGAGCATTGAGGACCAGCGGTATTCGGGCATGTCCCAGCCTTCTTTTAGTTTTCGCAGGATGAAGTCGGTCATGTTATCGACGATCCAGCGGTGGTTCTTTTCGCCGACCGACGCGAGTTCGGCGTCGGGGGCCGGATTCATGAAGTCGATGGCGTATGGAATGCCGTCTTTGATCGCGA
>CALMPJ010000166.1 GCA_937871585.1 uncultured Acidobacteriota bacterium | reverse complement strand
CAGATATTTCAGATCAAGCAGCGAATGACCGGGTTGTTCAACGAGATGCACGAGGCCGAGCAGGGCGAGCTATACATCCTGCGGAAAAAGGTCGATTCCGAATTTGCCGAAGGCCGCGACCTGCTCGAACATATGGCAAACCGCACGCGTTCGCACATAAATAAAGTGCAGCGGCGGCTAGATAATTTGAAAAATGTAAACCTTGCGGCCGAGGAGTACGTAAAAGAAACTTTCGGGCTCGATATCGCAGATTTTCGAGGCGAAAATAAAAAGTGAAAATATCACCCAAATGGGTGACGTGATGCTTGACTTGGTCAGCAGATTCGATATTATATATGTTCTTCACACTAATCCGACAAGTGTGGTTCACAAGATCAGTTTTCGCGATAGCCTGCTCCACGTAGGTGGTCGCGAAAAAAGAGGGAGGCGGTGTGGGAGACGTCTCCCTCGCTTATTTTAAAGCGAGTTTCCCGCGGCGTACGCGGACGCCCACGCCCACTGAAAATTGTATCCACCGAGCCAGCCCGTCACGTCTAAAACTTCGCCAATGAAGTATAGTCCTGGTTGTAGTTTGCTCTCCATCGTTTGCGATGAAATTTTGTCAGTGGAAACGCCGCCGAGCGTAACCTCGGCTCGGTCGTAACCTTCGGTCGCGGAAAATTGAGCTTGCCAGTTATTGATGGCGTTGCCGATCGTTTCGAGATCGGCGTTTGATAGCTGAGCGAGTTGTTTGTCGGCGAGCGATGATTCGAGATATTCGGCAGCGAAACGATCGGGAAGAAGTTCGGCGAGGAAATTCGATGCCTTCCGCGTCGAATGTCGATTAGCGGCGAGTGTGTCGGCAATGTCGATTCCCGGAGCAAGGTCGAATGCGATCGGCTGTTTTCGCTGCCAGTAATTCGAGGCTTGGATCACGACCGGACCGGAAACTCCGCGATGTGTGAAGAGTAGCTTTTCTCGAAATTCGGTCTTGCCTGTGTCGGCGACTGCATCGAGCGAAATGCCCGCGAGCTTTGGATATGCTTTTTTCTCCAACACCATCGCAACCAGTGAAGGCCGCGTCTCAACGATATTGTGCCCGAACTGCCGTGCAACATCATAGCCAAATCCGGTCGCGCCGATCTTTGGGAACGACAGGCCGCCGCAGGCGATGATGAGATTCGTTGCCGTGAAATTACCTTTCGAGGTCTCGATTACAAAGCCTTCGCGAACGGCATTTACGGTGCACGCGGTTTCGACACGAACCCTTGCACGGCGGCATTCGTCGAGCAGCATATCGACTATCTGACGCGAAGATTCTCGGCAGAAGAGCTGGCCGAGAGTTTTCTCGTAGAATGGAATTTTGTGTGTTCGAACTAGATCAATGAAATCTTGCGGCGAGAAACCCGCGAGCGCGGATTTGCAGAAATGCGGATTCTGCGAGATGAAATTCTCGTAACTGACACTCTTATTCGTAAAATTACAACGCCCGCCGCCTGAGATCAATATCTTGCGGCCGACCTCGGCGTTGTGTTCGATCACAAGCACACGTTTGCCGCGTCGTCCTGCCGTGAGGGCACAAAACAATCCGGCCGCTCCGCCGCCGATGATGATCGCGTCGAAATGCATCTATGCCAGATATTTGTCGGTAAAGATCGGCGCGTGATGTTTCGCGTGGCCGGCCATCATATAGACGAGGGCACGCGCCGAGACCATGTTGTCGCTGGCGGTGCCTATTCGGCGAGTTGCTTCGTCGGTGAGGCTCTTGGCGAGGCAAATGTTGGCTCGGCGCTGATGCTCGAATTCGTCGATCAGGTCGGCGAAAGTGCGGTTGTTTGCATTCGAATTGTTGATGTAATCGTCCTGTTCGAAGCCCTCGATCGGCGTCGTGTCGCCGCGGGAAATACGCAGCAAACGGTACGAAAAGATACGCTCGGCGTCGATGACGTGGCTGAGCGATTCTTTACACGTCCATTTGCCGACATCGTAGCGATAGAGGCCTTTGTCTTCATCGACATTCGCAAACATTTCGCGATATTCGGCGATCTGGAGTTCGAGAATGTGCATCACAGTTCCGTCCGCGATCAGCGAGATGTACTTTTCGTAATAAGGTGCGTATTCGTTCGTTTCAGGTCGTTTCATAATCGGGTATAGTAGCAGAGTAATTTCGAAAAATCTTGGCCGCCGAATTGTATGCGTTTTCTATCGATAATTTTGTTCGTGATGGTGGCGTTTTCGGCGGTCGTCGTCGCACAAGATCGCATTGCTCTCGCAAATGGTTCAGCCTTGGTAAGTGGGACGCTCAGCAACGGCAAGGTGAAGCATTACGTCTTTTCGGCGACGCAAGGCCAAACGATAACGATCAAGAACAGCACGTCGAGCGTTTTCGATTTTCGTGTTTACAATGCTGAATTCTTTGACGAAGGCGACTATGACAGCTCGCCGAGCTATTCGTTCGAGGCTCCGGAAACAGGCGAATATACGTTTACGGTGCGAAAAAAGGTCGCGGGACCGCGTACTTCGAGGTATTCGATGACAATTTCAATTAAGTGAGGATCAGATGAAGAAAATTTCGTTTCTATTGGTATTTGCGATTCTGGCGTTTTCGGCTGTTGCGGTTTCCGCACAGAATGGCGGCAAGGCCGAGCCGAACCGTATTCAGTTTGCCAAGGGCAAATCGAGTAAGGTTGTGACTGGCAGTCTCAAAGGCGATGAACAGTACGAGTTCGTTTTCGGAGCTCGGGCCGGACAAAAGGTTTATATTACGAATCCGGATTCGGACAATTTTTCATACAGCGTAGTGAGAGTCGATGACGAGAATGTTAGTTACGAAAGCTCAGATCTCGCCGAGCCGACGCTCGAATTTGAAGTAACTGAAACCGGCGATTATATGTTGTTCGTAAAACGGAATGCGACATCAAAGGTCGCCAAGAAATTTAACATTACATTGGCGATCAAATAGGAGACAAGATCATGAAGAGATTTGCGGCTGTTTTAGGGTTTGCGGCAATAATTGGCGTCGCATTGGTATCGTTTTGGCAAACAGGTGCGGAGGCTGGAACTGCGGCGTTTCACGCTCGTTTCGAAGGCGCGTCGAAGATGGGCGATTCGGGAGCGTACACTTTTGACAAGAACCACAGTGCGATCGGTTTTCGCGTCAGGCACATGGGTCTCGTCGATGTTCCGGGATATTTTCGTGACTTCACCGGTACCGTGAATTTTGACGCAAAGGATGTAACGAAATCGACGGTTGAGTTTACAGCAAAAGCGACGAGCGTCGATGCCGGCGTTGCACCGCGTGACAATCACCTGCGTTCAAAGGACTTTTTCGAAGTTGAGAAATTCGCGGATATCACGTTCAAAAGCACAAAGGTCGAAAAGAAAGGCAAAGGCTATGTGCTGACAGGCGATTTCACGATGAAAGGCGTGACCAAATCGATCGCGTTCCCATTCGAGATCTCAGGCTGGCTGCCGCCCGGCGAACGCGACGGCGGCAAAATGGGCATCACCGCCGAGACGACCATCAACCGACGCGATTTTGGCGTGAATTACGGCACGAATCTGCCGAGCGGGATTCCTTCGCTATCGGACGAAGTAAAGATCACGCTCCTGATCGAGGCTGTCAAAAAGAAAGACGCTCCAAAGGCTGACTAGTAAAGACTTCGCTTCTATGAATATGAAGGCCTGTCGGCACCGGCAGGCTTTTGTGTTTTAAATATCCTGCCGCGCGGTTCTGTCGATCTCAAGAATGAGGTTCGCTCCATATGCTGACGCTGGCGTTTGATAGCCGGGCTTGAAATTCCCTCCGGTGATCTTTTCGGCGATATTCAAGGCGGCGATAGCAGTCAATGTGTAGCCTTCGGGGCCTTGTTGAAGAGCGGTGACCGAGTTGCCGTCGTTATCTCGGGCTTCGCCACGCATGAATGTGCGCCCTTTTTCTCGCTCTTTGTCTGATGGTCCGCCGGGCTTGATCTTGCCTTGCAGATATCGCTGAAACGGGCCGGTGGCGAGTAGCCAGCCGAGGTAGCGAGACATTTTCATCGCCTTGATCGCCGATGGCGGAGCGACCGTGTAAACCTCGATGTTTGGAATGCCGGTCGAGTGATAGGCCGTTGAAACATCGCCCCAAGGGATCGTAACTCCTGTTTTTACAACACCTTCGCCAAAATCGATCTCGCGGGCTTTCCACGCTGCGGGAACGGGTGTGATGTTGCCGTCTTTGCGAACGGCACCGCCGCGGCCGACATTCATCGTCATCGTCGATTGCGTGCCGTGCGACATACGACCCATGCCGTACCACATTAGCGTGAGGTGCGTTGCAGAAGGCAGACGTTCGGCGAGATGTTTGGCGAGGCAATCGCTAGGAACTACGTCGAAACCAACGCCCGGCATTACCATCACTCCGGCGTCCTTTGCTTTCTTGTCCATCGCAGCACACGTCTCGAACACGCTGATCTCGCCCGTGATGTCGGTGTATTGCTTTCCATTGCGAATACACGCCTCGACCATTGGCCGCGAAGTGATCGAAAACGGCCCCGCACAATGCAGCACCATATCGACCTCTTGCAACGCCGCATCGAGTTTCGCCGTGTCATCGAGCGCGAACACGCGATACTCCATGCCATGCGTCTCTGCCAACTCCTTGACCGCCGCTTCGTTGCGCCCGGCGAGGATCGGCTTAAGCCCACGTTCCGCAGCATAACGCACGATAAGTTCGCCCGTATAGCCGTTTGCTCCGTAGATGAGAAATCTATTCGTCATAAATTTAGTTGTAGCTGTCAGCTATAAGCTATCAGCTATCAGTTATTTCGGAAAAGGAATAAGTCTCTTTCTTGGGCGACCGAAAGGTGTTCGAGAAACTCATTTCGATAGATCTCTTTTGCTCCGAGCATCTCCATATGAGGTGTCATCACTTGGCAATCGAGCCAGGTTGAGCCTCTCGAAGTTAGGTGGTCGATGAGGTGAAGAAGGGCGAGTTTTGAGGCGTTGGGTTCGTGGTAAAACATTGATTCGCCGCAGAAGACGCCGCCGGCGTCGATGCCGTAGAGGCCGCCAACGAGTTGGCCGTCACGGTTCCACGCCTCGACACTGTGGGCCATGCTTTCATCGTGGAGCTGGGAATAGACGCGTTCGAAATCTGATGTGATCCACGTTCCCGGTTGGTCAGGGCGTTTCGCACGTGCGCAACTGGCGATGACAGAACGGAAATCCGCGTCGATCGTAAACGCAAAATTATTCTGCCGACTAGCTTTTGCGAGGCTTCGAGGAACTCGCAAGTCTGCAAACTCGAGGATCGCACGTCGTTCCGGGCAGTGCCATGGAAGCGGAATGCCGTTCATGTACCACGGAAATATGCCTTTTAGATACGCCTCGCGAACGTTATCGACAGTCAGCGGCGTGCCGTAATCAACGACATCTTCCGAACGATAATAGTATTCCCCGATGCGAACCCATTCGGGGAAATCGTAGGTTCGCGGATCGGGAAACACGTCGTTTGGCATAGGGCATTTTAACAGGGATGAAAGGGATAAATGAGATAAAGAAATGAATTTATTTTATCCAATTCGGTACATCCCTTTTATCGTCTTCATCCCTGTTCGATCACACCGTTTTCAGCTTCCACTTGCCGCGTTTGAATAGCAGAGCGGATACGATCGCCAGCATTGAGAAGGCCAAGGTCATCGACAAGAAAACGCCTTGTGGTCCATAGCCGAAACGGTTCGCCAGAACATACGCGAGCGGTATCTCGAACATCCAGAATACGATGAAGTTCAGATACGTCGGCGTCCAAGTATCGCCGGCACCGTTGAACGAACTTTCCATCACCATTCCAAGACCGTAGAGTGCATAGCCATAGCCGACGATACGCAGACAGTCACCAGCATACGCCGCGACTTCCGGATCGGTCGTAAAGACACTCACGACAAGCTGTGGATAGACAATAAAGAACAAACCAACGATGCCGAGCATGCCTGCATTCAGCCCGCCGGCGAGCCATACCGAGCGTTCGGCACGGTCAGGATGCCCGGCTCCGAGATTCTGCCCGACGAGCGTCGCTGCGGCATTTGCCAAACCGACTGCCGGCAAGATGACAAAGATAATTACACGAAGGCCGATCTGATAACCTGCTAACGCGACGGTTCCAAAACCGGCAAGGATCATTACCAAACCGCTCCAGCTCAGTGTCGCGATCAGGAATTGCAGCACTGCCGTAGCAGATAGTCGTACCAAAGACCAAAGAAGTTTAGGGTCAAATCGCCAATGCTCAGCACGCACGTCGAGCCTGCCGTTCTTTCGAAAGAACAGTGCCCAAACCGCGTACGACACGCCGGTCGCACGTCCGATGACGGTCGCCACGGCGGCTCCGGTCACGCCCCACTCGGGAAAGAAACCGATGCCGAAAATGAACAACGGGTCGAGAATAATGTTCAGTCCGTTCGCGACTATCAGAACGCGAAGTGCAATTGTCGCATCACCGGCTCCGCGAAAAATGCCGTTCAGTACGAACAAAAACACGATCACGGCGTTCGTCCCAAACATCAACCGTGCGAACGGAGTACCTAGTTCGACAACCGCCGGTTCGCCGCCTAGCGTTCTTAGGATCGACTGTGCAAAGACAAGTCCGATTACGCCCATAATAAGTGAGACGATGAGGCCAAGGTAAACCACGTGCGTCGCAGTGCGTGCAGCACCGTCGAGGTCTTGCTCACCAAATCGACGAGCAACCGTGGCCGTGGCACCGATACTCAGGCCGATAGCGACGGCGTAAACCAGTGCAAGAACCGATTCGGTTAGGCCGACGACGGCGACGGCTTCGGCACCGAGTTTCGCTACAAAAAATGTATCGACGATCGCAAACAGGCCCTCCATCGACATTTCCAGGATCATCGGAATGGCGAGGATTATCAGCGCGGGCAGAAGTGGCCCTTTGGTGAAATCACGGTCCGTCCCGAGAAATGCTTCGCGTAGAATTGAGAAGAAAGTGTTGTTTGCCGTCTCGACTGACGGCTCGGTCGTTTGTGTAGACATTACAGAATTCCTTAGTTTACGAGAGAAAGACGACACAAGTTCATGCCTGACGACGCTCTGAAATGAGCGCGTGGCATCAGAACTGAGCAGATTGAACGTTGGATGTGTTAGCGGACCGAGGGCTTCATAGTGTGAAAACTTTAGCATACAACCGTTAATTTGCAAATCGATCTAGCTTTACATTTCAAATCGAACAGTTATAAGCTTTCGCTGATAATGTCTGCCATCGATCGTCGAACATTTCTCGGACTGCTCTCCGGTGCCGCCGCCTTTGGTCTCGCTGGACGTTCGAACTTACTGGCTTTCTCAACGCAAAGCAGTCCGTTTCGTATGCTCGTCATCGGCGATTCATTGATCTGGGGACAAGGTCTGCTTGAGAAAGACAAGACCTATTCACACGTAGCCAATTGGCTGCAAAACGATGTTTTCAAAGGAAAGCGCGAAGTCGATGTAAAGGTAAAGGCTCACTCCGGAGCGACGATCGAGATCGACCCGAAAGAAGCCGAAAGCCTGAAAGCGGCGAAAGTCGATCCTGCGATCGAGTATAAAGGCGAGGTCAATATCGGCTTTCCGTCGATGTGGCAGCAAATTGAAAAGGCGTCGTCGGAATACGGTTCGAACGGTGCCGATCTCATCCTGCTGACGGCCGGAATCACCGACATCACGGTCGAAGGCGTTTTGGATCCGTTTGGAAAGGATGCCGAGCTTCGCACAATAACTGCGGAAACCTGCGGCAAACGTGTCTCCGAATTGCTCACACACTTGGGCGCAGCAAATCCAAATGCGACTATCATAGTGATCGGCTATTATCCGATAATCAGCAAACGCTCGCGTGCGAGCCGAGTCTTTAACGGCTGGCTTGAATCTCGAAACATTTCGTCATTTCTCAAACCGATACTAAACAACAAATTGACGCGGCCGCTTTTTTTCTCGCGGATTCGAAAGAAAGTGATCAGGCGTTCGCAGATATGGCTTGAAGAATCGAACAAGCATCTCCGAAATTCAGTCGATGCGCACAATGCAAAGGTCGGATCGATGAAAGCTGTCTTTGTCACTTCACCGCTGACCGAAGAGAATGCTGTCGAAGCACCAAACACCAAACTGTTTCGAATGAAACCCAACGGCGACATCGAAGATCCGTTGTTTGCCGATCGCACAGCCGATTGTGCCGCAGTTCTAAACGACCTGAACAGCAAAGCCAAACTCAAGTATCGACCGAGTCGCTGCGCCATGGCGGCGGTCGGGCATCCTGACGCAAACGGTGCGGCAGCTTATGCCGAAGCCGTAAAGTCCGCACTTGCTCCGTTGTTCACGGTCATGTGACCTCCGCAGATCCAATCGTTATACTCGTAGGTTATGAAGATCGCGGTTGCGATGAGCGGCGGCGTCGATAGCAGTGCGGCTGCGGCGATGCTGAAAGACGAAGGCCACGAGCTGGTCGGCTTCACTATGCAGTTGTGGGATCAGCGTCGCGGCATCAATGTTGACGAGAATGGCGATCCTTTGCCGTCGAGATGCTGCTCGCTTGATGACGTTTACGACGCCCGCCGCGTTGCCGGACGGCTTGAGATACCGTTTTACGTGCTCAATCTTGAGAAAGACTTTGAGCGTGATGTGGTCGAACCTTTCGTCGCAAGCTATTTGAGTGGCGAAACGCCGATACCTTGCGTCGCTTGTAATTCGCGTCTGAAGTTCGCTTCGCTCGATAAAATGGCTGTTTCGCTCGGTTGTGACAAGGTTGCGACCGGTCATTACGCTCGTGTCATCTACGACGAGACTGCGAATAGATATCGTCTGTTTCGTTCTACAAATCATTGGAAGGATCAGAGCTATTTCCTTTGGGAACTGAACCAGGAGCAACTCTCGCGAGCACATTTTCCGCTTGGCGAGATGCAGAAGGACGACGTTCGCGAGATAGCGCGCGCTGTCGATACGGTGACCGCGGAAAAACAAGAATCGCAGGAGATCTGCTTTGTTCCTGACGGAAAATACAGCGAATTCATCGACCGCTATCTCGAACACGAGGGCCGTCCAATGCCCGACGAAGGCGACATAGTCAATGCCAACGGAGAAACCATCGGACATCACACAGGCATCCATCGCTATACGATCGGCCAGCGTCGCGGGCTTGGAATTGCTCACGAAAAGCCCCTGTATGTCATCCAGATCGAGCGAGCAAAGAATCAGATCATCGTCGGCGAAGAAGGCGATCTCGATGCAAATGCACTCATCGCAAAGGGCGTGAACTGGATCGCATTTGACGAGCCGAACGAGCCGGTGCGTGCCCGCGTTAAGATCAGATATCGTCACGATCCGTTTCCGGCGACGCTAACAGCGATCGAGGGCGGCCGCGTTCGCATCGTCTTTGACGAACCGCAGCGAGCCGTGACGCCCGGCCAGGCGACCATTTTTTACGACATCGACGGCGGCGACGAGGTGATCGGCGGCGGCTGGATCGTGGGCAAAGATGACGACAAAAGCTGAACTT
>CALMPJ010000165.1 GCA_937871585.1 uncultured Acidobacteriota bacterium | reverse complement strand
ACGGATCTTTCCAATGCAGTTGGCGAAACACTGCGGCGACAACCCTTGCTCGATCTTCGGGTAACACGCGATGCATTTCTCGGATGTTAATGTCATCGGATTAAAAAACACCTTCTTATAAGGACAGCCGCGGACACATTCCTGATAACCGCGGCAGCGGTTTTGATCGACAAGAACGATGCCGTCCTCAGGCCGCTTGTAGATCGAACCACGAGGGCACGATGCAAGGCAGCCCGGATAAGTACAGTGATTACAGATACGAGCGAGATAGTAGAACCACGCCATCTGATGTGGTATGTCGATACTCGCTCCGTGCTCGATGCCGCCGGCACAGTCGTCTTCGCCAACGTTCGGATAGGCGTAATCTTCATCCTCCGGCCGCCAACCGAGAACGCGTTCGCCGGCAGGTGCTGACTCAAAAATGGTGCTTCCTTTGTAAACGGACTCGCCGTTTTCCTCGCCCCAATTTTGCCCGTCGAGTAAACTCAGAAGATTAAGGTCCCAAGCAAGCGGATATGAACCGTAAGGCTTGCTCTCGACGTTGTTCCAGAGCATATACTCCTGACCCTTACCGGAGGTCCACGTCGTTTTGCACGCCAGCGTACAGGTTTGGCACGCGATACATTTATTCGTATCAAATACTGCGGCAAATTGCTTCTGCGGCCTGCTTTCCGGATACCAATAGGACATTTCTCGTCCGAGCTGCCAGTTATTTACGCGTGCCATATGTTTGTTCTCCGTGTCGTTGGTTCGTCGAAAACCTCATTGTTTTCGTTCATCAGTAATTTCGATACTTAACCTTGCTATTGCGCATTCACCGAGTGAATGGACCTGCCGAGGTTCGCTGTTCGAGCCGTGAGGCCGACCGATGCGACCGAGAGCAAAAGGACGATAATGATGAGCCATTGCGTCAGAGCTTTTTTTCGCATCAGGTTGATGAATCCGAAAAAAGCAAAAATACCGTTCGCCTCGATCACTGCAAAGGCCGGAAGTGCTGATGCCCGGTGCCCCTGAATATTTGTCCACACCTGGCCGATCAAGAGTTCAGAACCCTTTCCCGCTGCTTCACCCGTCCCGAAAACAGCGAGTGTCAGAATCGCCGTCAAGATCAGGATCCCAAGGCCCATCTTTTGAGCCTTCTCACTCCGCCGTCGTGTTCCGTAGATCAGAGCAATTGGACCGATAACGGTTCCGGCAAACGGGAAATAGTTGAACAGTAAATGCAGTTTCGTTGCGTCCATTTTAGTGTCTAACTTTCGCAAAGAATCTCACCCGAGAGATATTTCATCGTCACTCTTCTAGTCCTTGTCGTCATCGTCGTCCTTTTTGCTTTTTGTCGCCGCAGGGTTTTCGTTACCAGGTCCCGCGGTGCCTGATCGAATTTCCACGTGGCGTATCTGCCCGCCGAGATTTGCGGTCCGAGCCATCAAGCCAAACGTCACGATTGAAAGGACGATTGCCGCAGCGAAGCCAATATTTGCGAATTTCGATTTCCGGAACGACACGAAAAGTCCGATCAGTGCTATACATCCCGTAACTTCCATCCCGATCAGCGCAGGCAGCGCGGCTTCTTCGTGTTCTTCCATGAGAGCCTTTGAGACGCCGGCCGATTTTTCAATTCTCTCTTCGGCTGGCTCTCCGGTCAGGAAGACCGCGATCGTCAACAATGCGAGCACGAAGAACACCGCCAAACTCGCACGTTTTAGTGAATCGCTCTTGCTGACGAAACCGAACAGAAGGAGGGCAATACCAAGGATGGTCCCAATGACGGGAAAATGATTTAACAGCAAATGCAGGTGTAGTAGATCCATATAATCCTCTATTTCTTGCCGACAAAATCTCCGGCAATGTAGAGCTTCATTGCATCCGATTCATTTCTAGGCCGGATGCCGAGCTTGGTCGGACGCCATAGCGGTTCGTCGCCTATGCCGCCGGGTTCTGCCTTGGTGATCTTGATAAACGACTCACGCGGAGCTCCCGTTGGACAGTGAATATCCGCCGCAAACCCCTTACCCATCTCCTGCCCGAACATTCCTTTGCGAACCAGCGAATCGGTCATCCAGGTCGGTTTTAGCCACCCGCGGGTTGCAGATTGATGCGAGCCGGAGCGAAACATAGCCTGATAGTTTGTTCTTGGATTCTTTGCCAGGCCGTCTTTCCGTTCTTGCTGCCCCTGCTGTGAACCGGGTGTCGCGCCGTACATGTTGAACCACATACGCGTCACGCCTCGGGGGGTGCCGGGATAATACCGAGCACGGCAGAGAAGCCGGGCAAATGCATAATTCTTCTTGTCCTTTTGCCAACCGCGGAACGGACGATCCTCGGGGTCAGCGTCGATCCATACGTAATCGCCGTCATTGACACCAAGTTCTTGGGCGTCTGACGGATTGATATCGACGTATCCTTCAGTGACAAAAGGCGAACGTTTGTCGTGGCGGTAGATGTCGCCGAACGGTCCAAAGAGCATCGCGTTCATATCCGTATCGATCGGCGTGGTGTGCGAGCCATGGCGGAATTTTGGCGTGTGGAATATGAACTTGTAATCGTCCTTGATCAGAGGATGAGCCGTCTGTTTTGCCTCAGCCCAAGTATAGATCACGTTACGGCCGCAGCGAGTTTCGCATGAGAGATCGTCGCGTTTGACTCCGTAGTCCTCAGGTGTCTTCGGACGCATCGCTTCATGCGGCGCGGAGATAATGATATTTGGCTCGTAGAAAGTCGAATCAACCGGTTCACGGTGAACGGGCAGATTCTCGCCGGCGTCGATGAATTCGTCCTCTTCCCGATAGAACTCGAGCCTGCCGCTCTTTGTGTACCAAGGCGTCGCGTCGACCAATTGATCGTATCCGACATTCTTAGGCGTCGTTCGGCTGTTGATGATTGCCGGTACGCCGTTGATCGCCTTTTCGTGAAGATCGCTGAACTTATAGCCCTTAGTGTTGGTCGAATGGTCGAGTATCCGCTGCAGATAGACGTCTGTCCTGTCCTCGCGGACAAATTTCCAATAGTCGTTAAAGCGTTTGTCCCCAGTCAGATCAGCGAGTTTTGACGCAACCGTAGCGTAAACCTCGATGTCGCCCATCGTGTTGAAGATCCGAGGGATCGGGGTTTTTGGAAAGACGAGCAGAAACGGATTTGTGACCGATGCGGTCATGTCCGGATGTTTAAGTTCCGCCCAGGAATCAACGCCGAAAACGACGTCCGCCCATTCGCATGATGTCGACCACCACCACTCGTTTACCGCGATCAGTTCGATCTTCGGCAAAGCGTTGACGACCATGTTGTAGTGCCATTTGACGTTACCGAGGATCGAATTTGCATTCGCGAACCAGAGTGACTTCGTAGGGCACGGCATATGGGTCTTGCCGGTCAAAAGAGCGTTGCCCACACGCAGCGGATGGTCTTCGTGGTTGTAGTAGTGCGCGGATTCCGCTCTCCAATACTGCTTCGGACGGGCGGGTTTTGTCTCGTCCAGCTCAATGTCGAACGGATCCTCGTTGATGTATTGCGGTGCTCCGTTGAAAAGAGCCGTGCGGTAATTTCCAGCATATGATCCGACGTTGCCGCCGATCTTGCCGACATTTCCGGTGAGCGAAGCGAGAAGGAATACGTCGCGATCCTTATTATCGCTGTTAAAGAACTGGTTCGGGCCCATTCCCAGCGCAAAGAGCGTGGTTCCGGGATCTTGGGCAAAATGGCGTGCCAGTTTCTGCACGGCGGCGTCCGGAGCCCAGGTTAGTTCCTCGACTGTCTGCGGAGTAAAATGAGCCGCGTACTCCTTGACGAGATCAAATACCGGACGACACTTGACCTTGCTTCCGTCCGCCAGAGTTACCTCGACGAAGCCTTCGAGCATGGCGTCGACCGCCTTCGAATTCTTGCCAACGTCATCACGCGTGAGCGGCTGAGCGGCATTCTTTTTTGCATCCCAGAAAACGTAGTCGCCCCATTCAAGCCGGAGCTTTTCGGGTACGACATTCTGCACTGTCTGCTTGATCGGCGGCGGAGCTTTTTCGCCATCCCTTACGATAAAAGTCTGTTTAAGAACTGCCGGATCGCCGCCAAAAACTTCTGCTGCCTTGAGATATTTGAGCGTGTCCATCCGGACAAGGATCGGCATGTCCGTCCACTGCTGCACATATTCCCTGTCATACAGATTTTCCTGCATGATCACGTTGGCAAAGCCGAGTGCGAGTGCCGGCGTCGTTCCGGGACGGACGACAAGGACGTCGTCGCCTTTCGTAGCCGTTGCCGAATATTCGCAAGCTATGACCACCACGCGGGTACCTTTCATTCGAGCCTCAGTCAGCCAGTGTGCATCCGGCATTTTCGTCGTGATCCAGTTCATTCCCCAGACGACAACCGTTTTAGCTTGCTCGACAGAGTTTAGATCGAATTCGACTGTCTGCTGGCCGGTAACCATCGTGTGGCCCGGAGGCAGATCGGTATGCCATGAATAATTGTCAAAGCCCTTGGGCCCCATCGCTTTGTCCGGCCCGACGCCGCGGATGTGGGAGTCGAGCAATGCGATCGAATTCGCCATTCTGTACATGCCGAAAACACGCGTCATACCAAGCAGCGGCATGCCGCCGCGAAACTTCATGACCTGCGTACCAACACCCTGTGTGGCCTCGATCGTTGCTTCGTCGTAATGCTGTTCCTTTAGCTTTCGCTTGCCTTCATCTCCGGTGTAGGTTTCGGCGATATTCTTTAATGCAGCAGCTACTATGACTGCCCCTTCGTCGTGCGACATTCGAACCCATTCGTCTCGGGCACGTTGGAAATATTCCTCCGGCGGACGCCCGTCAGCACCGCGAGGGAAGCCGGCCTCATACCATTTCTTATAGCCGGCTCGGACCATCGTTCCGTTTACTCGCCGGTCGCCATAAAAACGCCGCGTCAAGGCGAGTCCCTTCTGACAGACACGCGGGTCCCACCGATGCGAAGTGCCGTTGCCTAATAGGTCGACGGCCTCGCCGTATTTCATTGTCGGACCGATGCGTGTAATTACACCTTGACGGACATGCGCGTTGAGCAAACAGTTGTGCGTGTCGTTTGGAGCGCAAGTAAAGGTATAACGCGAGTCGTAGGCCCATAGATCGCGATAAACCCTTTCCCAATCACGATTTGGATACGCGGCCAGCGGATTTGTTATTGCCTCAAGGCCCCAGGCATTCGTCGTTGATGCCACCAGTGCCCCAAATCCGGCTGCCGTGATCCGCGCCATAAATTCGCGTCGTGAGATCTCTTTTTTCATATCATTCCTCGCTTAATGCTCAACTATTTCATCGTCAACGAACGTAGGTAGACCACGATCGATTCGACCTCGGCTGGGGTCAATGCCCGTCGGATCGGCGATGGGTCCCCGAAACCCTGCATTACAGTCCCACTCCTGCCCCGCGTGATCGTCCCGACCAGAAAAGTGTCCGAAACACTCGATAAAAACATTTTGTTGCTAAGCGCCGGGCCGTCTGCTCCGACGCCGTTCTTTCCATGACAGCCCGAACAATTTGAAGCAAACAGTGTGGCTCCGAGTGCTGCATCGCCCGCCACCCACAGCTGCGGTTTGGCATCGGGTTGGGCTTGGACGTTACCTCCGAGCTTGCGAATGTAACTGATGACGGCGCGTAGCTCATCTTCCTTGAAACCATTCACACGGTCACCCCAAGCCAGCATCGGCCGTCCGGGCCGGCCATTCCGTATCGTTTGGAAGAGAAAATCGTCAGAGGCAAGCTGTAGGAACTCAGGACTTGTTATCGACGGATTTGGAACAAGGCCCGGGAAACGGGTTCCACGTCCGTCTGCCGCATGGCAGCTTGAACACACCGCCGTGTAAATCGTCTCGCCGTCCTTAGCAAATTCGCGCTCTCCGAAACGCATAGCGCGCACGCGGTCTTTCGGGAGGAATATATCTGGCAGCGTGCGCCGTCTGAGCGAAAGTGTATATAGCGTCAGCAGGTCGATCTGGTTATCAGACAACCCGAGTGCGGGCATTTGCGAACCCGCAACCGTGGATGCAGGTGAACGGAAATGCTGGACGACCCAGTTGCTTAGAGTGTGGTCGCCAGGAACCTTTGAGAAGTTAAGCTGATTTGGATCTTTGAAACCAGAAAGCGATAAATTAACGCCTGCATCGCCGCCGAATGTTCCGACGGTGTGGCATCCGGCACATCCGACCGTGTTGAACTGAGCCTTTGCCTCAATTAGTTTGGGTGCACCCATTTGGGTATCGAGAAATATCTTCAGAGCCGAGCGGTCTGCCTCGTTCACCTCGCGAAATGAAGTTTTCCAGACTTCGTCCTGTCCTTGCTGCGATCTCAGAAGGTGAGCGGCGTACCACTCTGCGTTGTAACCTTTGAGGCCGACATGAGATAGGTCAGGGCCTTCCATTCCCGTCACATTGCCGCCCGGACGTAGCGTTCCGCCCCGGCCGTCGAGACGATGACAGGCGTAACAGTCGAGCCTTTCGAACGTCTTACGAGCATTGTCCAGAGTTGGGAGATTGGGAACATTCAGCGGCGTGTGACACGTTCCACAGCTCGCATACGCATACTTCGCAGGGAGCATCGGCTCGGTCCAGAAGTGTACATTCCCGTGAGCGTCGTCTTTCTCAGTTGCCTGTCCTTGTCCGCCGTGACACGTCGTGCAGCCGATCTCGGTCGGAGAATGGACGACCGGTTTGTGAGCGGCTCCGACCTTTTGGTCGGTCGTGATCTGTTCGCCGGACGCCATCCCGACGTGACAGGTAACGCAGCGGTCCGTGACTTTGAGCTGTGGATTAACTATTTGCCTAAGTCGCAGATCGATCGGGCCTTCTGTAGTTTTGGCGCTCCCCTGAATGCCATGCCAGTCCTTCATGAAGTTTTCGGATATAGCCGCGGCGGCGAGGAGCAGAAAGACCCCGATACTTGAAACCATCAACAGATATTTATTCTTGTTCATAGCGTCAATGGCCTCCCCAGTCAGATGGCGACCAGAAAAAGTCCCAGTTCGGGCCGCGGAAATAGGTTCCGATCACGGTCAGCACAATGAAGCCGCACAGGAAGCAGGTGAACAAAGCGAGAGCACCGGCACGGGTTGAGTTGTACTTTCGGACAGCCCATATCGAATAAGTCGCGTAGATCGCCGTCAGCACCGTACCGGGATTGATAAACGTAATAAAAAGCTGGGGAATGTCAGGGAACCACTCGCGAAGCCATCCGAACTTAATGGCAAACGCCTCGACAAGGATCGACGCCGCAAAGCCTACCACGACGGACCACTTGACGAGCTTCCAGCCGCCCGGCCCGCCAAACCATTCGCCCGTCCCTTCTTTTTCGCGGTCGAGGAACGGTATCAGCCCTAAGCCGATCACGCACAACATAGGGATCCCGATCCCGCCCATAAATGCCGAGAACGATACGATCTCCTGCAACCCGAGAAAGTACCACGGAGCCTTTGCCGGATTCTCAGGAACGAGCGGATTTGCCAGTTCTTTCAAAGGCGCATCGGAAATAAAAGCCAACCCGACACAGATGAGAGTTGTCAGCATCAGCACGCCAAGCTCGGCATAGAAAAGGTGCGGCATCGAGGGAACCGTGTGCTCGGGCCCGCTGCCGACCGCGGGCGTTTTGCCTTTCACAACAGCGGCAAGGTGGTATGTTTTCGTCGGCGCATCGGTAAAGACCGGATAGAATTCTTTGGCTTCCTCGGCGACCATTGCATCCGCATTCTCCGGTTTCGCGAGCCCGCCATCCTTTCGTATCCTCCAGAAATGCACCGCCATCAGCATGACAAGAGCCAGAGGCAAGATCATCACGTGAAGTAGATAGAATCTGATCAACGCTTCTTCGCCAACCTTGTCAGAACCTAGCAATATTTCACGTTGCAGGCCGCCGATATCTGCCCAAGCCGTTATCCCAAGGGCATCAGTGATCTCGCGAGGACTTTGGGCGATATTGGCTCCGATCGTGATCGCCCAGTATGCGAGTTGATCCCAAGGAAGCAGATAACCCGTGAACGACAGGCCCAAAGTCGTGACCAGCAAACCCCAGCCGATGAACCAGTTGAATTCCCTCGGCTTTCGGTACGAGGCAGTGTAGAACGCCCGTGCCATGTGCAGTATCACGGCGACTACCATTACATTGGCCGCCCAGCGGTGAATGTTCCGCATAAAGCGGCCGGTCGGCACGATGAAATGAATGTCCTTGATCGATTGATAGGCCACGTCCGGATACGGCTTGTAATAGAACATCAGCAGAATGCCGGTGACCAGTGTTATTAGGAATGCCGCGGTCGTCATTATGCCGAGCCCCATCGTTGTGCTCCAACGCAGGCTCCAGAGATGTGTGCGAACCGAATGAAGATGGAGAAAAACGTTGCCGAAGATAAACGACGACCGCGTCCGATCGGTCTTTGGCGGACCACCGCGAAACATCGCCCGATAAACGTGATTAGGGATGCCTCGCAGATTGATCCAGAATTCGTGTAACGCTGAATAGCCTTCTGCTTTCATGATCTACACCTTTGTTCCAGTCTTTACAGTTGCTTCCTCGTCAATAGTGAGGACGCCGCCATTTTTTGAGACTTTCAGCCATGGCAGTGGTGTCGGAGCCGGCCCTTTTCTTACCGTTCCGTCTTTCTGAAAACCCGACCCGTGACAGGGACAATCAAATCCGGCAGAGCTTGTCTTAACGATGCATCCTAAATGGGTGCAAACGGTCGAGATCGCAAATACTCCATCCGCATCGCGAAAGACCGCGACGTTTCGCCCCGGCGGCACGAAGGCTTCGCCTTCCGGCAGCGTGTCAGGCAGGGCAACATTGAATTTTTTTGCTGGCGAAGCCGACACAGCTGCCTTTGGCAGCTTGAGCATCCCGAAGATCGAGAGTGCAAATGCGGCCGCCATCGAGCCTAGGGCCGCGAGTCCCAGAAAATCCCTTCGAGGCATTGGTTCCGGCTCAAAACGTGATTTCTTTTCACTTGGATGGGTCGTCATACAGAACTCCAATTTGTTGAAAATGTGACTCGTTCCATCGAGATAGCATCGACGGGGCAGCGGATCGCACACAGTGCACAGCGAATGCAGCGATCCTCGTCTTTTAGGATTGCCGAGTTCTCACTCAGCTCGACGTCCTTACCGATCGACGAATCGATCATCTGTCCTATGTCGGTATCAAATTCGAGATTGTCGAGTGAGATAAGCTTCAAACATTCGGTCGGGCAAACGTCAGCGCAGCCACCGCAAAGCACGCACCGGCTACCGTCAAACACAGGCGTTACGCCGCAATCAAGACAACGGGAAGCCTCACGCATCGCTTCATCGCGGCTGTAACCGATCTCGACCACGTTCTCGGGATGCTCGAGCCGCTCGGACGGCTCGATCGTCGGCACCTCGACGCGGCGGATCGATTCGTAACCGCGTTCACGACGGTATCGGTCAAGAACGACATGGGTTTTCACTAGTTCATGCTCGAGCGTGTTTCCGGTCAGATATTGATAAACGGAACGCGCCGCTGCCTTGCCGGACGCGACTGCGTCGATCAGCAAACGCGTTCCGTGGGCGAGATCGCCAGCGACAAAGACCCCTTTGGCAGTGGTCTGCAGTGTGACGGGGTCGACTTTCAGCCAGTCGCCTCGCATTCGCTCTACGTCCAGTCCGCCGTCCTCCAAAAAAGAAAGGGCCGGCGCCTGACCAACAGCCAAAAGCACGGTGTCGCAGGGAATTACCGTCTTTTCCTCATCATCGTAAAGCGGTGAGAATTTTCGATCCTCGTCATAGACACGGAGGCATTTCCGAAAGGCAACGCCGATCACTCTGCCTTTTTCATCCCGAACAATCTCTGTCGGCCCCCAACCGTTGCTGCGGCGAATGCCCTCCTCATCGCCCTCGACG
>CALMPJ010000164.1 GCA_937871585.1 uncultured Acidobacteriota bacterium | reverse complement strand
TTCACTTGCCGCAAGGTCGTCTCTTGTTTCGCCAAGCAAAGCAATGATATCGCCTTCGTTCTTAAAACCTTGGGTTACGATCTTACGCGTATCTTCGATCAGGCCGACCATACCGATAACGGGCGTCGGCAGAATTCCGCGGCCGTCGGTCTCGTTGTAGAACGACACATTGCCGGACACGACCGGCGTTTCGAATACCTCGCACGCCTCTTTCATTCCATCGATCACTTCGCTGAATGACCACATTACCTCGGGCCGTTCGGGCGATGCAAAATTGAGGCAATTGGTGACAGCAATAGGCTTAGCACCGACGCATGCAACGTTTCTAGCGGCTTCGGCAACCGCTAATTTTGCACCTTCTTTCGGATCGATGGCAACGAACTTTCCATTACCGTCCAGACACATCGCCACGCCGCGACGCGTTTCTTTTATTCGAATAACAGCAGCGTCGGCTCCGGGCAAAACTGCGGTGTTGGTACGAACCATGGAATCATATTGCTCGTAAACCCAACGCTTCGAACAAATGTTGGGCGAAGCGAGAAGCGTTTTCAACGACTGTTCCAGGTTCCAAGTTCCAAGTTTCAAGTTTGGTTGTTCCGAAAGCTCGGGTCTTTGGACTTCCGTCATGGGACGACTGTATTTAGGTGCTTCATCGGTGACTGCCATGACCGGCATGTCGGCTTCGACGATTCCGTTGTGAACGATCTTCAGTCGATCGCCTTCGACGACCTTGCCGATGACGACGCAGTCGAGGTCCCATTTGTTGAATATCTCGACGACCTCGCGTTCTCGGCCCTTACGAGCGACGATCAGCATTCGTTCCTGCGACTCTGACAGCATCATTTCGTATGCTGTCATTCCGGTCTCGCGTTGCGGAACGAGAGTTAGGTCAAGTTCGAGGCCGGTGCCGGCACGAGCTGCCATCTCAACCGATGACGAAGTCAAACCAGCGGCTCCCATGTCCTGAATGCCCTCGATCGCACCGGAACGCATTGCTTCGAGGCATGCTTCGAGGAGCAGCTTTTCGAGGAATGGATCGCCGACCTGAACCGTTGGACGCTTTTCGAGAGCTTCTTCGTCAAACTCAGCCGATGCCATCGTCGCACCATGAATACCATCGCGGCCCGTTTTTGCACCTGCATACAGCACGGGATTTCCGATGCCTGTCGCCTTGCCGAAGAAGATCTGATCTTTGCGAACAAGACCGAGCGCAAACGCATTGACAAGCGGATTCAGACTATATGATTCGTCAAAAACAACCTCGCCTCCGATCGTCGGCACGCCGAAGCAGTTGCCGTAATGGCCTATGCCCTCGACACAGCCTTTTAAGATCGACTTGTTCCGATTGCCATGTTTAGCTTCCGACATTGGTCCGAAGCGTAGGCTGTTCATCGCGGCAACCGGTCTTGCTCCCATCGTAAACACATCTCGCAGAATCCCGCCGACACCGGTCGCTGCGCCTTGGAACGGCTCGATAAAACTTGGGTGATTATGCGATTCAACCTTGAACGCCACGCACCAGTCGTCGCCAATGTCGACAACGCCTGCATTCTCGCCCGGCGGAACGATCACTCGAGGTCCCGTGGTCGGCAGACGCTTCAGGTGCACGCGCGACGACTTATACGAGCAATGCTCCGACCACATCACGCTAAACACACCAAGCTCCGTCATCGACGGCTCGCGGCCCATTATCGTCAGGATGCGTTGGTATTCGTCGGCTGAAAGCCCGTGCTGTTCTATTACTTCGGCGGTGATACTGGTCATTGTCTATAAGAGTCGAATTCGCGACCTAAAATAAACAAAAGAGTGTATGCGTTTCAGAATTGATTATCAAATCATCGTGCAAACACTCTTACATTTCGGAAATGTAGCGATTACGGTAGCGGTTCCTGGCCAAACGCGATCCATTCTTCCTTTGCAGGACCGTAAATTCCCGGAACCTTGAGGCCGGCTTGTCGCATTAGCACCGTCATTTGACCGCGATGGTGGGCTTGGTGGGCAATGAGATAGAAGAGTGTCATGCCGCGCGACCAGGTCTCGCCGTACATGTCGTCTTCGATGAGCAGAGTTTCGGCGGTCCAGTTTGCAGAAACTTCGTCGCCTACTGACTTACCACCAATCCCGTAGAGTCTAGCGATCTCGGATGCACTTGTCGGACAATCTGTTTCTGGTGTCGGAGCATCGATGGTAAGTCCGACAAGGCCAAGCATTTCATTAAGCGTAACCGCAAGATGCCAGCCTATAAACCCAAGTGTGCGGCCATCTTCGGTCACTTTCTGTCCGAGCGACTCGTCGGTCAATTCGAGCAAGACCTTTCCGGTCATTTCGGCTTCGTAATCCCACGCTTTGCGAAAATCTTCAATATTCCTAAACATTAGGTACTCTCCTTAGATGTTGATTGTAAAAAACTGTTGCATATATGAGATACCACATATAGACAAACCGTGCAAGCACGTTATGTAGATCTACTTGTATTCAAGCTATTTCACCGACCTAAAGATCGACTTGCCCGTGTATGAGTGAACGATCTGACGAAACGCCTCCGGCTTGAGCGTGCCTCGGAGGAGCGGACCTTTCGGACGTAGTTCCTTTAGGATCGGCTCAAATGCCTTCTCGCTGTTCTTGAACTGTTCTTCGTTCGCATATCGCGTGATCAAGATAATGTCGAACGCTGCGTCTTTCGTCGCTGTTTCAATGTATTCGAACGAATCAATAATGCCGCGCTTAACTGCGGCCTCGCGGTAAACTCGCCAATTGTTTTCGTAATAATAGCGAGCTTCGTCACGATTGCCGCCCACCACCTTTACAAACTCGACGACGTCGATCGTGCCGAATCCTGAAGGCTGCCCACCGAGAGCGCGGTCGATGTTCTCTTTCAGAGCTTCGTAGCGAAACTTGCCGTTACGCTGATATACGACCTTTCCATTGGTGTCATAGACCATCGTCAGCGGCAGGTTGCCTGACCAATCTTTCGAGACCATCGTGATCGCAGCGTCCTGGTCGGTCGTGTGCAGTAGGTATGATGGCATCGTCGCCTTCATCTGGGCGAGAAATTTCGGGACGTCACCATCGATCTCGGACAGATCGTCCATTGAAATAGTAATAAGATCGATCTTGCCTTTGTACAGGGCATCGAGCTTTACAAGATCGGGAAATTCTTCACGGCAAGGATCGCACCAAGTCGCCCAGAAATTGACGACGAGTGGCTTACTTTTCGGCTTGATCAGATCTGCCAGGCCGGTGTTGTCTATCTTAACGATCTTCGGAGGCTGAGCCGAAACAACAACGACGAGGGCAAAAAATAGGCCTGCGAACAGGCCTAAAGTATTTATCTTTTTCATCGCTTACTGTCCGGCACGCTTGATCGTGCATCCGAATGCGTTTGCCGATTTCTTTGCAACAGGTTTGCCTGCGAGTACTTCGTCAAAAGCAGTGCGGAGATATGGCTGGGTAATGTTTAATGCCTTCTGGTCATTATCGATAGCACCGTGATAGAGCAGTGTGCCATCTGCTCCGACAAAATATGCTTCCGGGGTCTTCGTTGCACCGAGCTTGTCGGCAAACACATTTCCTTTATCCATCAACACATTGAACTTGTAAGTTTCGGCAATGTGTTTTCCAACCCAATCGGCCGGAAGGCCTGTCTTCGCGTCCATTTCTGTGGCGTTCGCATTTATTCCGATAAATGCAATGCCTTTCGCCGCGTAATCGGCGGCGATCTCATTCATGCGTTCGTTGTATGCCTTTACGACCGGACACTGCGATGAAACGAACATGATCACAGCACCATTTTTGCCTTTCATTTCATTAAACGTTTTTGCGACGCCCGAGGTATCTGGTAGCGAAAAATTTTCGATCTTCTCGCCAACGGCAATGCCTTGAGCATTTGCGGCCACGGCCAGTGCGAAAACTGCGGTCAAAATGAATGTAAACTTCTTCATCATAAATTGCCTCCGGAAATTTGATCTATCTGCTATCTTAGCAAAATTACGCAATATTACGGATATTTGTTTCGAGTGAATGTTCGATGCGTCAGCGCCAAAATAAGTCGCCTAAGCTAGCCAAAAAGACGCGGCAAACGACGCTGCAAGTTCTTCGGCAGCAAGATCTCCATTGCGTCATCAACTGTAACGATACCGGCAAGGTCGCCGTCATCGTCGATCACGGGCAGAGCGAGCAGATTGTAATCGGCGATCGTTTGAGCTACTTCTTCGGCCGATTCGGACGGATGGGCGAATCGGAATTCGCTTCGCATCACATCTTCCAGCTTTTTCGTCGGATCGGCCAAGATCAATGACCGCAATGAGATAAGGCCGCTGATCTTCCACGAGCCCGCTTCCTCGACGACGTACATGTAATAGATCATGTTCGGCGTTTCAGCCATTTCACGTAAGGATCGGATCGCCTCGCCGACTGTCATTGAGCGTGGAAATGTAACAAACTCCGTCGTCATCAGGCCTCCGGCGGTGTCCTTGTCAAACGCCATCAGTTCGGCGACATCAGCTTTTTCGTCGTCTTCCATCAACGCAAAAAGCTGCTCGCTCTTCTGATCGTCCATTTCCTCCAAAACGTCTACGGCTTCGTCGGGCGACATTTCTTCTAGAATGTCGGCGGCTCGTTCCTCGTCCATTTCTTCGAGAATTCGGGCCTGGGCTTCGGTCGACATTTCTTCGAGAGTGTCTGCCGCAAATTCATCGTCGAGACTTTCGACGACCTCAGTTCGATGAATAGGCGAGAGCGTTTCAGCAAGTTGTGCGATCTCGACAGGATGCAGTCGCGACAATTTGTCCTTCGAAGATTTGAGCTGAACCGTCACGGTCGCGGTGTCGGTTGCGAGATAGCCAACGTCGGCCCAATCGAGAACTTCGACTGCACGATCGCTACCGAAAAAGCCTTGCGGCATCAGACGCCTGACAAAACCTTGCAAGCTGACATCAGCTCCCGACACACGCCAAGCGTCGCCGGTGTCGATCAGTTGAACGTCATTTACGCGCACCACTCGCTTGCCGTCGACGTCGATCAGTTGGTTGTCGAGCACGTCCTTGCCAAGCAGCACTTCGCCGTCTCGCCGAGTGAACGGCGTCAGGTCAAGCACCGGCTTTGTGATCGTAGCACCGCTGAGGCCGAGGTCCTTGAATTCGCGGCTGGCCATGAAAAAGTCTCGCCGCCGATATCTCGCGACAATGCCGACGACCGGCGGATATTCTTCGCTGCCGTAACGCACAACGACGTCCTTTATGACCGCGATCTTTTCCTTTCGCGGGTCATAAATCGGTCGGTTAATAAGCTGCGATACGTAGAGCATTGCCGTGTCCTGCTGCCTAAAATAACTAAAAACCTAACGCAGAATCTTACCACTGAGCACGGTTCACTGACCACTGAGCACTTGTCGGTGATAAATATTATTCAACAATTCACAATTTTGTGGAACACGGCCGCCGTTGCGCATTTTCTTATAAATGAGCAGTTAGCCAAGCGAAAGCTTGCCGCAAACTGTCACGCTACCCGTCCGTCTATACACCAACCACATGAAAAGAGCTCACCTTACTTTTGCAGCTATATGCCTCCTCGGCATTCCCTCATTCGCGCAGCAACTGCCGCGATTCTTCGACAATTTCGACACTGCACGCGGAGTGCAGGTTTACCGGCCCCAAGTGGCCGCGGCGGTAACTGCCAAAACGGACAAGAAAAACAACAACGCGAAAGAACTGGTCAAAAAGACCGGCTCATCGAAAGCAACTCAGCCAAAGGCAAACGACAGCGATCGTTTTGCTCGTCCGGCTGATTACAATATGCCCGCGAATCGCCTGAACATGGGCTCGGTCGCCGGAATGCGAGGCTTTACGACGGGCGATGCCACGATCGACTCATATATCGTTGATTCGAGCCGACGCTACAACATCGATCCGCTGTTGATCTATGCACAGATGCACCAAGAATCGGCATTCAAGCTCAAGGCACTGTCCTACAAAGGTGCGAGCGGCCTGATGCAGCTAATGCCCGCGACGGCTCGTCGCCTAGGCGTGACCAACATTTACGATCCGAAACAGAATATCGAGGGCGGCGTCAAATATATGCGAATGCTGCTAAATATGTTCAATCAGGACGTAAATCTCGCACTCGCAGGCTACAACGCCGGCGAAGGTGCGGTGATGAAATACGGCTACAGCATTCCGCCGTACAACGAGACACGCGAATACGTTCGACGCATCACGGCACGTTACACGTCGATCTCTGACGGCACTTTCTCGCGGAATTACAAAACGGTCAAACCAACCGTCGCCGCCAAGCTCGAAAAGAAAGACGCACGTCCGTTAACAGTCTACGAACCCGCACCCGTCGCCATCCGCTTGGCCGACGGCCGCATGCGGCTCGTTAATCAGTGAGAAACGATCAGTGAACAACGAATAGTGAACAACGATGAGGTAAGAAGTTCGTAAGCTACAAGTTGAAAGTGCAGCTCTCTACCTTATACGCGTTCTCTTACCTGTTCACTATTAACTGTTCACTATTCACTAACACGGTTTTCCACCAAGCAAGAGAGTAACGTCTCTTCTCCATTCGTCGAAAAGACATGCGGCCCGATGCGATCATCCGGCCGCGTTTTTCTTTTGCCGCGACAAGCCACTTTCCGGCCGCTTTCAGTTTGTTGCATTTACAGCCGATCGCTCTTCTCACGCATCAAAGATGTGTTACAAACTAACCATATGCTAACTCGTGTCTTCCTCGTGATCTGTTTTTGTGCCGTTGGTCTCTATGCCCAGACGCCACCGATCGAGCCCGGCGTTTCGCAGGAACTCGCCAAATGGCGAGCCGCGCATTACAGCGATGTTCGCTACAAACTGAACCTGACACTGGAGAAGATGTCACCGGTGTTGAAAGGGACGATGGAGATACGTGTGGGAGTGCGGACACTCTTGTCCGCATCGGCACCAGGTGCCGAGATACCGCCGATCATACTCGACTGGCGACGTATCAAGGGCCACGAGGCAAAGTCTGTAATATCTAATGTTGAGATCAATGGCGTCGTCGTCTCGCCGCCAAGCGGCGATGCGGACATGAGTGTCCGCACTCCCATCGAAGAGCACAACGAACACCTCATCTTCCGCGATGGCGTAAAGCTCGGGGAGAACATCATCAAGCTCGATTTCACTTCGCCGATACTTGCGTCAGGCTCGGCGATCACGCGGTACATCGACAAAGAGGACGGCTCGGAATATATCTACTCGCTCTTCGTCCCATCCGACGCCAGCACGGCATTTCCGGTGTTTGATCAGCCTGATCTGAAGGCGAGGTTTCAAGTGAACATTACTGCGCCCGATGGTTGGAACGTCGTTTCCAATTCGCTTGCTAGAGATCGGGATACTGCATGGAGCTTTGGAGCCGGTCGTGCGGTCGGACCTTACGTCTTTGCGGAAACCAAACCCATCAGCACCTACGTCTTCGCATTCGCGGCCGGGCCGTTTGAGCGCGTGTCAGAACCACCTGCGGTAGCGGGTGGTTTAACTCGGAGTACCACGAACGCTGACAGAACCAAGACCGCCTCGGTCAATGCGAACTCGACCGATGCGAATGGTCAACCACCCGCTACCGCAGGTGGTTCTGACAGGAACGCCGACACGACAGCGAGCATCTACGTCCGCAGATCCCAAGCCGCTAAGTTCCAGCCCCACGCTGCTGAGGTCTTTCGGCTTAATCGTGAGTCGATCAAGTATTTCGAGGAGTATTTCGACTATAAGTTTCCGTTTCCTAAGTACGATCTGGTGTTGATACCGGAGTTTCCGTTTGGCGGGATGGAGCATGCTGGGGCGACGTTTTTGCGGGAATCGGCGATCATTTTCCCGCAGGAACCGACCAAGAGCGACCATATCTCGCGAGCCGTGCTGATCTTTCACGAGGCGGCGCATCAGTGGTTTGGCGACACGGTGACGATGAAATGGTTCGACGACCTATGGCTAAAAGAGGGCTTTGCCAATTTCATGGCGTACAAAGCACTCGAACGCATCATGCCCGAGGCCAACGCTTGGAAAGTGTTCTACGAGCGCATAAAACAGCCCGCCTACGCCACCGATTCGACCCGCGGCACCACGCCGATCTACCAACCGATCGATAACCTAAACTCCGCCAAAAGCGCCTACGGCAACATCGTCTACAACAAAGCCCCCGCGTTCTTAAAACAAGCCGAATTCTACCTAGGCCCCGAAAAATTCCAAACCGCCGTCCGCTCGTTTCTGAAGAAACACGAGTTCAAGAATGCGAAGTGGGAAGATCTGGTGAAGGAGTTTGAGGCTGCGAGTGGACATAAACTCGGTGAGTGGGCCAACAATTGGGTTAAGAAACGCGGAGTTCCAATCATAAAACTCGATGTCACTTCGGTAATGCGAGATGGAAGGCTGGAACCGGTGCGGTTTCATGGCAATTACTCATATACCGTTGACACGCAGTTTCCCATTGAGCCCAGTCAATTGAACGAACAATTTCAGGCAGTGGTCATAGATAACGACGGAAAGCGTGCTAGCTATACGACTTCAACATGCTCAGAGCCGAAATACCGTCCGAATAAATCAACTGGATGCCAGCTACTTTTCGCCGAACACAAGAACAATCTGTTCTGGCGGGATCTTCCACAAGCGATTCTCCCTAACTACCAAGACTACGGCTACGGCATTTTCCTGCTTGACGACAAGAGCCGCGAGTATGTTTTGAAGAATGTTCAGAACGAAAAGGACGCGTTTCTGCGGTCGATGATGTACGGTGCCCTGTGGGACAGCGTCCGCGAAGGCGAACTCGACCCACGTGCCTACGTCGAGGTCGCGATCAGGAATTTGCCGACGGAGCAGGACGAGACTATTGCCCAGATGATGCTCAATCGGACGGCCGCGGCGTTGACGTTCTACGTAAACGACGAAGGCAGAAACCTGAGCGGTAGCGAGGGTGCGCCACGCGCCACATCGTCCGACTCGCGCACACTCCCTACCGGTCGTGTTTCTGCCTCCATAGCCGCGTTCGAGAACATCCTCATCGACCGTATGCAGAACGCTACGACCAACGGCCAGCGGATCACGTATTTTCGGGCTTTGGTAGCGAATGCGACAACGGAGCGGTCGCGCGGTGTGTTGAAGGCGATGCTCGCTGAGGGCAGAAACCTGAGCGGTAGCGAGGGTGCCCCGCAACAGACAAGTACGCCAAAGGGCACACTCCCTACCGGTCGTGTTTCTGCCTTAACTCTACGCACCAAAGACAAATTCGACATCGTCACTCGCCTTGCAGTGCTGAACGATCCTGAAGCCGCGAAGCTGCTGGCCGAGCTTGAAAAGACCGAAACAAGCGACGACGCCAAGCGTTACGCCTACGCCGCAAGGGCTGCGTTTCCGACCAAGGAAAACCGCGAGAAGTTTTGGAACGACTTCGTAAACAACAAGGACATCTCAGAAAGCTGGATCGAGGCGGCGTTTGGGCCGTTCAATGCGGTTCGTAACAGCGAGTTGTCGTTGCCGTATTTGAAACGAGCTTTAGAGGAACTGCCAAACCATAAACGCAGCCGCAAGATTTTCTTCGTAAACGGCTGGCTCGCCGCATTCATCGGCGGCCAACGTTCGCAAGAGGCTCTCGATATCCTAAATAAGTTCCTAGCAGATAACCCAAACCTCGACCGCGACCTAAGGCTCAAGATATTAGAGAACGTCGACGTGATCGAACGCTCGGTTCGCATTCGCGGGAAGAATAAGTAAGAATTTGCCCACGAAATGCACGAAAAACACGAAAGGTTGGGAACGCGATTTCGTGTGGTTGGATAATTTGATTTGCGTGTCGATCCATAACGAGTTGTAAGAACAAACAACTTAATCGATATCGGACTTCCAAAACTGCTACGAAACACACCAAAATTGGATTCTAACTTTAGTGGCGTTCGTGTATTTCTGGCCAAGAAAACTGGCCAGTGCTAAAGCCGCGTGGGCAAATCTTCTGCTAAACTCGTGACTTATGCATACGCCTGAGGAGATCGAGCTGGCTAAGAAGCAGAAGGTCCGCGACCGTCTGATGGATCGGCTTGCCGACCGTGAAGAGGAGATGGCCGATCTTCGCGCGCTACAGGAGCGATTTGAGGCTCGGTATACAATGTCGGTCGGGCGGCTTTATGCCGAGATGGACGAGCTTGAGGCACAGATCGCCGAGGAAGAATACAAGCTGGTTCCCGACGACGTCGAGATCAAAAAGCGTGCTGAGGAGCTAAGACGCCAAGCCGAAGAATCTGCCAAGCGTGCCGCCGAAGCGTTAGAGAAAGAAGGCGATTGGAAACCGACTGCCGAGGCAAAGAAGGCGTATCACGAACTGGCACGTGCCATTCACCCTGACCTCGCGATAGATGCCACCGAAAAAGAAAAACGCCACGGCCTGATGGCGGAGCTTAACCAAGCGTATTCGTCTGGTGACCAAACTCGTTTGAACGAACTTGCCGAACAGCTAAAACACAGCCCGGATCTCGTTGCCGGAAACACGATCGGCGACGAACTTGTTCGAACCATTCGGCAGATATTTCAGATCAAGCAGCGAATGACCGGGTTGTTCAACGAGATGCACGAGG
>CALMPJ010000163.1 GCA_937871585.1 uncultured Acidobacteriota bacterium | reverse complement strand
CGCCACGAGCCGGATTGCTGCCTGATGTCTATCGGAATCGCCTGATGCGAGGCGCGGCCCAAGCTCATAACGCTCTCAACAAATTCGGCTTCAGATTCACGCTCTGCGAAACGGTCTGGGGAACGAGCGAATATAAGTGGATTCCCTGGACCGCGTTTGAATCTTTCGAAAAAGCATATCTCCAGGCCTGCGAAACTCTCGCCGCAGCAAAGAGCGAAGTTTTGTCGAAATACGACGATATCCTCGACATTCTCCAAGACAGTTTCTATCAGCTTGCAAGAGATTCTGCCGACAGGTTCGAGGCGACAAAAGATGGGCCTTTCGATAGAGAGGAGTTTGTAAACGCAGTCGCAGCACAAGCCATCGGAATGGTTCCGACACGCGAGATGATACGCGATGGCCTCGTGATAACAATGAAGCCAAAGGTGATCATTCTCGGATCGGAAATGATCGCCGAGCGAAACCTCGCAAAATCGCTTACCCTCGAAACGACTCGTATAAATTCTGAACAGACGAAGATCGATCTTGAGATCGATACAAAACGCCGTATCGAAGAAATAAAGGTCGATGAGGTGACTGCTGAAACCCGCCGAGAACGCGAAGTAAAGGAACGGATCCGTGAGATGAAGATCGAGGCCGCTCAGCGTGAAGCCGAAGAGGCCGTATCTCCGATCAAGGAAGGCTTTGCACAGATAACTGCGAACATCTTTGAATCAGCTTCGGAAATGGCGGAACGCATGAGGGATGCGAAGTTTGTATCGGGTTCATTAGCTAAACGTGCACGTCAGATGTGCGAATGGTACCAGTTGATGAACTTCACGGGCGACACATCCCTCGAAAAGGTACTCGAACAATTACAGGCCGCGGCCGGTCGGGAAGCCAAGCAGCGCTCCCCGGACGAGATGCGGACTGCCCTGAGCGATCTTTTGAGGATGACATCAGTCCACTCAAAGAAACTGCTTGATGAAGACCGGCTAACCGCTCTTGAATTCTAGATCGACGACATACGAGGTCTCAAAAATGGCAAACTTTGACCTGAGCAAATACATTCCGGTTCACGCACGCATAGCAGAGTTCTATGAGAAATACCCGGACGGCCGGATCGTTACCGAGATCATAAGGCTTAACGAAGACAGCGGCTTTGTGTGTGTAAAGGCCGGTGCGTACCGGAACCGAGATGACGCGAAACCCAGTTCTACCGGCCATGCATTCGAGGTTCGTGGCCAGGGATATGTAAATACAACATCTTTTATCGAAAACGGTGAAACAAGTGCTGTGGGCAGGGCTTTAGCAAATCTCGGGTTCAAGATCGACAACGGCATCGCCTCAAGAGAAGAGATGCAGAAGGTCGAAAGAATGACCGAGGCACCTAGACCCACCGACAACAATGGACGAAACGGTCACAACGGGCGTCTTGTCACACAGTCCGTTTCTTAAACACTTCCAGTAAACAAACAATGACTGATATAGAAGCCGGTGCCGACAGCATCCGGAAGTTCCTGCATGAGCTTGATATTAGGATCAGAGCCCGATACCCGCTTATCGCCATCAATACATTCGAAGAAGACCGGATAAGGGAGGCGTTGGTCGATCTAGTCTTTCAGGATAGGCATAAAGAAAAGCCTCTCTATTTCTGGAGCCGCCCAAGCGGCCTTCAGAAGGTGGTCGATCCGAAAGAGGG
This sequence comes from uncultured Acidobacteriota bacterium, assembly GCA_937871585.1. Classification (GTDB taxonomy): domain Bacteria; phylum Acidobacteriota; class Blastocatellia; order Pyrinomonadales; family Pyrinomonadaceae; genus OLB17. The sequence goes on along the minus strand of CALMPJ010000163.1, from coordinate 7,148 downwards.
GCTACTAGGCTCGCCTCAAACGATCGGCGATACGGAAGATCCCGAAAGTCTTCTTGGATTTATTAGCGAGCAGAGGACAGGTATTTTCCTGCTGTGTGACTACGCTCCTTATATCTCACCGTATGGGCAGGAAGACCATTTACTGGTTCGACGACTTCGTGAGATCGCCTGGAAGCTGAAATCGACGAAAGCCACCGTTCTCTTTGTAGGACCGAACTTTCCCGAACTAAAAACACTCGAAAAAGAAGTCACGCAGATAGATCTTGATCTTCCGAAGGAATCCGAGATCGAAGACTCGATAGAACTTCAGTTTGAGAACCTGCGTTCCAATGGTCTCGATATAAGCCTTACTAAAGAAACTCAGGTTGCACTACAGCAGTCTCTACTTGGTCTAACAGCAGTCGAGATCAGCAATGTGGTAGCCAAAGCAGTTATCAGCTGTAACGGTCTCAATCAAGACTCGATCAATGTCATTCTTGAGGAAAAGAAGAATGTAATTCGGGGCAGCGGTTCGCTTACTTATGTTCATCCCGAACCGGCAAGTAACCTGGGTGGCTATAAATCCCTTCGAGCCATCCTCGAACGTGCAGCTTATACGTTTAGTCCGAGAGCAAAAGCGCGACATGTCGAACCTTGTAAGGGCATTTTGCTTGTCGGTCTACCGGGTTGCGGAAAGGATCTCTGTAAACGTGTCGCATCGAGCATCACGAATCGGGCCCTCCTTGATCTGGACTTCGGTTCGATCATGGGTGAGGGCGGAGGCGTCATCGGTTCGTCGGCAATGTCGATAAAGCGTGCACTGTCGATCGCCGGAACGATCAAAGGCATTCTCGGTATCAGTGAGTTCGAAAAGGCGGTATCAGGAATGAAGTCTTCCAACAAGACGGACGGCGGAGAGACGGCACGAACCATCTCGTATCTTCTCAACTGGATGCAGGACAATCAGGATGTACTTGTGTTCGCTACCGCCAATGACGTACGCGAACTCGAATCCGAACAGTTCAGGATCGGCCGGTTCTCATATATACACTTTGTCGATCTTCCGGAGACAGAGGACCGCAAGGAGATATTCCGGGTTCATCTGACTAAGAGAGCACTCGATGCCGAACACTTCGATCTTGAGAAACTCGTAGAAAAGAGCAAGGACTTTTCAGGTGCCGAAATAGAGGGTGCAGTGAAAGACGGAGTTCTTGAAGCCTTCATCGACGGGGACCGGCAGGCCGAGACTCGCGACATTATTAAAGCGGCCGAAAATATCACGCCCACAGCACAGATGATGAGCGAGAAGATAGAAGAGATCCGCAAGTGGGCCCGAAACAATATCAAAGGTGTAGGCTCACAAACCGGGAATACCAGCCTTGCCGGAAATCGCACCGATCGAATCTATGAACTTTGAGAACGGAGAATTTCAATGAGCAAATACATGACTTTTGAATCCCAGTCTTTCCCGAATCGCGAATTGCTACTCGAAGCCTTGGCCGAATGTGGGTTCGCTTCTCCGACTGTGGGAACCGACATTCCTCTTCAGGGGTGGGACAAACGCGATCCACAAACGGCAGACATCGTGATTCGGCGTCACGAAATACGAGGACGAGCGCTTTTGGGGGATATCGGCTTCCGGAGAACCGCGAAAGGCTATACAGCGGTTATTGACGACATGGATTTGTCTTTTTGCCTCGGGAAGGACTTTATCGTCCGACTTCAGAATAGCTATCACGAAGCAGCAGCAAGAAAGATGGCCAAGAGGCTCGGCGGCACGCTTATCAAGGAACGAATCGGAAAAACTCTCAAAATTAGAATCAAATACTAAGGAGGATGCCGAAATGCCTGAAGTTGAATTCAAAATCGATACCGAACGCGGAACATGCGAAACCGAGATAAAAGGGTATCAAGGTACCGCTTGTGAGAAAGCGGCGAAACAGTTAAAGGGAATTCTCGGCGATCCCTGTGCCGAAACCAAAAAGCAAGAATATTTCATCAAAGTGGAGTCAAAACAGACTTCCAAACGAAAATGAAAAACGAGATTACTTTCATTCTTGAATACGACAATAGGAACCTCACGACCGAAGTCTCAGGCATTCCCGCTGATCTACTTATCGATCTCAGAGACGACCTTGGAACCTCCCAATATTTGAATTGCGGAAAGCCGATGCAAGGTCAGTCTTGGGAACCGGGTAACCTTAAAGATGATCGCCATTACATCTGGCTTCATCGCATATATCACAACTCGGTGGTTGATGGCCCGGGTCGTCGGAGCGTAGTTCAAGTTGCCGGTTGTTCAATTCGTTGTCCAGGTTGTTACGTTCCAGAAACACATAATCGCTATAACGGGAGACAAGTTTCCATTGCCTCGATTCTCGAAGAGATTCTCGCAAAACGCGGGGAGAACGACGGTGTCACAATTCTCGGAGGAGAGCCCTTTGACCAATCTGATTCCGTCGCGGAACTTGTGGCAAGACTGAAGCACTCCAACTTCCACATTGTCGTCTATACGGGCAACACTATCGAGAAATTATATGCAAAAGACGACCCTCTTATTACCTATACTCTTTCGCACATCGATATGCTCGTTGACGGTCCTTTTGAATTATCACTTCTCGCTGAGACCGGGGAGTATCGGGGGTCATCAAATCAGCGCCTATTACGAACGAAATTGGTTAGTTGATTTTATGATTCGCCCGAAAAATCATCTCACATTATTTTCGAGTATCCCGTGAAGATTGCGGTAGAAATCTTCCGAGAACCCGCGTACCGATTTCAAATCGGATTGCTAGCATGGATGCATTGAGTTTGCCCGCGATCTTGCAGTGATGGTAGAACAGCCGCTAGACGAGCCGGACAAGCCTCCAACCGGTATTCATTACGAAATTTGAGATAAACGAGTCGTTCGAACTGTTGACGTGATAGTCGACGTCGAATCGGCGAGGGGGGGTATTTAACTCACCGTTGCGGCTGAATCCGCGACTGAGCGGATACTAATAAGGGCTTCCAATCGGCTTTCTTTTCTCCTTTTCACAGGCTTTTACGCGGTGCTACAATAGAACTCTTATTTATACCATCTACCCTAATCTGGGGAGCTAGGCTTCTTACCGGGACATAGGAAGGGATAATTGGGACCTGTTATATGTCCCTATCTCGGCGTGTGTGTCCCATTAGCGACTAATGGGGAAAAGTTTTGATATAAAAAACGAGCCGAGTCCTTGACAACATGATAGGCTAAAGTTATGCTAGTTAATTGGAATCATTGTAGTTCCACCTAGTTTAAATGAAGGGTATACTCAAGTTCGTTCGCAGAAATATCGTCAGGAGACGCTTCGTCGTTCTCTGGCTGGGTATCATGGCGATCGAACTTTTATGCCCGTCATTACACGCGATCGGTACGAATGCAGCTCCGCCGCTTAGTGGGACGACGACCCTCGTTAGTAATGTTGTTGATGAACGCGGCGAATCCGAAACTGCCATCTCGAATTGCGAGAACGATTGCGACCATGAACCTGTCGGCGACTGCAACGACGAGTGCCTTTGCCACGCCGTTGCGATTCCTGGCATCGTTGGCGATGTCCAAACCTCGTCTGTCTACGGGACTAGCATCCCTTTGAAGAACGGTTACCCAGTTTTTAACTCACTTCCTCCTCCATACCTGCCTCCGAAATTTTCCTAATCGAAAGGTGCCGGATTGAACCGCGCTTTGTCTATTCATAGCGCCTTCAGTATCAATCCATCAATCACGCTCACCCCGGTTGCTCGTGCGCCCGCGTTGAGTAAGCATCAGCTTTGATCAGGAAGATTACAAATGAATTTACACAAAAAGGCTCCGGTACTTTTGGCCGGCCTTTGTTTGACGATCGCTGGTTTTACAGCGGCGGTCGGTCAGGAACCGACGTTACTGGCCAGAAACGACACGGCGACCACGGATGCGAGAGATTCGGTCGCCTCGGCGAAGTCGCTTCTCGAATCAGTTCTCCCAAATTATTACCACCCGCAGGACGGTATGTCCGTCGACGAGTTGATCAAGCGGGCCTTAGCCTCCAATCAGGAGATCATCGCGTCGCGACTCGAGATTGACAAGGCAAGAGCCCGCCTGCAGCAGGCCCGCTTGCGTCCGAATCCGACGCTGGAGTTCGAGCGCGAATCGGGTCGTCTTGTGGGCAGCGGCGGGGATAGTCAGTTCACCTTGGGGTTCTCGCTACCGATCGAAATATACGGTCGGCGCTCGGCCCGCGTAAGCGCGGCACAGATATCTATTGAGGCGAGCGAGGCGGAAGTCCGTAACCGCGAACGAGTTCTGGTTGCGAATGTGCTCACGAACTACGCGGAAGCTTTAGGAGCTCTACGAGAATTGGACGCTACCGAGCGGCTTCTCGATCTCGATCTCCAAACCACTCGTATAGTGCAGATTAGGGTGAATGAGGGCGAGACGCCCCCGCTGGAGCTCAACCTCCTGCAGGCGGAGGTGGAACGCCTTCGCGCGCGGCGCCAGTTGGCCGAGGGCCGGCTGCAATCTGCTATCACCCAATTGAAGCTGCTGACCGGTGTGCCGTTCGACGACGCGCTCCGGCTGCGAGAGCAGATCGACGCCGCCGTACTGCCTACGCTTCCCGCGACTAAGGAAGCGGCCGTAGATATCGGCCTGCGCACGCGACCGGACGTCGCTCTTGCTCAGTTAGAAGAGCAAGTCGCAACAGCTGGACTTCGCCTTGTCCGGGCCCAAAGCCGTCCCGACCTTACCGCCTATACTCGCTACTCGCAGGGCCGATCAACATTCGACGCTCCCACGGCACCGTTTTCGCAGCGCGACCGAAGCTTGACCTTCGGCGTCGCGATCGGGTTGCCTCTATTCAATAAGAATCAGGGTGCGAAGGTGGAAGCCGAGATCTCGATACGGCAGGCCCAGGCGAGACGAGAGTTCGCGGAGAGGGCTGTGCGGGGCGAGATCCTAGCGGCCTACCAGCGTTTTGAGGCGGCGAGCCGAGCGGTCTCCACTCTGCAAATCGGGGCGATACCGCGATCGACCCAAAACGTCGAGACGTTCCGCAAGGTCTACGAGATTGGCGAGATAAAAATAACGGAATTGATCGCGGAGCAGCGGCGGCTGCTCGACGCGACTCGAGATTTGACGGAGGCGTTGACGCAGCGTTACCGCTCTCAAGCGGATTTGAGCATAGCCCTTGGAGCCAGAGGGTTTCTTCCCGAACCTAAATGAGGTTGCCGAACATGAATGACGAGATAAAAAAAGAGATGAACGATAAGAAAGAGCCGGAGATGACAAACGAAGTTATGAGTGAACGAACGGGCCATCACGAGCGGGACGAGGCGGACCTTGCCCGTCTCGAAGATAATTTTGATCGCGAACGCGACGAATCCTACCCCCCGACCGCTCAGAACACGAAAGCGAAAAGCATGTTCGCGTGGATCCTGACCGCGGTGGTCGTTGCGCTGTTCGCGATTGCGGGCGTGGTTTGGATCGCTACGCGGAGTTCCTCGTCCGCGACAAATGTTGAGGTTGAGGCTGGTCCGGAGAAGAAGGAGGAAGGGCACTCCGAAGACGAAGAAGGCCGCGAGGTCAAGTTGGACGCGGAATCGGCCGAGTCGGCGGGCATCGAGGTCGAGGGCGTCACGCAGCGCCCCGCGATAGCGAAGCTTTACGTCACCGGTGCCGTCGAACTTAACCCGGAGAAAACCGAATTAGCGACGCCGCTCGTTGGTGGGCGGATCGAGCGGGTTTTCTACGGCGTTGGCGACTATGTCAATCAAGGTGCCATTTTAGCCACAATCTCAAGTCCGCAGCTGGCAGAGCTTCACGGAAAACTTAACGAAGCTAGAAACCGGCTCGATATTGGGCGCAAAAATCTGGAGAGGGTTCAAAAGACCGAGAATCGTGTGTCGATACTTCAGGCGAAGGCTAAGCTCGACGAAGCCGATGCGACACTTCGGAGGACGCAACGACTGATCGAACTGGGAGCTGGAGCCGGTAAGGATTTGATCTCCGCTGAGGCCAACTATCGCACCGCGAAAGCCGACTATGACTTCCAGTCCAATATCGCACTAAACCGCGAGCTCCAACAGGCACAGGCGGAGGTGCAGACGGCGCAGGTCGATTTTCAGCATACACAAAACCAGTTAAGAGCCCTGGGATCGAGCGAGCAAAATCTCCAGCGTGACGACCACTCTAAGGATGCGTCTATTGCAATTGTTCGGGCGCCGCTCGCGGGTGTCGTTACTGAAAGGAAGTTCAACGCTGGAGCTGGGATCGATGCGGCGTCTCCGCTTTTCTCGATCTCAAATCTTTCCAGCGTTTATGTTATCGCGAACGTGCCTGAGTCCAATGTCGGCAAACTCGTTATCGGCTCGGTCGCTGAGATACGGTCAAACTCGGCGGGTACCTTCAACGGACGGATCAGCTACATCGATCCGCGGCTCGATGAGGCAACCAGAACCGCTCGCGTACGCCTGGAGGTTCCGAACCCTCAGGGGCGGCTTCGTGTCGGAACGTTCACGGAGGTCGGATTCTATACCGGCACCAACGCGGAAACTGGCGAAGAACTCGTCGTGCCGTCGGGAGCCATCCAGCGTGAAGGCGATAAGACAATCGTCTTCGTTCCTAAAGACGACGAGCCAGGAGCCTACGAGATCAGGGAAGTAGAGATCGGCGGGGAGATGGAAGGCTACACCGCGATCAAAAGCGGGCTGAAACTCGGCGAGAAGGTGGTCTCGAAAGGCAGCTTCACGCTAAAAACACAGATGCAGAAGGGTGAGATGGGTGAGCACGGCCACTAAGCGTGTGCTTAAAGTTACGCTGAGTATTTTAGACCAGATTTTATGATAAACGCACTTATCCGATTCTCGGTTGAGAACCGATTGATCGTCATATTGCTCGTCGCGATCATGTCAGCGGCCGGCGCTTACAGCTTGATCAACCTGCCGATCGACGCGGTTCCGGACGTGACCAAGGCGGTGAAGTGGAACTCGCCCTTCTACGGGCTGGGTGAAGGCGTCTGGTTCCTCAGCTTTCATTGCTTTGACCGCTACGTGAAGGTGGCCTTCTTCCGCGGCGCGTCGCTCGAGCCCATGCCGCCCGTGGGATCGAAGCAGAAGGACGTGCGCTACCTCCACGTCCACGAAGGCGAGGACATCGATGAAGCCCAACT
>CALMPJ010000162.1 GCA_937871585.1 uncultured Acidobacteriota bacterium | reverse complement strand
GAGGCCGGCGACTTCGAGAAATCTGCCGCCGTATTCAAATGTAGCGAGTGCCGCGACGTCCTTCCACGGCGTCGAAGCGATAATGTAGCTGATCACGCCGCCGAGTCCGTTACCCATTCGAGCGAAAACGTTGAGCCAATAGAGCAGAAATCCGTCTTTAGCTTCAAAGCCGGGATAGTAAGCGCCGCCGCTGACGATCGCGATGATAAACATGATCCAAACGACCGCCGCAATGATCAGCCCGCGAACCATTTTGCCCTGAAGCAAATGGCCGACGCCCGGCAAAAACCAACCGATTATCCCTAGAACGTAAGGATTATTCATAAATTACTTCGCTCGACACGCCGCTACAAATTCTTCGAACAGCCTCGCCGACAGCTTATCATTCGCCCAACTTAATTCAGGGTGCCATTGCACGCCGACGATAAACTTCCCTTTCCGAGTATCCTCGATGCATTCAACGATGCCGTCGGTCGCCCACGCAGTCGCACGCAAATTTTTGCCCACCTTCTTTACGGCCTGATGATGGTGCGAGTTCACGCTAACTTTGTCAATTCCCTTGGCGAGCCTCGACAACAAACTTCCCTTTTCGACCTTTAACGCGTGTGAATTACGAGCACGCGGCACGCCTTGTTGGTGCTTCACGTGGTTCTTAACATGCGACGCGATATCTTGGATCAGCGAACCGCCACGATGCACGTTCAAAGCCTGCATTCCGTAACAGATCGCGAAAAGCGGAATGCCGTGTTTCTCTGATTCGGCAATGACCAACCGATCGGTCTCATCCTTTTCGGAAACAACGTGCCCGAGTTCCGGATGCGGCTGTTCGCCAAAATACGCCGGATCTACGTCCGAATCACTTCCCGGCAGCAGAATTCCGTCGAGATCTGCGACGACTTCGGCGATGTAATCGGCCTTTGGGATCAGATTGATCAGCACCGGCACGCCGCCAAACGCCTCAACGCCCTCGCAATAGTCGCGGCCCAGGTAAAATCGCCCCGTCTCAAGCTCCAACCTAGTTGTAACACCGATCCGCGGCCGTCTCGCCATAATATACTAGGGCAGAAGCCCGCACGAAGTAAGGGCATTCTTAAAGCGTCATTATCGCAATTTGCTTATTTGAAAGCAATTTAGCGGAAGATGGTCGACCACAGAGAACACAGCGAACACGGAGAGAGCACTAACAATTTATCCCGTATTCTCTCTATGTGCTCTCCGTGCCCTCTGTGGTAAAACTATTTCTATGAAGATCCACTCAACAACAGTTCTCCTCGTAAAGCGTGATGGCAAGACGGCGATGGCGGCGGACGGGCAGGCGACGCTCGGCAACACCGTTATCAAAGGCACGGTAAAGAAGATCCGTCGAATTCACGGCGGCAAGATCCTCGCGGGATTTGCGGGTTCGACGGCGGACGCGTTTGCGTTGCTTGGGCGTTTCGAACAAAAACTCGAGCAGTTTCAAGGCCAGCTTGAGCGTTCGGCGTTCGAGCTGAGCAAAGACTGGCGTCTCGACAAATACCTACGCAATCTCGAAGCCCTGCTCATCGTAGCCGACGCCACCGATGCCTTTCTCATCTCCGGCCAAGGCGACGTCATCGCCTCCGACGATGGCCTCCTTTCCGTCGGCAGCGGCAGCATGTACGCCACATCCGCCGCCCGCGCGCTCCTAAAACACACCGACCTCACCGCCAAAGAGATCGCCCAAGAATCCCTGAACATCGCCGCCGACATCTGTATTTACACGAATAACAACATTATTGTGGAGGAGATTTAATTTAACGAAAGCAGGGTTGTTTCCAGACCAATTAAAAGATTCGGTAAGCTGCAATTGAGTTTTCTTCCCTAAAAAGCGACCGCGTAGTGTGTTAAAGAGGTAATTTGTTGTTCGATGAATAAGCGACGGATAGTATTTAGACGAATAGGTTATCGATGGCTAGCTCTCGGTATTCTGCTGATACTTACTGTTGTAATTCACGATAACAAAGAAATTGATCGGTATGTTTTTTTCGTTACGATTCCGCCGCCGTCGGAAACCGCAGCCGGGCAAAGAGATCTGACTCAATATGAATTTGGCGGTCATATCAAAAAATGTTCGGACGAAGACATCGGTAGCTGCCTCTCGAGCCGTGAGGATGCGAGGAAATTCATTGAAGAGCATTTCAACAATCAAAGGCGAGGTTACGTAATAATTGAAGGAATATCTCTCGGCTTAAGGGAGGCACATTTCTTTATTGAGCCCAATGAGCTCGGAACGTGGGAAATCCGTGTTCGTGTCCATGTTTATATGCCAAACCCCATTTCAAGCTTCGAGCCTAACATGAACACTATCTATTACACTGAGGTTTTTCGAAGACCAGCGGTAAAGCGAACAAAAGGAATCACACCGGGAACTTCTACACTCGTCCTCCGTTCTCGCAGTGTATATGAGCTGGTACTATAATATTTCCAATGAGCAAGTCCGCATGTAGTTAGGAGTGGAATGCAAGAATTTGAAATGACTTAAAGAAGACGACTTGGAAAGCGTCTCGGAAGGTCATTTCAAGGCCCGCAGCTTCTCGCCGAGCAGAAAAGCTAGATTATTGTGGAAGAAATCTAAGTCAGAACCACCTGCGGAAGCGGGTGGTTAAATTTATTATGAGAAAGCTAGATGTTGCCGACATATTAGTGAGCATTTTCCTAATTCTGTTGGTAATTGTACTTTCGCCCATTTGGGTACCTGTTTTCTTGTACGTTTGGATTACCGGCAAAGTAGGAGACTTCAGATTCTCAAGATTTATTAGAGCAAACGAAGGATCGAGATACTTTTGCTATACAGCTCGCCAGAACAGCATAGACTTCGTCAGGGAAAATATCCTTCCACAATTGCCTGCGGAAACCCACATTATTTACATCACCGAGAAATACCAAAATATGGGCGATGAAACTAAGTTTTTTACACAAGTTGTCTGGCAAATGGCCGGCTTGGGCAAAGGCTTTCCATGCATCGCAAAATTTTCTAACGGAGAGATGATAATTGAGTCTGTGAACCACGAAGTCTACCAAGCGATCGTTAGAAAGAGAGATGCGGAACAAGTACTGAAAAAAATAGATAAGTTCTTCAGCCAGCGATCATAATTGTAAGACTAGTACCATCTATAGGTTTCGGACACCAATCAAACTCCACACGGCTTTGCCGCTCTATTTGCGGAAAAGCCTTGCTTTTCCGACATGCATCCCCAAAATCACGCGGCTGTGCCGCCCAACACGCTTGACAACATCCTAATTCCGAACTAACTTACCTCAACACTGAATTACATAAGAAATTTGGGATATCGAGCATTTCCCGCGTGGCAGACTTCCATTAATTGTGAAAAACGTCTTCCGCAACGAATAATCTCAGCTAGCAACGAAATATCCCAGAAAACACGTAAAAGTTGCAGAAAACAGCGAAATATTGCACAAAACACGCAAAAATTGCGGATTTCGGCGAAAAGTCGCAGATAACACGAAATAATTCGATCTAGCATCGAAAAGTTTCAGCTAACAGGCAAATATCGCCTATTACCTCATAAAACAGGAGATAACACATGACAGACGCAGAACGCAGACGTATCGAAGGCCTCGACAGCACACAAAACTACGCGGCGAACAACGCTGCAGATTTCCCTGCCGGCTCGGTTCAAGAGGCTCAGATCGCGATAATTCGGACGGAATTGGCACTTGTCGAAGGTTTTGCCGCCGACCAAGCCGCAGGTCGCGGCGATGCCGGCTCAGCTTTCGAAAACAAAGACACGGCACGCGAAAACCTTCACGAACGCATGACGCCGATCGCGGACATCGCCAAGGTCATGGAATACGAATTTGACGGCATCGCAGAGCGTTTCAAGCTGCCGCGAAACCGCACCGACCAAGATATGCTCGCCACCGCTCGTGCATGGGTCGTCGAACTCGTTCCTTTTGATGCCGATTTCCAACGCTACGGCCTCGACCGCAATTTCATCGCCGACCTCGCTGCAGCCGCCGACGCATTCGAAAATTCAATGGCAGCACCGGAAACCGCCGTCGCCGACCGCGTAGCCCCCACCGCCGAGATCGGAGCCGCCATCCGCCGCGCCATGATCGCCCACCGCATCGTAGTCGCCGTAATGAAAGTAAAATACGCCAACAACCCCGGCAAACTAGCCGCCTGGCTCACCGCCTCACACATAGAAAAGGCACCAAGGCGAACACCACCACCAACGCCTCCGACGGAGTAAATCACGGCGGACGCGAGGATTTAGTCGCCGAAGGTGACAAATATTAAAGCCTAGGGAGTAGCGACCAACGGGAGCGAATCCCTAGGTTACGTAGCGAATAATTTCGCTCCCTGACAGGGAGCAACCACCGCGACGATGTTTGTCACCTTCGGCGACAGGAATCACATCTCGAATCCACCTAGGGTTTCATTCGCTTTGCTCATTACACCCTAGGCTATAATATCTGTCGCCGTTGGCGACCATCTGAATATCATCGCTAATTGTCTTTTTCCTGCCAAATTCGCTATTCTGACTACTTACTACTGGCTGCTGATTACTTTCTATGGCTATTTATCTCGGCGGGGAGACCGTTGCTGCAAAACCTGTGTTGGACGACCTGACGCCGCGTGAGATCGTGGCGGAGCTTGATAAGTACGTGGTCGGGCAGACGGCGGCGAAAAAGGCGGTGGCGGTGGCTTTGCGGAACCGAATTCGGCGGCAAAAGCTGCCTGCTGAGCTTGCGGCGGACGTTTTGCCGAAGAATATCCTAATGATCGGCTCAACCGGCGTAGGCAAGACCGAGATCGCTCGCAGGCTCGCACGGCTCGCAAATTCCCCTTTTATCAAGATCGAAGCCTCGAAATTCACCGAGGTCGGCTACATGGGCCGCGATGTCGAATCGATGGTCCGCGAACTCGCCGACGTCGCCGTCGATATGGCGAAACAGGCCGCTTTTGAGGACGTAAAGCCAAAAGCTGAGCGAAACGTCGAAGAACGCTTGCTGGACATTCTACTGCCGCGTTACGGCGGCGGCTACGACGAAAATGGCGACGAACAGAACGAATCTTCGTACGAAAGAACGCGTGAGAAGCTTCGCGAGCAACTACAGCGAGGCGACCTCGACGATCGGCTAATAGATTTCGATACGCAGGAACGCAATTCCGCGACGATCGATTTCATCGGCGGCCAGGGCATGGAAGAAATGGGCGTGAATATGAAGGACATGCTCGGAAATCTGTTCCCCGCCAAGACCGTGAGCAAGAAAATGGCCCTCGGCGAGGCCCGCGAATACATTCTTCGCGACGAACAGGAATCGCTCATCGACGGTGACAATTTGACGCGAACCGCGATCGACAGAGCCCAACAGTCCGGCATAATCTTCCTCGATGAGATCGACAAGATCGCCGGCCGCGAATCCGGCGGTCAAGGTCCTGCAGTCTCTCGCGAAGGCGTCCAACGCGACCTATTGCCGATAGTCGAAGGCACAAACGTCAATACAAAATACGGCATGGTCTCGACCGAACACATTCTTTTCATCGCCGCCGGAGCGTTCCACGTCGCGAAACCCGCCGATCTGATACCAGAATTACAAGGCCGATTCCCAATCCGCGTGGAATTAGAAGCATTAACGTTCGACGATCTGAAACGCATCTTAGTGCAGCCCAAAAACTCGCTTATTAAGCAATATCAGGCTTTATTGGGAACCGAGGGCATCACCCTCGAATTTACCGACGACGCGATCGATAAACTCGCCGAAATGACCGAGCAGCTCAACAAAACTACCGAGAATATCGGTGCAAGAAGGCTGCACACGTTAGTTGAGAAGTTACTTGAAGAAATCAGCTTCGAAGGCGGCGAACTTATTGATAAGACACAAGTTATCGACGCGGCTTACGTAGAGTCTAAACTTAGTGTACTGATCGAAGACCAAGATCTGAGGCAGTACATTTTGTAGGATCTTAACGCAAAGACGCCAAGTCGCAGAGACGCGAAGGAAAAACAGCTTTTCATGAATATCTCAGGCTCAAAATCATTCTCAAAGCTTTGCGTCTCTGCATCTTTGCATCTCTGTGTCGTAATCGTTTTCGCAGTAACTTTAGTCGGTTGTGGCAAGCGAAAACCTCCAGTTCCGCCGAAAGAACGTGTGTTGCAGAAAGTCGAGATAGCAGGCTTTCAGCGTGGAAACAAGGTCATTATCTCGTGGAAAATGCCCGCGAGAAATGCCGATAAAGGCAGCATTCTAAACATCGACAGAGCAGATATTTACAGACTCGCCGAGCCGCTAAATTCCCCGCAATCGCTGACCGAAGAAGAATTCTCGAACCGTGCCAACATCATCGCCGCATATAAGATCAATGACGATGATTTCGGCCTGAAAACGCTCCAATACAGCGATCAGCTTCAATTCGCCGGGCAAGCCGTCAGACTGCGATATGCGATTCGATTTGTGAACGCCTCGGGGCAAAAGGCTGGCTATTCGAATTTCCTGCTCATCGAACCGGCTGCACGAGTCGCAAATACACCGTCGAACCTGACGACATCGCTTTCGCAAACCGCAGTTTCGCTAAAATGGTCCGAACCGACCGCAAATATTGATGGCACGACGCCTGCAAGTATATTAGGCTACAACATTTACCGTTCGCCATCTGAGACACAACCTGCACGTCAGTTGAATCAATCTCCGGTCACAAAGCCTGAGTTCCTGGACGAGAATTTCGAGTTCGGTAAAAAGTACTTTTACTTCGTTCGAGCCGTTTCGGTCGGCTCACAAGCGGAACCGGTCGAAAGCGCAGAATCACCGATAGTTTCGCTAGAGACGATCGACAAATTCCCGCCCTCAGCTCCGACAGCGATCACGCTCGGAGTCGGACAGAATATGATCTCGATATTCTTCGCCGTGAACCCTGAAACAGACATCGCGGGCTACAGCATCTATCGCTCAACTGACGAGGCTCTCGATAAGGCCAAATGGCAACTATTGACGCCTGAACTGTTGAAAACAAACACTTTCCAGGACAAGACCGTCGAATCAGGCAAAACCTATTTCTACTACATCACGGCGACTGACAAATTCAAAAACGTCAGCGAACCGTCTGACGTAGTTTCCGAGGAACTACCATGAACTTTCCAGTCCCTTCAAAGATCGTATGCGTCGGCAGAAACTATGCCGCACACGCAGCCGAATTAGGCAACGCCGTACCGACTGAACCGCTACTATTCCTCAAAGCGCCGTCCGCATTGAACACCGACGGAGGCGAGATCGTGATACCAAGCCAGTCGCAACAAGTTGAACACGAAGCTGAGCTTGGTGTCATTATCTCAAGGCAATGTAAGGACTTAGCTGACGATGTTGATGTAAAAGATTACATCGGAGGCTACACCTGTTTGAACGATGTCACGGCTCGCGACATTCAGCGTCATGATGTTCAATTCACACGCGGAAAGTCATTCGATACTTTCTGTCCGGTTGGTCCGATTATCGTCGAAGATCTCGATACAACCGATCTCAATGTCATTTGCCGCGTGAATGGCGAGGTTACGCAGCGTGGACGCACCTCGCAGATGGTCTTTCCGGTCGATTTTCTGATACGATACATCTCAAGACAGATGACCTTGATGCCCGGCGATCTGATCGCGACTGGGACGCCTTCGGGAGTTTCTAAACTCTCGTCCGGCGACATATGCGAAGTCGAGATCGAAGGTATCGGCATCTTACGTAACCCTGTAAAATAGGCACTAATTATGAAATTCTTTATTGATACAGCAAATTTGGACGAAATCCGTGAGGCGAATGAACTCGGTATGATCGACGGCGTTACGACAAACCCCTCGCTAGTTGCGAAAGAAGGCGACGTTGATTTCAAGGAACACATTGCCAAGATCTGCGCGATCGTCGAGGGTGACGTTTCTGCAGAAGTTACCGCGCTCGATACCGCAGGAATGCTTGCCGAAGGTCGCGAATTGGCTGCGATCGCTCCAAACGTAGTGATCAAGGTACCGCTTACACTCGACGGCCTAAAAGCATGCCGCACTTTCCGCAACGAAGGAACGAAAGTGAACGTAACGCTGTGTTTCTCTGCTGCTCAGGCCCTTTTAGCCGCGAAGGCCGGTGCATCTTACATCTCGCCGTTCATCGGCCGTCTGGACGACATTGGCCAAGACGGAATGGCGTTGATACGCGATATTGTTGATATTTACGGGAATTATAACTTTGAAACGGAAGTGTTGGCTGCTTCGATTCGGCATCCGATGCACATCGTTGATTGTGCATTGGCGGGAGCTGACGTATCGACGATTCCCTTTAAGGTCATAACCCAACTCGTAAAGCATCCGCTTACGGACAAAGGACTTGAAGGATTCCTTAACGATTGGAAGAAAAGCGGCCGCTAATGCGGCCCTTTTTATCCCAGAAGAATCCTCATTTCTTCGTTCAATGTCGCCGCCTCGGGCAGTATCGACATCGAGAAATCGTACTTTGCGTTAAAGCTGTCATCGCCTACGTTCGGATCCAGAAGCTCGCCTATTTTCGTTAGATTGGCTTCGATCATCTCTCGATCGATTCCGTCCTTAAGATCGAACATCTCGTCGATCTCCACAATTAGCATCGAAAACTGCCGCAACCACGCGAAATCCTGGTTGTCGATGAGCACGTTCAAAAACGCTCCTGCTGTTAATGGGCCATGTAGCATCTCATAGCTTTCGCGTTCACGATCGATCAATAGCTTATGCTGGTTAAGCAGCAAATTTCGTAAATTCCTCAGTTTTTCAGCGTTTTCCATTAGTAAATTATCGGGCTAACTAAATTTGAATACCGCGCTAACTTTATTTAGTTAGCTTGCTAATGATATATTATTAGCAAGCTAAGTTAATTTACGTAGCTCGCTACTGTTATTATGTTAGCGAGCTAATCCGGAGAATCAAAACAGAATGAACGGACAGATCGATTTTGAACTAACAACCAGCTATCTTCTAGCACGCGTCTCCACCGCCTTTCGCAACTCCTTCGAGCGCCAAATGGCACTGATAGACCTGCATGCCGGGCAAGTATTTGTGCTGATCGAACTGTGGAAGGAAGACGGCCTGAGACAGATCGATATTGCATCCAGACTCAATCTTGCGGCACCAACCGTGAACAAAACGCTCGGCGGCTTGGAAGAGGTAAACTTAGTTAAGATCGAAAAAGGAAAGAAGGGCGACAAAGACGGTCGAGTTCGTCGCGTTTACTTGACGGCAAAAGGTCAAGCTATTCGCGACAAGATCGAACGCCAATGGCTAGATCTCGAAGCTGATTTCCTCGCCGGATTTCGCGAGCCCGAGATCGTGAATCTGAAGGATCTGCTCGCACGCCTGCATACATCATTCACAGGACGCCAAATGAATGAAGAAGAGCAATAGCATCACGGTCAATTCGCGAAAATACGACGGCACACTTTCCCGTTCATGGGAATGCGAAGTGATTTCAAGGGCAGAACATGCGATAAAGCTTCGCGGCGTTTTTGCCAAAACGGTTGAGCATCGCGAGCTCGGTACGATCGACGCTGGCACGGTTTCCGTTGAATATTTCTCGGCTGATCTCTGGTTCAACGTTTTCCGCTTCGAATCGCCAAACGGTGAATTTCGTAACCTTTATGCAAATATCTGCATTCCGCCAAAGATAAGTGACCGCCGCGTGGACTACGTTGACCTTGATATCGATGTTGTTTCATGGCCCGACGGACGCGTTGTTGTGCTTGACGAAAAAGAGTTTGAGGAGAATAGATACAAATTCAAATATCCAAAAGAAGTGATGGAAAAAGTAAAAGCCACAATTGCTCTCTTGATCGAAGCGAAAAGCCCTAACTCTTGGCTTTCGCACTTCATGCCGTAAGTTCATGCAACATTTCTCGTGCTCTTGCGTGTTACATTTCAGTTCGCAATTCAGTAAATTCGGGAGATGTTCGATGGTGAAAGCTATTTTGTTCGTATCATTCTTTGCCGTTTCTTCGATCTCGACGCTCGCACAAGTTACACCAGCCCCACAGCCTGCTTATGCCGATCCGATGACAAATATGTCATACGAGATGACTCGCATCTCGGCTCAGGTCTTGAGTTTAACCAAGGCGATGGAGACGTTTGTCGATAAATTTGAGAAGGTCGGCGGCACTTACTTCAATGAAAAACAGCAGCGGCTCGTGTTAGGAATGGAATTCTTGGTTCGCTCGGAACAGCGAGTCGCCACGCTTCAGAAAAGTCAGGCTGATCTGACCGAGAAATTGAATGCGACTCGCAGCAGATTGTCTCAGGTTGAGATCGAGCTTAGGCCAAGAAATGTAACGAACAGCACGACATTTGCCGGGACAACGGAGACGGAAGAGCTTCGAGACAGCATGCGGCGAAGACTGGAGAATGAGCGTAACGACCTGTCGCTATTGCTTCCGCAGTTACAAGAGAATCTTAGTGAGACAACAGCGGTGCTTCGCGAAGCCCGAGCTCTTGCCGACCGATTGAGAAAGAATCTCTTGCCACAGCTTGAACGTGAGGTCTATGATCGCCGCTAACTAGGCCGCCTGAATTCGAAGAGTATAGCTGCAAACTACAACGCTTGTGCCCGGCGTTACGGTTACACGTTGACCGATCGGTAGGTCGTAATTATTCACTGCCGCAGGATTCTTGCCTTCGTTCGAGACCCAGAAACTTCCTGAACCATCGGTTCCGATCGAAAGATGCCGACGGCTGATCTCGACGTCGCCTGAGAGCGGTATATCGACCGGTTTGGATTTCGAACCTCTGCCGACGACAACTTCGTGTTGAAATATCGGTACGACATTCTGTCGTACGCCGCCGCGCCAAACTTCGAGCCGATACAGCTCCTTCATTCGGTTTGCGACTTGTGTCATTTCCTCGGTATCGCCGCCTTCGAGCGGAACCGCCTTCGAAATGTTGGCTTTTGCGACGGTCGGCGGAGCAACTGACTGATACGGCGGAATGTTGCCGGTTGGTGCCTTCAAGTTCGGATTTGTGGCCGGAACAACGGGCCTTGGGGTCGGAACAGGCGGAATTTCCGGCAGTGATTTTGGACGTGCGAGGACTCCGGTCTTGTTACTTGCCGACTCTTCCCAACTGTGCTGAACGGTGACCTCGCCTTTTGTGAGCGTAGCGTCGATTCTAAGCTCGATAACAAATGATTTCGTTTCAAGCTTCTTCTTACCGGCGATCTCCTTGGCCCGCTCGGCTAGTATGTGATACAGGCCTTGTTCAAGGCCTTTTCGCTTAACGCCCTGCCATTCTTTATCGTCGTCGGCGCTCAGAAATACGGTGTATTCGCTCGGAATGATGGTAGTTCCTTGCGGCAACGGCACCATTTCCGATTGCATAACGCCTTCTACCTCGCGAGCGATCTTGACGATGAATTCCTCGGCCTTACTTCGCGGTTTCACTTGCGCGTCGCGTGCGGCTTGCTCCAAAGCCCGCTCGGACGAATCGCCGTCGATCCAGCTTCTAACTTTGTTTAATACACTCATTCTCTAGTTGTTATCGATGTCTAGAAACTTACCGTTCAGCCAACCTCTCGACACCGAACCTGTGTCATTTCTCGCGATGCCCTGAGATATTACATCAACTTGATACCAGTTATTTTGCGATTTTACAATACGAACCTTCGAATTCTTAGTGACGAGCCCGATGCGATCGGTGTCTGCACTCGGTCCGGAACGAAGATTAACGTTCTCATTAGCTGTAGCGGTTTGAGCTGAAAATGGATTGGAGATAGTCGGTATATTGTAACGACCGCGAAAGTACGTCGCCGTACCAAACAATAGCCCCGTGAAAACAAGTACAAAAATCCCAAACATCGCAGCCCGTCGGACAAAGCTCCTTTTCGGTTTTTCAACCTGTACGCGAACTGGTTCCGCCGCAGTCTTTCCACTTCGAATCAAAGGCGACACGACAGGCGGCTGATAACTTATAGGTTGAGGTGAGATAGGAATTGAAACGGTCTTGGACTCGATCTTCCTTCCAGCACCTGTAACAAGATCGATCTCAAATTGAGGTTTGCTTGGCGTGACCGGTGAATATCCGCGAGTTACGTGAGGTTGTGGCGAATCAAATCGCTGAATTATCGTTTCCGGCTCTGCATCGCCGATCTGGACGATGAACGGCTCAAGCGCCAGCCAAAACTCTTCGATCGACTGATGTCGATGCTCCGGGACGTCTGCTGTTGCCTTTGTCAGCACCTTTAGCAGACTCGTTGCCCACGGTTCATATCGGATATCGACCGGTAATTCGTCGATCGAACGACCGGCAAATGATCGCGGCGATTCTCGTGATACGAGTGTGTAGATCGTCTTCGCAAGCGAATATACATCGGCGGCAGGCGTGAGCTTTGCTGCGGCAAAATTCCCTGCTGTCAGCGGACTGTGCTCGGGTGGTGCATAGGCGTTTGTACCGACACGAGTTATTGGTGAGTCGGCCATCGAAAATCTCGCCACGCCAAAATCGGCGATCTTTACTGTCGAAAGATCAGCCGTCAAAAGCAGATTCTGCGGTTTGATGTCACGATGTATCACACCACTTCGATGAGCGTGGCTAAGGCCGGCGCATATCTGCTCGATGTAGCGTGCGAGTTGCGAAAGATCGATCGGACGGCGACGAACAACGTTTTGAAGATCGCCTCCCGAAAGGTACTCGAGAACCAAGTAATGAAAGATCGTGCCTTTGAGATCGCGAGCCGTGCCGTGACCGAGTCGGCTGATAATGTTCGGATGACGCACTCGATCGAGTGCAATAGCCTCATTTTGGAAATTCTCGACTAAAGTACGTTCAAGATCGGCGTCGAGTTCGTCTTGGAGAAAGACGTTCAGAGCCTTGATAACGACTTTCTTGTGAGGTGAACTTGGCGATGCAATGCCGTCGGTCGCTACGAAGATCTCAGCGTAGCTTCCGCGACCGAGAGTTTCCCGGATCTCATATCGCTGATCGATCCGACAATTATCTAGTGAAAGTTCCCTCATCTTTGGGCCAATATTCCCTCGAAAGGATACGATATCACAGATCAAAGGTTCATAGTTTGATAGGCAAAACGACGTATGAAAGAAATGAGCCTCTGTCGCAAATCACTGCTCAAGAGGCTCATCGTGGCGACATCTAATCGAGATCAATCATTTGTTCGCTGGAATCCAGTTGTTTGAACATATTGGAAGAACGGAGTTCCCGGCGGCATTCGTGACGGATCCAAGAACGTCGAATCGAACACCCAATTACGGATCGGCGGATCGTAAACTGTATTACAACACTTGAACGAGCCGTTATTGTTGCGAGAATTGAATAAGTTGATTAGCGAACCCGAATAATCGAGCCTGTTCGAATAAGCGTTGCTTCCGGACTGGTCTTTCCACGACTCAAGATATCGTTTGAAGTTATGAACACCGCCGTTGAGCCTTGGAGAAAGGCCGCCTTGGTGCGGCGATAACTCGCGCGACGTCATAGTGTCACCGGATATCATCGCAAACCTAATGGTCGTGTTAGATGCGACTCTGCCACGAGCATCATAGGGTGATTCAAAACTGGTTCCATCATTCCACGCATTTGAAAGTACCGTCACTGAATCGCCGGCGATCGATGCCGGAATATGAGTCGCTGAGTTTAATGGTAAGTAACCGTCATAAGGAGTATTGCCCGAAGACGGCACACTCGAAACACCTGTCGCATTGTAGTTACCTTCGACATAAACGCCATTCTCCGATGCGAATGCAAATCCACGTGTGTTTGACGGAGCTGAAGAACTATATATTCCGGGAACCACTGTTCCGTTTATTAGTCTTACGCCACGACGATAATATTTATGATCTGCCACTGCGGCCCTGTCCGGAAGGATCGTCCTCGTGTTATAACGCTCGGTTTCAGCTCGGGCATCGCTACCTGCACCCCAATATCTCGCGTCTAGTAGTCCATTTTGGTTGACGTCTTCACTCGACTGAAGTGTGCCGCCATTTCCAGGGGAAGAACTGAAGATATCTTCCATATCGAGTTCGCCATCGAAATCCGCATCACCGCGTCGATCAGAAACGTAAACGACCCAACCTTCTCGTTGCGGAACATTGGTACTCCGTAGCCCATTATTGCTGTTGGACAACGCAAATGGCGTATCAGTTGGAAAGAGGCCGTCAAAATCGCCGCGTAAAAATCGTCGAAGGTTAGCGACATCTATATCG
>CALMPJ010000161.1 GCA_937871585.1 uncultured Acidobacteriota bacterium | reverse complement strand
GACTAGGCCGGCGATGTTACCGACTGTCGAACCTGTTTGGCCGATCCCTATCTGCGAAACTACCGAGCCGCGCATCTTGCCGAAGCCGAAACCGCCGCCGCCGCCTTTTTTGTGCGACGCAGTGATGGTCAGGATCTGATCGCACTCTTTCTGCTTGGCTTCCTCGGCCTGTGCCGACGCGAGCTTGGCTTCGAGAGGCACGACCTCGGTCTTAGTGCCTTTGAGATACTGGCCAAGCGTGTTCTGAACCGCCGCCGCCAGATCGGCTGCAGCGATGCCTTCGCCAACAGCCCCGGTCTTAACGACGAGGCCGATACGAACGGAGCCGACTTGCTTGGCGCCGACGTTGGTCGAAACATCGCTATTCTGACGAGCTGCGTTCGAGATCGATGAATTCGTGCTCGACGAATTGCCGTTGTACGAACCGATCGGCGAAGACGATCCGCTGTAATTCACGCTGCTGCTTGCCGCTGCCGAAGTATAGAGATGCGACGAATCCTTGACCTCGCGATAGTCGGCAGGAACTTCGAATAGCGAAGCGTCGAGTGCGGCTTTCGAGAGTTCGACGACTTCCTGAGTCATCGATGTCGATTCTTTCCCGTTGGCATCGAACATCGTCATTTTCTGATAGAGCGGATAGCCTGTCTTACCGGTGCCGAGGTTCTTCGACACGATCTTGTCGCGGCAGCCGCCAGCCTTGCCATAGTTGGGCGTGTAATTGCGATTCTGCGTGCACGCGATGCCGAATTCGGCGTCGATCACCCACATATCCATTTCCATTTTGGTCTTGTTCGGGCTGCACGAATCCGGACCGGCCTCCATCTCGATCGTCTGGATGATGTGACGCGCCGTGTAGCCGAACATCTGTTTGCGTTCGCCGGTGTCGCGGGTCGTTGTGGTGATGTACATCGTGCCGCCTGCCTTTACAACGCCGTTCGCCGAGGTCGGTGTGCCAGTGTTCGCTCCGGTGCCGTCGTCGTAGTTCGAGATCGTGTAGGTCTTTGTCGTCGGTGCGAGCTGCAGGTCGCGGCTGAGGTCGCACTGCGTGATCGAAACGAGCATGCCATTGCCCATTTCGGTACGTTGGCGCTTGCCCTTAATGTAGGGCGTGTTTTCCGACGACTGTCCGCCGACGGTCTGTTTGGTTTTGATCTTAGCGTCAGCCAATGCCGTGCCGGAGATCGTAAGTATCGATATGATCGCTGTAAGTAATGCGTTTTTCATGAATTCTCTCCTGTATGATCTGAAAAATATCGGCAGGCAAAACCGCCGTCATTTGTAAGGCGAAGAGAAATTGAGAAAAGTATCACGACATTTGGGATTTCATATTTGAAATTTGAAATTTCAAAGTGAAGAGCCGGAGCGAGGTTTAGCTCGGCTCCGGCTGCAATGGAAAGGTCTCGACTGGAACTGTGATGTGAAAACTGTAGGTTAAGAACAACGATCCTGTCGTCCATGAGGCGGCACCATTCGGAGAAAGAACCCGGTCGCTATCGCTCCCGGTTCTGCCTCGGAGGGGAGCTGATTTATCCAACCAAGCCGGCGTAGTTGTCGTTGTATTTCGGCGGCAGCGGCATATCAAGGAATGCGGCCCAATTTGCTGCCGTAACGGTCTCTTGGTAATCCTTCGTCATTTCGGGCGTATTTACCTCGATCAGGAAACGATTTTCGATCCAGAGTTCGATCAGCTGGAACAGTCCGCGGCCGCGATTTGCGGTGAGGCATCTCCAGCCTTCGCGTTTTGCGATGGCCTTGATCGATTCTTCGTCGAGCGGCGAATTGATGTTCAGATGAACTGAGCCGAACAGCGATCGTTCGTTGCCGGGAACGAATGTCGCTTCATTCTCGTCGGTGATGGTCTCTCGGGTGAACGTCGATTCGTCAGGGAGCCCTTCGCCGGGAACCAGATGAACGTCAGACGGAACGACCTCGACAAGCGTGCCTCGGTCATCGTCCGCGAATGCGACAAAGCCGCCGGGGCTTGGCGGGAAGGGAAGTGCGACTCCGCCAAAAAGTTCTGCGAGTATGTTTGCGACTTTTTCCGGGTTTCCGGCAGGTAGTGATATATGATTGATCATTGCAATTTCTCCTTTATTAAATGCGTGCCAAATGGCTCGTCATCTGGTAAGGCGAAACTGCAATGAGAAATGTATCAAGACGAGGAAAAAAGAAAGTGAACACTGAACAGAGAACAACGAACAACCAATTGAGGAATGCGTACTTCACTGTTCACTGTTCACTGTTCGCTCTTCACTGTTTTGCCAGTCGGCCGTACAGCCAAGCTTTTGTCATTTTCCAATGGCGTTTTACGGTGATGGTTGAAACGCCCATGACCTCGGCGGCTTCGTCGAACGTTAGGCCGCCGAAATAGCGCAGCTCGACGAGCTTTGCTTTCGTTGGATCCATTTTCTCGAGTTCGTTGAGTGCTTCGTCTAGTTCGATAAGCTCGGTCGATTGCTCGTCTGCCTTATCAATTTCCTCGTTGAGCGTGAGAATGTGGAATTCGCCGCCGCGTTTCAGGGCGTTGTGCTGGCGGGCGTGATCTACGAGAATTCGCCGCATCTGGTTCGCCGCAACACCGATAAAATGCGCCTTGTTCTGCCACGAAACTCGCGTGATGTCGATCATTTTGAGGTACGCTTCGTTGACTAGGGCCGTTGGCTGTAGCGTGTGATCACTGCGTTCGCGGCGAAGGTAGCTTGCTGCGAGCCGTTTCAATTCGTCGTAGATCAGCGGCAACAGTTGATCGACGGCGTCGCGTTTGCCGTTCGAGAGATCGACCAATAATTCTGTGACGGAATGTGTGTCCATTGCCTGCGACATATCTTACGATTGTATGCGATTATTGTTCAATGCGGAGGTTGAATTGAATGGGCAAAGCTTCGATTTTCAGGATATTTGTGCCGGTGAGTGACATTGATCAGGCGGTTGAATTCTACAAAACACTGCTCGACGACGAAGGCCGTGAAGTTCATCGCGGGCGACATTACTTTGATTGCGGGCCGGTGATACTTGCGATCATTGAGAACAACGGTCAGCCGATCGCCGATCACATTTATTTTGCGACGGCAGAACTCGAGTCGATATTCAAACGTGCAAAGGGGCTCGATTGCCTCGAAAGCGACGACGTCCACGGCTCGCCATCCGGTGAGATCAACGTGCGTCCGTGGCGTGAACGGTCGTTCTACTGCCGCGATCCATTCGGAAACGGGCTTTGCTTTGTCGATGACACCACGTTGTTTACGGGAGTGAGATAAATGATCACATATGAAGTAACTCTCGATGTTGTTCCCGAACACGCCGAACGCCTCGATGCTTATATGCTCGACAAGCACATCGCGGAAGTAGTTGCGACCGGCTGTTTTGTGGCCGCTACCTACTATCGCGACGGCGATCGGCGACGAACCGTTTACGAAGCCGAAGATCGCGAATCGCTTGATCTCTATTTGAGCGAGTTTGCGGCGAAGCTTCGCGATGATTTCGCCGAGCATTTCCCTAACGGTGTCACGCCGAGCCGTGAGGAATGGCATGCCGTTTGCCGATTCGATTCTGAGCAGAAACGCGGCATTTGGTAAGCTAGAAGCGTGCTGATACTTGGTATCGAAAGTTCGTGTGATGAAACCGCCGCGGCCGTTGTGCGAGATGGCCGTGAGATCTTGTCATCGATAATTTCGTCTCAGATCGATATACATCGGGCGTGGGGCGGCGTCGTGCCTGAGATCGCATCGAGTGAACATCTACGGCAGATCGATCCGATAGTAAAGCAGGCGATAGCCGAAGCAAAGGTGGAACTTGCCGATATCGACGCTATCGCCGTTACACAAGGTCCCGGACTGATAGGTTCGCTGCTTGTCGGTGTTTGCTATGCAAAATCGCTGGCATACGTTCTCGGTAAGCCGCTTGTTGGTGTAAATCATATCGAAGGACACGTCTTCTCCGTGAACTTCGAGAATCCGGCGGTCGAATTTCCCGCACTCGCGTTGATCGTCTCCGGCGGCCACACTAATATTTTTCACGTTCCCGAAGAAGGGAAGTATCGTGTAGTTTCGCGCACACGCGACGATGCTGCGGGCGAGGCTTTTGATAAGGTTGCGAAGATGCTTGGCCTTGGATATCCCGGCGGGCCGGTGATCGAACGCATTGCGAAACGAGGCGAGGCGGGAAAGATCACGTTCCCGCAGGCTAAGATCTCCGACGGTCGCCCTGACCTCAGTTTTAGCGGATTAAAAACAGCTGTTGCTCGCTATTTGCGGGAAAGTGAGATCGAGCCGGCGACAGGCGAAGCGACTGCCTCGCAAGATATTTGCGATGTAGCCGCGTGTTTTCAAGCGGCGGTTGTAAAGGCTCTTGTCGGCAGAATGGAACGTCTGGCTAACGAACTTCAGCCCAAGACGTTTATCGTCGCCGGCGGTGTCGCCTGTAATTTGGCATTGCGTGAGGGGGCTGAAAACCTTGGCTTCCGAATTGGCGTTCCCGTTTACTTTCCATCAAAACTTCTATCGACCGATAACGCCGCGATGATCGCAGCGGCGGGCTATTCCAAATTTAATAATGGTGAATTGGCTGATCTTTCGATGACTGCGGACATCACGATGCGTTTGCAGAATCTCGAAAATGAGGACGACGCACTTCGGGCAAAGCGTGTAAAGTACCGTCTTTAATTGTCTTGCATTTTGTACGTTGCAGGCGATAGAATTTAGTTAGATTAAAACGGTTTCAACCCTCCAGTTTCGATACGCGGACTTTGTCGTCGATATCATTTAGATCAGGCTTTTGTTCAACAATCTATTGTTGCTAAGATTGAGATTCGCAGAAGGTAAATTTATGAGAAGGAATACATTCGTGCTGGCCGCTGTGCTGGCATTTATTGCAAACATCGCGGTCGTTATGGGCCAGGTCACGCCGGCTCCGCTTACGATCAGAACGGTGCCTTATTTGACGGGACTTTCGTTGCCTGTTCACATCACGAGTTCGAAAGACGGTACGAAGCGGCTTTTTGTCGTTCAGCAACGCGGTCTCATTCGAGTTGTGAATCGCCAGACAATGGCTGTTAGCGATTTTATCAATCTCACGGATCGTGTCAGTTCATCGGGAAGTGAACGCGGCCTGTTAGGCCTTGCGTTCCACCCGCAGTTTGCGACGAATAGCTACTTTTTTGTGAACTACACGCGGCAATCTGACGGCGCGACGATCGTTTCTCGATTTACTGCGATCAACGGCAATACGGTCGGCGATCCGGCCAGCGAAGTGATCTTGCTGAACATTGCCCAACCGTTCTCAAATCACAATGGCGGAATGATCGCGTTTGGCCCAGACAATAATCTTTATATCGGCATGGGCGATGGCGGCTCGGCAAACGATCCGGGAAATCGCTCGCAGAATATTAACGAGTTGCTTGGCAAGATCTTGCGAATTACGCCAAGTACGGCCGTCACGCCGACTGCTCCCGGCTACACGATCCCACCGACAAATCCGTACGCTGGTGCGACGCCCGGAGCGGACGAAATTTATGCTATCGGAATGCGAAATCCTTGGCGTTGGTCATTTGATCGATCGAACGGCGACCTTTGGGTTGGCGACGTCGGCCAGGACGCAGTCGAAGAGGTCGACAAGGTAACGCTCGGCAGCAATCAAGGCTGGCGAGTCTACGAAGCGACGACTTGTACGGGCCTCGATCCGACAGCTTGTGTTCCGGGAAACTATACGATGCCGATATATTTCTACGCGCAAACAGGTTCGCGATGTAGTGTAACCGGTGGCTACGTCTATCGCGGTACTCAGAGCTCGTTTGTCGATGGCACGTATGTTTATGCCGATTACTGTACCGGCGAGATCTTTGTTAATGCGTCGAATACAACGGCATTGCTAGACACGCCGCGTCTTCTGTCTTCGTTCGGTGAAGATGACGAAGGCGAGCTTTATATGACAGGCCTGACGAGCGGCACGGTCGATAAGATCGTACGACTTCGCTCATCGAGCGACTTTGATGGCGATCTTACGTCCGAACTCGCGCTTTTCCGACCATCAAATGGAACGTGGTACACATACAATCTTCAGGCGGCCGTTGTCAGGATCTTGCAGTTCGGGTCGAACGGAGATACTCCGGTCGCCAAGGACTATGACGGTGACAACCTTAACGATGTAGCCGTTTTTCGTCCGTCGACGAATGTCTGGTACACGTATCGCAGCAGTGATTCGACCGTGAGCGTCGTACCATTTGGAGCTGCGGGCGACGTCCCGGCGCCGGGCGACTTTGATGGTGATGCGAAAGCCGATCAGGCAGTATTCCGGCCTTCGACAGGGACGTGGTGGATACGCCGTTCTTCGAACCCAAACAATTTCTCGTCGGTTCCGTTCGGAACAAGCGGCGATCTGCCGGCGTCCGGCGACTATGACGGTGATGGTCGATTTGATATATCGGTATTTCGTCCGGCAACCGGCGTTTGGCATCGATTGAATAGCATTGATAGCTCGTACACGGCGATCCCATTTGGACTGAATGGCGATATTCCCACGCAGGGTGATTTTGACGGTGACGGCCGTAATGATCAGGCAGTATTTAGGCCATCCACCGGAGTTTGGTATATGAATCGTTCAACGTCCGGTTTCTTGGCTCAGCAGTTTGGAGTCAATGGCGATACGCCGGTTGTTGGTGACTACGATGCGGATGGCCGGGACGATGTAGCGGTCTTTAGACCGTCTACCGGCGTTTGGTATCTGCAGCGAAGCACGAGCGGTTTGTTTATCGGACAGTTTGGCTTGAACGGCGATATTCCGGCTCAGGTCAACGACGTTCCGTAGTAGATTCCTTACTTCAAAACGGCGCGTGCCAGTGTGAAAACGATCACATTGGCAGCGCCGTTTTTCAATAGAGCCTTTGCACATGCCGATACCGTCGATCCTGACGTGAGAACATCATCGACCAGCAATATCGACTTTCCTGCGATGAGTTTTGGGCGCGTTACGCTAAACGCTTTCTCGACCGTTAGTTCGCGAGCTCGCCGATCCATCGACATTCGGTGAATTGGCGTGTGCTTTGTACGTTCTACGCTAAAAGCATCGACTTTGCGGTCTAAGTATTTTCCTACAACTTCTGCAACTACCGCCGCTTGGTTGAAGCCTCGTTCAACGGCACGTTCTTTCGAAAGCGGCACCGGCACTACAAGATCTATTTTTCTCAGTTCGTGGCGATCCAAAGATTTTCTAATTTGAACTGCGAGGTATTTTGAAATGTTCGGCGTGGTCTTAAGATGCACGATCTCGGACGCAAGAGCCTTTACATACGGACCGACGGCGAAGGCATGTTCGTAAAAATGTTCATCGCATTTGTGACATGAAACATCACGCGGCCCGCCGCTAGCCCCAAGCAGTGCACCGCAACGGCGGCAGAGGATCTCACTGCCTGAGAACAAAGGCGTGTCATTCCAGCATTCGCGGCATGAGACACCAACGGCGGACTCGTTTGACGGTCCGCCGCAAGTATTACATTCTTGGGGAAAAAATATTGATGAGATCGGATCGAGGATCCTTTCGAACATAAGGGAGATTTGTGTCTATTCTTCGTCAAGCAAGCCCTGTTCCTGCAGAGCCTGACAATCCAGACAATAACGCGCCCAAGGTATCGCCGCGAGACGCTTCGGATTGATGTCGTTCTCGCAGTTTTGGCAAGTGCCGTATTCGTCATCGTCGATACGGCGAAGTGCTTCATCGATCAACGTGAGCTGCTTGCTCTCGTTCTCGGACACCGCGAGCATTACGTTCTTCGAGTAATTACGCACGGCCAGATCGACAGGATCTGGCGTCTCGGAATCGTCTATCGACAGATCATTTCCATTCAATTTATCGATCAGCAATTCGCGCTCGGCGATCAGTTTCTGCTTAATTTCCTTTAGATTCAATTTACTCATTTCTGATACGGAAAACCTTTTATGATGGTATGTGCTCGATAAAGTTGCTCCAGCAGAATTACGCGTGCCATCTCATGCGTAAAAGTTAGAAACGATAAGGATATCCTATCGGTTGCCATTTCCGCAACCTTCGCGGACACACCATCGGCACCTCCAATTACGAAGGTCGTCTCCTTGCGACCTGTGTTCTGCCACCGTTCGACCTCGCGGGAAAGCTCGTGCGATGACAGATGGCGGCCCTCGACATCGAGCAAGCAAACGGATGAGTTTGGATTCAAGTTTTGAAGTATGCGTTGCCCCTCGGCGTCTTTCCCGCCGCCGTCTTTGACCTCGACGATCTCACATTTCGCAAAATGAGAAAGACGCTGCAAGTAATCGTCCTGCAGCGCCAGATAGTGTTTGTTTTTGGTCTTGCCGACCCACAAAAACCTTATCTTCATCCAAATCTCTCCGGCAGCGTCACACGGCCGGCATCACGCCACAACCGTTCGAGGTCGTAATAGTCGCGAGCGTCCTTATCGAAAATGTGCACGACAAAATCGCCGTAATCGACCAGCACCCATTCGGCGGCATTGTAGCCTTCGACGCGGACAGCCTTTGTCTTGTGCTTTTTCTTGAGCTGCTCGTCGATCTCGTCGGCAATTGCCTGCACTTGCCGCTGATTCGTACCACTGGCGATCACAAAAAATTCGGTAAAGCTCGCGATCTCGCGCAGATCGAGAGCGACGATACCGAGGCCCTTCTTTTCATCGATACACTTGATCGCAAGCTGCAATGGCTCGTCGAGCGATTCGAACGGCACCGCTTTCGGCACGAGTTCGACACTGACTTCTTCACGATTGAGAGATAATTCCTTAACTTCTTCCATCACTTATAAATCTGATATTTTTCGATGTAATTTGCAACTCGCTCAGGAACATCGCTCCGCCAATCATGGCCGCCGTCGCGAATCTCTTTCCTTATCGCTGTCGCCGAAACATCCAATTCTACAGCATCCGAAAAGTAGATCGTCGGCGTTACAACCTTGTCGTCCATGTAGTACTTGCCGCGAACGTCGATGATACGCGAACGAATTTCTTCCGTCACATGATCGGTCAAAAGCTCAGTTCCCGGACGTGTGACAACGATGATGTTCATCAGCGACAGGACGCGTTCCCATTCTCGCCAAGTCGTGATCTCTTCCCACGAGTCGCCGCCGATCACGAAAAACAGATCGGCATTCGGAAACATCTCGATCAGCCGAGGCATCGTTTCAACAGAAAATGGCCTTTCGGGAGACTCTATCTCGATGCGCGACACGCTCATTTCGCGTTCGTCCGCGGTCGCAAGACACAACATAGCGTAACGGTCATATGCCGAAGTCGGCTTTAGCCGAACCTTATGCGGAGCGTGAAATGCCGGAATAAAAACAAATTGAGCAAGCGAAAACTGTTCGAGCAGGGCTCTGGCGATCGAATAATGGCCGTTGTGAACAGGATCGAAACTGCCGCCGAAAAAGGCGATGCGCTTTCGCTGCGTTGGGGCTATGTCTTCTATATTCAATGCTTTAGGCGACAGTTATCTCAATCTCTTCCTCGGCGATCGCGTCGAGCTTCACTGTGACAGCGTTCACCAATTCCTTGACACCTTTCTGCGACGCAGACGAGATCTCGTAGAACTCTTTCTTATCCTTTTTCGCACGCTTCCTTAGTGCCGCAAGCTTATCTTCGTCCTCAAGGATATCGAGTTTTGTTGCAACCACGATCTGCGGCCGTTTTGCCAGGTCGACGTCATAGTTGGCTAACTCGCGATTGATTATCTCGTAGTCCTCAACCGGATCGCGGCCTGAGAATTCGGAGACATCGACAAGGTGAAGAATTAGTTTCGTTCGTTCAACATGTCTTAGAAACCTATCGCCGAGACCGGCTCCGTCGCTCGCTCCCTCGATCAAGCCCGGAATGTCTGCTACGACAAACGTCCTGAAATCACCTATGTCAACGACGCCGAGATTTGGTTCAAGTGTAGTGAACGGATAATCCGCGATCTTTGGTTTAGCGGCCGAGATGACGGATATCAGCGTCGATTTGCCTGCATTGGGAAATCCGACTAGGCCGACATCGGCAATGAGTTTAAGTTCCAGCTGGAGTTCGCGTTCCTCTCCGGGACGACCGTCGTAGTGATATTTTGGGGCTTGTTTTGTTGGTGTTGCAAAGTGAGCATTGCCCCAGCCGCCTTTGCCGCCTTTTGCGGCACAGAATCGCTGTCCGGGCTCGGTAAAATCGAACATCAGGTCGCCGGTGTCGGCATTATAGACCTGAGTCCCAACGGGAACTTTGACGATCGCGTCGGCACCGTCTTTACCCGAACGATTCGAGCCTTCGCCGTGGCGGCCGCGTTCGCCTTTATGCTCGGGGTTGTAGCGAAGGTGCAGCAGCGTGTTTACTCCTTCTGAAGCTTCCATCCAAACACTGCCGCCAACGCCGCCGTCACCGCCCGAAGGCCCGCCGCGCGGTACGAATTTCTCGCGACGAAACGCCGTCACACCATTGCCGCCGTCACCGGCTTTCACCCGAATTTTGACTCGATCCAGAAACATACTACTCAATAGATAGTATGAAGCATCGACAGTAAAGTCTATTTCGGTTCGTCATTCGAGTGGTTCTGCAACAAAATCGGCGTCTGTAACGTCGTCTGCAACCGTGATCACGCGAGTCGGAACCGCGAATGTGTATCGCTTGCTGTTCACGAATATCACGTATGTTTGGCCGGCCTCGACGCCTTCAAATGTGAAGTAGCCGAACGAACTCGATCGCACCGATAGCTGTGTGCCGCCGCCGGCAAGCGTCATAATGACGTTTCGAATGCCATTGCCATCAGCCGTGAGAATTCGCCCGGAAACTGTAACGGAAGACGCCGACGGTGCAAGAGCTTCGTCTGCTCCGATATCATAGCCGGGGCCCGATGGTCTGACCTGATCATCGAAATCACGTACAACGCCAACGTTTGCTCCGGCGTCTTTCGCTGGCGAGCCAACCGCGATGTGCAGATCGGGCGTGCCGCCAAGCAGTGCGTTATTGAACAAGGGATCGCCGACGATGCTTGCCGCATCTTTGCCGGTAGCTGTCTGCCAAGCCGAAAGATCGGCTCGGTCGATCGAATTAAAGTAGCCGAAGAATGCTCCGGAACCTGTCGAATAGAACAGGTTGTTGTCGCTCGTAAGTCCTGCCGGATTCACGCCTGTACCGCCGACTCGAATGGCGTAGTTCTTTCCGGTCGAACCGTTGTTGCTGCGACCGTTCGAGAAGATGTTGTTTCGATAACTACGCGTATTTGTCGTGACCGAGCTGTTCAGTGCATACGACGGCCCTGAGCCGCTGGTTGGCAAGCCGGTGATCGAGACGCTGTTGTGATAGAACGTGTTCGTTCCCAACGGTTCGTTTATTCCATTGATGCCGCCGGTTGTGGAGCCGCTGCCGATCGCTGTCAAGATATTGTCGCCGATCGCGATCATATTGTTTCGAAACACAGTAGTTCCGCCTGCGATGCGAATGCCATTGGCTTCAGTTGAGGTGCCGCTCTTGTAGTTGAACAGTCGGCTTATGTGATTTCGTTCAACACTACTTGCGGTCGAACCTGTAAATTGAATTCCGGTCACAACGCTCGAAAAACTGCCGAAGTCTGCGGTATTCGTCAGATCGCGGATCGTATTCGTTTGGATCAAATGATTGACGGTCGCGTCTGTGGTGACGATGCCGATCACTGATGCCTGAGCCGCAGTTCCGATACCGTCACGCGAGGTTAGATTCTGGATCGTGTTGCCGGAAATCGTCGATGGCCAGCCTCCGACGGAAATGCCGATAACCTGCGATGGCGTTCCAACGTTGTTAAAGCCCTGCGTTCGGATCGAATTGGCAACGGTGCCGCCGATCGTGTTGCCGCTTGCGGTGAACGGACCCGTGCGTACATTCAACGCCGCGATGCCGCGAAAGATAAGACCACCGGTATTTGCATTATCAAACGTCAATCCGCCGATCTGGTTGTTGTTCGCCGTGAACGCACCTAAGCCAATGTGATAGATGCCGAACGATTCCACCGCGACGGTTGTCGAAGACGAGACCGTGATCGCATCGGTCGCCGTCGTACTGCCGATGGTATTTCCACTCACAGTTACGGGCCCTTGAGGTATTCGAATGCCATCAAACTGAGAGCCAGCCGCAGCATTCGTTACGCTTATCGCCGTGATCGTATTGTCGCTCACGGTACTCGGCGAACCTGCGGACCAAAGCTGAACGTGCATCGCTCGGAACGTCGCGGCATTGTTGACCGTGTATGTGCCCGTCCCCGCCGCCGACGCGTAGCCGATCACATTGCCTGTGACCGTTATACCTTCCGAGCCTGTCGTAATGTTCGAATCGTCGATTTGCATCACAGTTTGCGAGCCTGTGATCGGTGCCGTCTGGAACAAACGGTTGTTACTTATTGTCCAGAACTTCGCCGAGAAAATGAACATTCCATTTCCCGTGAAGTCGAAAATGTTATTGTTGTTGATCACATTGCCGCTGTTGGATGCTCCCGTAGTACTTGAACTTCGAATTCCTGTGTGTGGAAGGTTGCCGCCGTACGGCCCGATGTTGCAAAACTCAATAGTATTGTCATCGTTTCCGTTGCCGGAAACAGTGTCGCCGCCGATGTTGACGGTGCCGGTACTGCCGGGATGTGAGCCAAGTATGTCTACGTTGCGAATTAGGTTGTTGGATGCACCATTCAAAAGCCGCAAAGTGTTTGTCGATCCGAATGCTGTGTTCTGCGCATTCGCAAATGTAAGCGATGTGCCGCCGGCGTTGATGCCGTCGATCGTTACATTGTCCGCTCCGTTAAGTTCGAGAATAGCTTCGCCCGGCAAGGTTCCGATAATAAATCTCGGACCGCCGATCGCCGGCGATATCGAGATCGACGTGTAGTTTGCCGAGCCATTCCCGCTATAGGTGAGGCTCGCCATCGCGGTCTCGGTGGTGTCGGCGTTAACGGTCATTGTGATAGCACCGGAGAACGTGCCGGCATTGACAGCGTCGATCGCATCTTTCAAGGTGCTAAATCCACCGACTGTCAGATTGTTGTCGGAAACGGTGATATTGCCTGTCTCGGGAGTCGGAGTCGGTGTAGGTTCCGGAGTTGGCGTAGGCGTTGGTGTCGGAGTTTCTTCAGGTGTCGGCGTTGGAGTCGGTGTCGGCGTATAACATGTGCCGAGACGAACTGTCGTTACTGACGAGCTGAAATTGCCGGTTGCGAGATCTTGGCGGCCATCGGCGTTAAAATCGCCTACCTTCAGAGAATATGGCCAGAAGCCCGCTTCTACCGAAAGCGTCTGTGCGAAACCGCCGCTTCCGTCGCCGAAATTCACGACGTCGGCATAATTGTAGCTCTCAGCCACGACGATATCGTGAATACCGTCATTATCGATGTCGGCAAGAGCTATCGATTCGGGAACGCTGAACGGCGAAAGCTCCGTCGTGCCAGAGAAACCGCCAAGTCCGTCGCCGTTTCGGATCGAGATCGAGTTGCCGGAGTTGTTCGAGACGGCGATGTCTAGGTTGGCATCGCCGTCGAACATACCGGCCGTCAACGATACCGGCGTTCCGCCGACCACGACGTTCGTCGTACCTGACAGGCCGCCGAGACCGTTGCCAAGACGGACCGAAACCGTGCCGTTATCGTTTGTTGTCAGAACATCCGCATTGCTGTCTGCGTTAACATCGGCGATCGTTACGGACCGAACCGAACCGCCGACCGAAACAGGCGTACCTATCGTAAAGCCGCCTGCTCCGTCGCCGGTCAGTACCGTAACATTGGCAAGACCATAGTCACCGATCACGAGGTCGCGACGTCCGTCGTTGTTAAGGTCGCCGACCGCTAGACCGTCGGGTCCTGACGGAAAGTTGATCACCGGCAGATTTGAGAATGTGCCATCGCCATTTCCGAGGCGAACTACCAGTCGATTGAAACCGGCCGTTACGAGATCGAGTTTACCGTCGTTGTTGATGTCGGCCAGCTCGACGATGTTCTGGAAGAAAACAATGGTGACATTCCCTGCGTGTGTGAATGTTCCGGCTCCGTCGCCGAACATGATCGAGACGAGGTTCGAGCTGTTGTTGATGATCGCGAGATCTTGATCGCCGTCATTATCGATGTCGCCGACCGCGATGGAATGCGGCGAACTCGCGTCAGTTATGTCCCCGGCGTTCGTAAATCCTGATGTCTGCGTGCATTCGCTGCCGTTGGTGACGGTTAATGTAAATGTTGTGGTGGCGGGATTTCCGCCATTGAATGCCGTCAGTTTTACCGTATAAACGCCGGCAGGAGAAGCGTTCGAGATTCGGACCACCCCGGTGATAGGATCGGCTACGAGCGTTCCGCGAAAACGGCTGTCGGTCGTTGCGCTAAGCGAAGTTGCATCAGCTGGCGCCAGATCAGGCGTAACCGCCAGGTTACCGCTCAATGCCAAATTCGAACTCGGATATGTGCCCAACACAGGCGGCATAGGCGTCGGCGTCGGCGTCGGCTCGGGCGTCGGATTTGGCTCAGGCGGCGGAGACGGCGTTGGTGTGGCCGTAGGTGTTGGCGACGGCAACGGTGTCGGAGTCGGCGGAGGCGGCAAAGGTGTCGGAGTCGGCGTTGGTGTCGGCCCGCCCGGCTCGCCTGCGATCGTCCAATCGGAGAATGCAGTTACATTAGTCGATGTCGTTCGGTGTGTATACGTGTTTGCGAAGTCAGAAGCAACGTTCGCGGTGCCGCCGGCGATGCGATATGCCTTGTAGGTCGCTTCGTTGCTGACGATGTCCGGATAGCTGTAGTTTAAGATCAACTGCGAATTCGTAACGCCGCCGCCGGGATTCTCGATGTTCCACCAGCGAAGCAGACGGTTCGTGGGCAAACCTGTTGCAGGACCGCTGTATGCCCCTTGATAAGGTGTGACCGCGACGTTTCCGGTACCAGCGATCTCGCCGACAAACACAGGAGCGTAGCCTTGAGCAGTGCCGACAGGGAAAATGTAAGTGCCGTCATTATCTACGCAGCGAACTAACTTCGTGCGAATATAGGTCGTCGGGTCACCGCCCATCACGCGGTCGCGGCGGCAGTCGGTGACGACGATGGTGCCTTCGCCTGTGATCGTGCCGCCGTCGAGTTTTAAGATACCGTTGATCGTCAACGTACGGCCCGCGGCGACATTCAATGTGCCGCCGTTTAGCATCAGGTCGGCAAGCATAACGTCATTTGTGGTGATGTTAATACTGCCGGCTCCGGCCGGAATGACGGCGCTCGAATTAGCCGCCGGAACCGCACCCGTTGACCAATTGCCGCCGTCATTCCAACTTGTGGTGCCCGCAGGCACATTCCAGGTTTGTCCGTAAACCCTTGTAAAATAATGAGCTACGGTGTTCCCTATGTTATGAAATCTGCCCCCGAAATAAATATCATTTTCGACGGCGACGCTCGCCCGGACTTTCTTTGAGAAATCAATTACGCTCTCATACCCATAAACCGCGTTCCAGCCGTTAAGCGTCGTGTCAAAACGTCCAAGGCCGTTCAAAACTATCGTATTGTCGTGAGTTCGATTGAAGGGCCCGCTGACGTACAGGTCATTTCCTACTAACCGGAGTCGTTCGACTGCGAAGTTTGTTCCGCTGTTTGCTAGTTCGTGATAAGTGGACGCGACCGTATTGAGTTTGGTGAAGTAGAAAACAAAATAGCTATTGTCCGAAGTTCGCGTGAACGCGCCGCCAATATATAGATCGTTACCCTTGAAAGCGAGAGAGTTGACATCGCCATTCATACCGTTGTTCGGTACGGACGACCAAATCCCGGTTACAAGATCGTATTTTGCGAGTCGATTCAGATTCAGGATCGAGTTGTCTGCTGTCCGTGTAAAACTTCCTCCAATCCACAGTTCGTTCCCATTCTGTGCGAACGAGAGTACACTTCCATTCAATCCGCCATTCGAGACACTGTGCCACGTGTTCGTAATCAGATTGTATCGAGCAATTCGATTTAGGTTCGACACTGTTCCGTCAGCGGTTGCCGTGAATAGCCCGCCGACAAAGAGATCGTCTCCTATTCGCCAGACGGCCTCAACGTTTCCATTCAGTCCATTGTTTGCCAATGGCGTCCATATTCTTGTCAACGGATCGAACCGGGCAATCCGATTTAAGGTTACCGTACCTGTGGTAGTTTCGGTGAAAGTGCCACCAGCATATATCTTGTTAGTCTGATCAGTAGCAAGAGCGTTGACGGGACCGTTCAGCGTATTGCTCGAGGTAAGGCCGAGCGATGACCATTGTCCTGACATGCTGCCAAGGTTTTTGGTTCTTTTGAATTCTTCGCTGATAAAAATAGGGAACCTGGCGATTCGTTGAAGATTCGTCGACGAACCATCACCTGTTTCTGTGAAGCTGCCGCCGACGAATAGATCGCGTATTTCGACACCATCGTCGAGTGCAAGAGCAAATACAGAATTGTTTAGACCGTTTCCGGGGAATGCAACCCACTCTGCTGAGTTCAATGAGTCACAAAAGGCAAGATTGCCGAGACCGAGAGTCTGACCACTCACTGATTGGGTGAAAGTACCGCCGGCGATGATAACGCCGTCTTTTACTGCGATCGACTCAACTCGGCCGCTCAAACCGCTGCCGGGAGCAGCTAACCAAGGATGAAAGTTAGAAGGGAATTCGTATATCGCCAGTCGATTGACGGGATTCTGCGCCGGCGTGCCGGTCGTCGCCGTAAAGTCTCCGCCAATATAAACGTTTCGATTTTCTTCTTTAATGGCCCAAACTGTGTCGTTCAAACCGTCACCATATAATTCGTGCCAATTCGCGCCGTCGAATCTCGCGATATGCTTTAAATCGGGGTTCGCCCCGTCAAATGTATTTGTGAAAGCACCGCCAATGAAGACATTGTTTGGAAACTCGTGTGAGATCTCAAGAGCATTGACGGTTCCGCTCAATCCGTTGTTAGGGAGTACGGCCCAACAATTTGTGGAACAAGTCGTTGCGTTATTGTACCGGGCGATAAACCGCAGCGACGGAACGCCCTCGTCCGTGCTTGAGAAGTTTCCTCCGACGTAAAGATCGTCGCCGGAAAACACCATAGCGTTCACGGTTCCGTTCAGACCGCCTAGGGAAAGTGGTGACCAGACGCCGTGCTGAATGTCTTGAACCGAACCGGAACCGATGTCGTACTTGGCAATGTTGTTGAGTTCGGTTATTGGCTGCGAACCTGCGGTTTGAGTCGAGGTCTGCGTGAAATTGCCGCCTACGAACAGGAAATTATCTTTTATGGCCAACGCGGCGACGTGTCCCGGCGTTTGTTCATCGCCAAAAACCAAGCCACGATTACGAAGTCGATACCAACGATCCGCGGCTTTATCGTAGAAAGCTATGTTATACGCGACGACATTATCTATCGAAGAAAAATGCCCGCCCACAAATACATTGCCCGTTCTCGGATCAATAGCGATCGCCCGAATCGACGGCGACAGGTAGTAGTCGCCCGCATTGACGCCATCGTAAGATGACGGGTCGAATGACGTTTCGATATTTTCGAGAGTCTCCGGCGGCGGACAACTTAACTGAAATCCTGCTGTCAAAAAGATGAGCAATCCCAATAAGATCAGGCTCTTAGATCTACGGGCTAGGTGATAATGTCTAACGATCGCGGCTGCAATTATGTGCGGTTTCATAATCGAGGCTCCTTGTCGGCGGTGTTTCCGGCGACGGTTTGGTTTTTGATGGGTACAGTTTTGATTGACTTGTTCTCAAAAATCTTCAAAAATATTCTCAAAAGTTCTCAAAGCGAAGTTATGCAGGCGATAATTCCATCGCGGGAATATTTGTTCGACGGCTATCGGCTCGATACCGTGAGCCGAAGGCTCCTGCGTGTGAGTGACGGCGAGGTTGTTTCGTTGACGCCGAAAGCATTCGATCTGCTGCATTACTTGGTCGCAAATGCTGGTCGCACGGTGAGTAAGGATGAGATATTCGAGAGCGTCTGGGAGAATTCGGCGGTTGAGGAATCCAATCTTTCACAAACGATCTTTGTACTACGAAAGACGCTCTGCGATAGCAAAAAACTGCCGAAATACTTGCTCACCATTCCCGGAACCGGCTATCAGTTCGTTTCCGAAGTCACTTCATCAGGCGAAAAACAGGGAATTAGCGATCCGCGAAAGGAACGCGGAGATCGTCGCGGCACCGATGATCCTGAGGCTTATCGCAGTTATGTTCGCGGCCGGTTCTTTTGGAACAAACGAACGTCTGTCGGCCTGAAAAAAGCTGTTGAATTCTTTGAGAAAGCGATCGAAAAAGATCCTAAGTTCGCAAATGCCTACACAGGCCTGGCGGACAGTTATCGACTGCTCGCCGATTATTACGAGGCTTCTACTCCGAATATCTCGGCTCCGAAGGCGAAAGCGGCCTTGTCGCAGACCCAACAGATCGACGAACAACTAGCCGAAGCTCACGCTTCGCTTGCGTATGCCCAAGCATTCTACGATTGGGACTGGCAAACGGCGGAAACGTCATTTCGAAGCTCGATCGATCTCGATCCGTCAAATGCAACAACCAGGCAATGGTACGGCGAATATTTGATGGTTCTCGGCAGATTCGATGAGGCACGGGAACAGATCGACCGTGCCGTCGCTCTCGAGCCAGAGTCCCCTACAATATTGACGGCGCTTGCCGCATACTTCTACACGATAAAAGATTCGGACGCCCTCATTGCGCATGCTCGAAAACTGATCAAGCTCGATCCAACGTATGCTTACGGACATTTTTATCTCGGGTTTGGGTATGAATTTGCTGAAATGTATGCGCGGGCGATCGATTCGTTTGCGAAAGCAGCGATCTATTTCGGCGAACCCGAAGATTGCGCAGACGAACTGAAACGAGCCTACAAGATCGGCGGAATGAACGCCGTTTGGTACAAGCGTATCGAGCAATATGCCTCGCGTCCGCATTTGAAAGACTATCCGTCTTATTTGAAATCGCTTGTTCCTGCACGATTGGGTGATACCGAAATGATGTTCGCCTTTCTCGAACAAGCCCTTGAACATCGTGATCGCGGTTTGATCTACGTCAAATACGAGCCGTTTCTATCGATGTATCGTGATGAGCCGAGAATGAAAGCGATCATTCGCGAGCTCGGCCTCGAATAGTTTCAACAAAGCTAACGCAAAAGCAGAATTTATGTTCGTCCATCTATTGAGCAGGCCGATAAAGATTTACGGCCAGCCGCATTAATAAATTTGGTGGGGGAAATCGTCATGTTGAAGAGAAGTTTTGTTTCATTCGCAATTATCGTTTCAGGTCTTTTTCTTGCCAATCAGGCGTACGGTCAGTCGTCGCAAGACAAACTAGGAAATTTTGAGATCCAGGTTCGTCAGTCGAACACAAGTGTTCAGCCACGTAGATCGAACAACGCTAGAACATGCGAGGTCGTTGGTGCCAATAAAGCCAATAGCGGTGCCGCGTTATCGTCTAACTTTGTCGGAACCGATGAAGAACTCGCGGTAGTGATTAGACAGTCTCGCACTCGAAATCGCACCTCGAACCTAATGAAGTTCGACACCGGCGAGATCTCGATTCGATCGACGGGAAATGGCAGAGTACGCGGATTGATCGATACCAGCACCGGTGAGATCGTCTGGTAGTTGGTCAAATTGGAAAAAACAAAAGCGTCGTTTCGGTTGCCCGTCACGACGCTTTTATTTTTTTCCTCTCAAGCCGGTCCGCCGAAGCTTGCCGGTTTTTGAAAGTTGGCGAAGGTCGCATGTACACGCGTCCGACACCGATTTTTGTATCCCGAATTCGCTCTGCGGAGAGCCTTTCCGGTCAGCACCCCTCCAGGTTTCCCTTTCGGTTAGCGTTTTCACGCCAGTGCCATTAGGTTTTTGTTGTGGTGGCTTTTCCTCCACCGCCGGTTACGTCCCCGGCAACGAGGCCCGCGTCTGTTCATCCCGAAGAATTAGTTTTCGCGAGCGACTTTCGGCACCTTCCGGGCTGATCATTTCCCTTGGGCGTCTCGTGTTTTTATCCCCGAGACTCAGTTCGTCTTTCGACTTGCCTCCGCCAAGCCTTTCGGCTTCGGCTCCGAGCGTACCAAACAGCGGCTTTCCGCTCCTTCTGCTCTCGAACGGTCGCGTCACCGCTACCGTTCCACCTCTCGGTGCCGGTCAAAGTACCCGTAAGCAACCTTGACTGTATTGCCATATTACACCCGAAAAATACTAAGTCAAGTAGAAAATACTTTAGGTTTTGGCCCTATTTTATGGGCTTTTTGTGAAATTCCTGTGGAAAACGTTTGTTGAAGTTCTGTGGATAACCGTGTGTAAAATTCGATAAGTCAAAATCCCGTAACTGGTTTCGGTCCATTCACCTTTCCACAGCTGAATTAATTCAGCCACAACAACCGGATCTTTTCGGCGGGAAAAAAAATTCGTTTTTTGAAGAATTTTCCGATTACTTATTCGAATTTGGTCGTTGCGAAACGTAAATATTGCGAAATTGGAAAGAACTTGAGCTATAATCGGCGAATAAAAAAAGCGAGGTGGGCCATGTCATACGTTTTTCATATTGCCTTTAGCACTCTGATAGTTCTTGGAACGTCCTTTTCGGTGATCGCGGCGGCCGGTGATCTGGATACAACTTTCGGCGTTTCCGGCGGATATTACGTTTCGGATTTTCTTGGGTTACAAACGGCAGAGACTGTTAATGATGTTGTTGTGCAGCCTGACGGAAAGATAATTATCGCGGGAAGCGTTACGCCCTCGGTCAACTTAACGGATTTTTTGGTGGCACGATTTAATGTTGACGGCACGCTCGATACGACATTTAGCGGCGACGGGATCTTTACATTGAACCACGGCGGTGCGGACGAAGTTCACGCGATCGCTTTGCAATCAGACGGCAAGATCGTCGCCGTCGGCGAACACGGTTCGTCAGGTTCAAACTTCGTGTTTCGACTTCTTTCCAACGGTTCTCTCGACACAACATTCGGCGGCGGAACGGGCAGAGTTCAAGTCGTTGCGGGAAGGGCGGTTTCGGTGGCGATACAACCGAGCGACAACAAAATTATTATCGGCGGCTATACGAGTTTGAATGAAGCGACGATCTGCCGTTTGAATCCCGTCAGCGTTCTCGACACGACGTTCGACACGGACGGAATCGCCACTTACACGCAAAGTATTCGGGCGAATGATGTTGCAATTCAATCGAACGGACGAATTGTTTTCACGGGTTCTTTGGGCGGCGATACCGTTACGGGGCGAATTCTTTCAAACGGCACGCCCGATTCTTCTTTTGACAGCGATGGCTTTGTAACGACCGCAGTTTATGCAGGAAGCAATGAAGGCGACGCGATTTTGGTTCAAACCGACGGAAAAATTCTCGTTTCGGGCGGCGGCGATGATGAAGCGTCTTTGATTCGCTACAATTCCAACGGCTCGCTCGATACAACTTTCGACGGCGACGGAATCAGACTTCACTTGATAAATGTCAACGGCGACAATTTTTACAACGACATTGCCCAACAGCCGGACGGAAAAATTTTGGCAGTCGGCACAATCACCTACGGCGTAACT
Organism: uncultured Acidobacteriota bacterium; assembly: GCA_937871585.1. Taxonomy (GTDB): domain Bacteria; phylum Acidobacteriota; class Blastocatellia; order Pyrinomonadales; family Pyrinomonadaceae; genus OLB17. Next base: position 30,973 of record CALMPJ010000161.1, on the reverse strand, counting down.
GCTTTAGTCCGCGACAGTTTTACGTTGTCGAGATTCAATTCTGACGGTTCTTTCGACACATCATTCGACGCAAATGGATTCGCCCAATCGCAATGGTGCGAATATTCGACGGGAATGTTTCTGCAAACGGACGGAAAAATCGTCGCGGTCGGACGCGAATATGCCGATACGAATTGGGGAACTTGCACACAAAGATTTAATGCGGACGGCTCGGTCGATACAACATTTGCTCCGAACACGCCAAATGGAAAGATCACAAAAGATTTCGTAACCATTGAAGATATTGACAGTCAACCTAACGGTAAGATCCTCGTCGCCGGCTGGGACACAGGGCAATATGATGTTGCGACACTGATCAGGCTAAATTCCGACGGTACTCTCGACACTACATTTGCTAACGAAGGTGTCTTTCAGTACTTTAACGGATTGGCTACCTCAACGTACTTCTACGATATCAAGGTGTTGAGCGACGCCAGTTTCCTCGTCGCCGGAGAGGGCGGAACTTCCCCCGGAGCGATCATTCTCAAATTCAATCCTGCTGGCGAACCGGACACAACTTTTAGTGGAGACGGTATAGCAACCACAACTAACGCCGGCAGATTTTACGCAATCGCTGTGCAATCCGACGGAAAAATATTCGGCTGCGGTTCGTCAGGTTTTGGAACTTCGACAAGAAACGGAAGATTTGTTCGATTTTCAACAACAGGAACATTTGAAACATCAACCACAAATTCCTTTAACACCGGCGGATTGAACGACAGCGAAATACTCGGTTGTGCTTTTCAATCGGATGGAAAACTAGTTGTTGCAGGATACAGTAACGACGGCGCAAGCGACCGTTTGGCGATTTCGCGTCATTTAACGACATTGGCGATCGATTCAACCGGTTTCGGCGTTGGTGGGTATGCGATCAATGATATATCTCCGACGTTGAACGACCGGGCGACCGACCTGGTTGTACAACAAGATAATAAGATCGTGGTCAGCTCGACCGGTCTGAGCGGTGCAGGAGATCGTGATTTTGCCGTACTCAGGTATCTGACAAATGGGTCACTCGATCCTGCACTGGTCGATGATTTTGGAAGCGGCGGCATATCGCTGATCAATTTTGGCCTGACGGATCCAAACGACGACGCAACGGCCCTGTTGATACAGCCGGACGGTCAGGTCCTAGCCGCAGGTACGACCGACAACGGTACAACCAAAAGATTCGCTTTGGCAAAGCTGAACTCCGGAGGTGCTCTCGCTCTCGGATTTGGTACTTTAGGCCGGACGTCTGCTCTATTCGACAACGACGATGCGAGCGCCTACGCGATGAGCTTTTATTCAAACGACAAGATCCTGGTCGCCGGACGTGCGTGGAACGGCGCAAATTACGACTTTGCGATCGCTCGGTTTCAGAATGAGATAATTCCAACGGCTTCGAATGGTGCGATCGAGGGAAGAGTCACAACAAGCAATGGAATCGGAATTCGGAATGTTATCGTGACTATGACTGATATGATCGGAAATGCGCGGATCGCTCGAACAAGTGCATTTGGATATTATAGTTTCGATGAAGTCCCAGTTGGCCAGAGCTATGTCATTTCCGTAGCCTCGAAAAGATACGCATTTGCGGAGCCGGCGCGAGTAATTGCAATGAGCGGTGAACTAACGGACGTTGACTTCATTTCGATCGAATAGCATGTATTATTACTTTTCTTTCTCTTTGAGTTCGCTGACTTTTACACCCTTAGTTTCAAGCTCTGCCGCGATCTGGCGAAAGTTTCTATCACCGAGTTTGAGCACCATGTACTCTTTCTCCGTCTGTATCGTCATCCAATGTTTCTTCTTCTTAATGAATAGGAACGGTATAGCGATGAAAGGAATGATGAGACTCGTCAGAACTACCGTTGCAACGCCACCGCCGACGGAGAATAACGGCTTTTTCGAATACGACTGATCAGCGAATTTGATATCTGTATATGCGAACTCCTTCGTCTCGGCGGCCAAACTCTTCTTGTCCGGAACGACGCGTACTGTATTATCGCCGAACGTCATGTCGGCGTCCGTTTCGATCGATTTCTTATCGCGAACGACGACAAGCTCGATCGCGTAGGACTTTGGAGAAGTTTGAGCGAATGCGGACGTCAAAGATAGCAGCGACAATATGATAGAAAGAGCAATGGCTGTGCGTAGCTGATTCATTATAGTGTTTGATGCAAATGCGGGTTCGTAAGATTCCTTTGTCGGCGATTCCAAGCACAAAAAAGCACCCGCAAAATGCGAGTGCTTCTTAAAACCAGTTGTTTCGCGAACTATGCGGCCGCGACTTCTTTCGGCGCCAATTCAGGAGCACCTTCGGCGTAAACGCTGATGAACTTGCCCTTTTGGCCTTTGTTCTCAAACTTTACAAATCCTTCGATCAACGCGAAGAGCGTATCGTCTTTGCCTTTGCCGACATTGTTGCCCGGCTTCCATTTGGTGCCGCGCTGACGTGCGATGATGTTGCCGCCGAGCACGTGCTGGCCGCCAAATTTCTTGAGTCCGAGCCGCTGTGCATTCGAATCGCGACCGTTACGTGATGAACCTACACCTTTCTTATGTGCCATAACTAAAACCTAGTCGATCGTAATTTCTGTATAACCTTGCCTGTGGCCCTGTTTGCGCTTGTACTGTTTGCGGCGCTTTTTCTTGAAGACAATAACCTTATCGCCTTTGCCATGGCCGACGACGGTAGCATTGACAGTGCCTGCACCAACCGCACCACCTGCAAGCAAAGTGTCGATCTCGACTTTCTTTCCTGCTTCGGCTTCGATGGTCGGGACACGCAGAGTCATTCCGCTTTCAACCGCGAACTGCTTTCCGCCTGTTTTGATAATTGCGTAGCTCATTTATTAGCTCCTGACGACAGGCAGACAAAGTCCACCAGTCGAAAAACTCTGATTATACGGAAGTGATGCCCTCCAGTCAATTGCTACTTCGAAATTTTCGCCATGGCAAGATAGCCCACGGAATTCCTAGCGAGACGAAGGGAATCAAGAGAAATGCGTAGGTTCCGCTCGGGAACAACTCATCGAGATTAAGAACGCCTGAAAGGATGAACAGAACCAGTTGACTCAAGTACGTAGCGGCAATTATTGCAAGCCAACCAACGATTCGTATTTTCCCAACTCCCGCAACTATCCAAAGTTGCAAAAACGCGGCAAACGACGCAAAGAGGATAAATAGAATGGCTGATTCACCAAACGTGAGCCTAAAAGTGTTTTCCATCATGCAGCACTTGGATCAATCACCACGCCGACGAACGGCAGGTTGCGATATCGTCCCGCAGCGTCGAGGCCGTAGCCTACGACGAATTTGTTGGGGATGACGAAGCCGACATGATCGACGACGAGTTCCGTTTTGATTCGAGGTTCAGGTTTGTCGAGGAACGTAGCGTTTTTGATCGACGCAGCCCCGCGTGAGCAAAGGATCTCTACGAGCCGTGAAAGCGTCAGGCCTGTGTCAATGATGTCCTCGACGATGACGACGTGTTTATCGCGGATCGGATTACTTAGGTCTTTTAGTATCTCAACATCGCCGGATGATGTAGTGCCGTCTTTGTAGCTCGAAACCGACATGAAATCGATCGTCAGCGGCAAGTCGACCGCTCGCATTAGATCAGCGAGAAATACACATGAGCCTTTCAATACCCCAACGAGCACAAGTTCCTTGCCAGCGTACTCTGCTGTTATCGTCGCCCCAAGTTCAGCGATCCGCTCCGAGATCTGATCCGCGGAATACATGATCTCGATATTCGAATTGGTAAACTCCGTTCCTGCCATTTGCGTCGATACTTCGGCCATAGTTTCCTCTTAAATTTGAAAGTAGTTGCGATTAGAAATACTATTCTAACACGAGATAAGTTTCGGTTTGAACTGCGACTATCAAACTTATGGCTGATGCTTCACAAGATACGCGCGACCGCGTTCGCGAACTCGTCCGACAGGTTTTGGCTACCGTTCCGCCGGATCCGTCAACGCCCGAGCCAGCTTCGGAGGTCAAGGTCGAGCACGTCGTCGTGAATTCGCTTCAGGACAAGGTCGGCAAGGCTTGGGATCGCGACGAATCTGCGAAAACTCTGCTTACCGAAGACGACCTTCGCGGCCTCGACGCCGGTTCGCGTGTTCGTGTCGCGGCTGATGTAAAGCTGACCTCGCTTGCGCAAGACATCGTAAATGAACGAAACATTGAGCTTATCCGAAAGGAAGCTCGCCAAAGCACGGTCAAAGTTCGATCGGTCGCGATCGGCTGCGACCACGGCGGTTTTAAGGTAAAGGAGCAACTCAAGGTGTACCTGAGCGACCTTGGCCTGAACGTTCGCGATTTCGGAACCGAAAGCGAAGATGCCGTCGATTATCCCGATTTCGCCCACGCCGTTGCTCGGTCTGTCGCCGGTAAACAAGTCGATGTCGGAATTATCATCGACGGAGCAGGGATCGGCAGTGCAATGACCGCAAACAAAGTTCCGGGAGTTCGTGCCGCACAATGTTATTCGACAGCCTTGGCCAAAAACTCACGCGAACACAATGGTGCCAACATCCTAACACTAGGCAGCGGCCAAAACTCGCTAGATGAGATCAAAGCCATCGTAACCGCATTTATCTCAACCGACATCTCCGAAGACCGCCACAAAAAACGCGTCGGCAAGATCGACAATATCGATAGGCAATATAGGTCGTGATATTATTTAGAAATTGAATGCAGAACGGAAACTACAACCAACTGATCGATCAGATCACCGACCTCGTGATGGCGAAGCTGTCGGGTGATGAGGTATATCCGTCATTTTGTCGTGCCGATGTTGAGCGGATCGTTGATGCCGGTGCTGAGCGAATTGGGATCGTGCTTGGCGAGACGGCGACGGCACATGATTGGGCCTCGCTGATCGACCACACGCTGCTCAAGCCTGAGGCTAGCTACGCTGATATCAAGAAATTGTGTGACGAAGCTGCTCAGTATGGTTTCGCTTCGGTGTGCGTAAATCCCGGTTGGGTCAAACAGGCAGCGGAATTCTTGAAGGGAAGCGGCGTGCCGGTTTGTACTGTTATTGGTTTTCCGCTCGGAGCGACATTGCCTGACGTAAAGGCTTACGAAGCTCGTCGAGCGATCTTTAACGGCGCACGAGAGGTCGATATGGTCATCAATATCGGTAAACTCAAATCTGGTGACGATTGCGCCGTTGAAGACGACATTCGCGCCGTAGTCGAAGCAGCTCACGAGAATCACGTTCTCTGCAAGGTCATCATCGAAACGGCTTTGCTGACCGATGACGAAAAGGTACGTGCCTGCGTCGCTTCGAAGAATGCCGGTGCGGATTTTGTAAAGACCTCGACCGGTTTTGCCAAAGGCGGAGCGACAGCGAACGACATTGCTCTAATGCGAAAAACGGTCGGTTCCGCCCTCGGCGTAAAGGCTTCAGGAGGCGTTAAAGGAATAGAAGACGCCCGAGCGATGTTCGAAGCCGGAGCCACGCGCATCGGGGCGTCTGTCGGGGTTAAGATCGCTCAGGAAGCCAGCGGCGTCAAGGTCGAAGGCTCTACCGCAAGCTACTAGTTCTTTATGAAATTGAAAACGATGTAGCCGGTGACCTTCGCCGGTGCACCTTCAACCACGACCGGATTGAATTTCGAACGGTTCACAGCATCTTCAGCCGCTCGACGAAGACCTTTCGGGCCGCTAGTAGCCTGCACCTCAATAACCTTTCCTCTTTCGTCAAGCGTTACCTGAACAACGACTTTTCCCTGTAGTCCCATTCGTCGGTCGAGATCGGTGTACGCCGGTTGTGCCATTCGCGATGCGAATAGGTTCAACGGGCCGACATCAGGCGGTCCTGCGGGAACTTCCGGTGTTGACTGCGGCGTGGTTGCCACGACAGATGTCGGCTCGGCCTTTGGCGGATCTACCTTTACGGGCTCGACCTTCACAGGCTCTGGTTTTCGATTCTCAAGTTCGATCCGCTTGAGCGAATTCACAGCATTCTGATTTGCCGCGTCGAGTTCAACTGCACGTTTGTAATCTGAAACCGCGGCGTCGGTGCGTTTTAGCTTTTCGTTGACCTGTGCACGAAACTCGAACCAAGCGGCACGCGGCTCGATCTCGATCGCCTTGTTCATATCGGTGATTGCCAGCTCGTATTTTTCGAGAACAACATTGGCCTTCGCACGATCCGCATGTGCACTCGCGTCGTTCGGTCGAAGGTCGATCGCTTTAGTGAGATCGGAAATGCCGAGTTCTAACGCGCCTTTCTCAATATGCTGCGCGGCGCTTTGGCGATACGACTCGAAGGTCGGCTGGACGACAATAGGCTTGATCTCGGCAGGTTTAACCTCGGGCTGCTTGATTTCGGCGACCGTTGCAGGGGTCGTTTTGACGCGTATCGCGTCGATCAGAATTTTATATGCTCCTGTTGTTTCTAGTTCTTTCTCGATCTCAGGCGTAAGAGTGAACGTGATGCCACGGTCTTTCACGGCGTCGGCGAGAATTCGGTTCTTCTCTTCGATCACGGCCTTTTTCGAGCGAAGTGCGATCAGAATATCGGCCAAACTAAGTTGTCTCGCCTGAGCGTTCGTGTCGGCGAACGCTCCTAAAAAGACGATGCCAAGCGTGGCTAGTCCGCCACAAACTACGGTTCTCTTGAAATATGTATACGACATTTTGCGGTTCTCCGGTCGGATAGTTTCGGTTAATTGTCTTTGATCAGATCATCGACTGTCACGGTTTTCTTAGGCTTCTCGGTCTTCGCCGGCGACGGCTTTGTTTGCGGCCTTACTTCGGCCACAACAGGACGTTTAGGCTGTTTCGATTCGTCAAGCTTTGGCTGCTGATCGGTTGGCGAATTCGACGCTGGCTCAGTTTGAGTGGTTGTTGGTTCGTTTGCTGTTGCCGGAACCGCCGAAGGCACTTGTTCTGACGAAGCTACAGGTTCAACAGTTCGAGCAGGCGGTGCGGTGCTGGCCGCTGCGTTAGCTCCGTCTCCGCTACCAAGGGCGAACCACCCGATAACAGCAACTACGACCAATCCTGCTGCCGCGGCTGCTACTTTCACGCCTGCACCCGAAGATCTCGCAGGAGCGTCCATTGCAAATGATGGAACAGCGTCTTCGGACTTTGTTTTGAATGTCGGCTCGAAAGCCTTTTCAGCCTTTTCTTCGATCTTCGCTGTAAAGGTTGGAATCACGGGTTCGGGCCGAGAAACTGTCGGCTGGATGACAGGCTCTGGCGCTGTCGGAGTCGGCTCGACGAATGATGGAGCCGAAGATGTTTCGATCGGGATCTCAAGTAGATCTAGTTCATCGTCGAGATCTAGCTCGACCGCTTCGCTCTTCCGTGGCTTGATGCTGCCTAGCGACGAAATCGCGTCTGCTACCGATGGGCGATCGCTTCGTTTCAGCGCCATCATATTTGAAATGGCGGCAGAGAGCGAAGCGTCAATGCTTGGACGAAGCTCGGACAGCGTCTTCAATGGGTCGCCTTTCTCGTCGAGCAACTCTATCGAACGCACAAGAACATCGAGCGGTGCCTTTCCGGCTATTATCTGGTAGATCGACGACGCAAGCGAGAATACGGCCGTTCGCTCGTCCGCGGGAGACTCGATGTCGGCAATAGCGTCATCGTCGCACGCATTGAGCAATGCCTTTTGAGTCACGATATCAAGGCCCGGCCAAACAGTCTCAAGTGCCGCGAATGGCGTCAGTTTATGAGTGTTTCTCTGTTCGGACGATGGCGAACCGGACGCAAAGTTCAGCAAGCTGTTATTGCCGTCCTGTGCACGACGGATCATTTGCGGATTGATATCTGTCAAATACACAGAGCCGTCGTGGGTCATCAATGAACTCAATCCGGAAAGGAGCATCCCGATCGAATTCGCCGGATCGTTCAGGAATTCGTCCGCCGAAGCTCGACCATCGAGTGCTTCAGTCACAAGGTAAGCATTCTCGCCCTCGACAAAGCCGTCGCGGATCTGCACTACGCCATTGATACGACGATTCTTTAGGGCATTTAGACGCTCCGAGAAATCGTCGCTGGCCGGCGATTCGTGGATAACGAGCTTTTGTCCGAGTTGGTCGTCAAAAGCATCATAAAGGCGGCCGCCGTCCGCTTCACCGAAGAGACCGATGACGCGAAAACGTCCATTTTGTAGGCTGGAGTTCGAAGAGAGCATATGTTTTAGGTAGGAAGGCAGTGCGTTTTGCCACTAGCAGTATAGCAAAAGACGCCAACAAAAGACAACAATGTTTTGCATTCGATATGCAAAAAATTCCAGCGTAAAGATCTAGGACGAATTAGACGGCGGAAAGTTCCTGATTATCGAGTGTTCGGCGGTGATCGACACCGTCGATAATGACGGTTCGGCACATTTCGAATAGGCGAGAGCGGTCAGCGACACCAACACGATCTTCTGGGATTTCGCGGCGGGCATCGACGCGATCGTCGTAGAAATTAGTTGTGAATATCGTGGCTTTCTTGTTGTTGTAACGTGTATTTATTACGTGATAAAGCGTATCCATCACCCAACTCGTCGGTTTCGAGGCACCAAGTTCGTCGAGTAATAGTACGTCTGTTTGAAGCACGGGGCTTAGGACGGATATCTCCGATGAATCAGTCTGCGGATTATACGAATTCTGAATCTCCTTCAGCAGTGTGCCGAACTCGTAGAATTTACAAGAGAATCCGCGTTCGGCAATGAGTTTGAGTATTGAAACGCCGAGATGAGTTTTCCCAACGCCGACATTTCCCATCAATAACAAACCGCGTTCGGTGGCAGGGAATTCGTGGGCAAATGTTGTTGCGAGTTTAAGAGCCTGGCGTTGAAGCGGCGTAGTTGCCTTGAAATTATTGATGTGACAGGAGTCGTAACGCTTCGGGATTCCGGCAAATTCGAGATGATCGACCGATCTTGTAACGCCGCGGCAAGAGCATTTCCGAGCGCCTTTTCCCGGCACGATCTCCATTCCAGTACCGAAACATTTCGGGCATTCGTCTGACGTCTCGGCCAAATTAACGGGCGAAACAGCTTTCAAATGAGATGATCGTTTGGTTTCCTTGCTCACGAGATTTCTGATTATAACATTGGTATATCGGACTATGCTATATTCTAGCTTTGTTTCGCATATATGGGACTGATACAAAGCATATTGATCAAGCTGGGAATGGCCGACCTTAAGGCTCAGCGGACTCCCATCCGCGTAATGTTGCTGGACGACGATCACCGTCGGCATCGTTGGTTTGCCAAGCGATTTGCCGGTGACGATCTCGATATTGCCGAGAATGTCGCCGATGCTAAAGAGTTTCTGCTTGAATCAGTTTACGATGCGATCTTTCTCGATCACGATCTGCTTCCCGAGCATTACAAAACGAACGATCACGACGATTACGCTCAGACCGGTTTCGCAATTGCTTTGTTTCTAAAGGAAAATCCCGATCTACAGCGAGCCGCGACTGTCATCGTCCACACGCGAAATGCCGACGCTGCGATCCCGATGGTGCAGACGCTGCGTGAGACCGGACGCACGGTGGAATATTGTGCGTTTCCGATGTTAGACCTCAAGATAAAAAACTATTGGCAGCGATAGCGTAGTCCATCGATCAGCAGAGCGACGATCAAGCCCAATCTCCTTTCGACCGAATCACGTTCGCCTATTTCGCGTGGCGAAAGATTGAAAGGCAGTAACGAATTCGTAGCGTCTACGATAGCATTAGCGGCCTCGGCAGGATCATCGACGGCGAATTCGCCGTTTGCTGTGCCTTCCGCAATAACACGTGCAAGGATAGAGGCTTCGATCTCAAAGTACCGCTGACGTCGCTCCAGCAATCGGTCCCTAACAACCACGAGCATCTCTCCAAGTCCGACAGGATAGCTCTGCACGGAATCAAAACGTTCCATTACTCGGGCTTTCATCATCTGCTCAAGCCGTTCAGCCGCCGGTCGTCCCGACTTTTCGATCTCGTCCAATTGATTGCGCAAATGAGAAATGATGCGGTCGATATGAGCTAGAGCTATGTCTTCTTTGCTCGAGAAATGCAGATAAACGCTGCCTTTGCCGATGCCGGCTTCGCGGGCGAGATCCTCGATCTTCATCTTCTTGTAGCCGACAGTCGCTAGAGCGCGGCTTGTGGCTTCGAGAATTGCTTCACGAGTTGAAAGCGGTTTGTTGGGATCACGCATAAGCTAGAGTTTGCGGTTTGCATTAACCGAATGTCAATCGAAATACTTTCGCCCGCGAAGTTTCTCCGGCAGCAGGTCGCCGTCCGCGTCGTTGCCTTCGTGTTTGCCGTAGCCGAGGTCTTTCATTAGCTTTGTTGGGTCATTGCGGATCTTCATCGGCACGGAAAGATTGCCGTGTTTCTTTACGTCGTCGATAGCTTTGAAAACAGCGTCGTATGCCGAACGATCTTTCGCGGCACGAGCCAAATATGCCACGCCATGAGCTAAATTGATCGTACATTCGGGATAGCCGATCGTCGTAACTGCTTGAAACACTGCGTTTGCGACGACAAGAGCAGTCGGCTGCGCGAGGCCGATATCTTCGCTCGCGAAAATGACCATTCTTCGAGCGATGAACTTCGGGTCTTCGCCCGATTCGACCATGCGAGCGAGATAATACATCGCGGCGTCTTCTTTTCCGGCACGCATCGATTTGATGAACGCCGAGATTACGTTGTAATGTTCCTCGCCTTTCTTGTCGTAACGCAGGAACTTGTTCTGCAGCGTCTCTTTCAGCGAATCGAGATTGATCTCGTCATAAAGCCCCGCCGTGTTCTCGATCATCGTGATCGCTTGCCGAGCGTCGCCATTCGCCATCTCGATCAGCCAGGTCTTTGCCTCGTCATCAAGCGTGTAGCCCGTACGATCAATGATCGCGGCCATGTCTTCGCTCGAAAACTCTTTGAGAACGAACACACGCATCCGCGACAACAACGCCGGTATCACCTCAAAGCTCGGATTCTCCGTAGTCGCACCGATCAAAACAAGCTGCCCGCTCTCAACAAACGGCAACAAAAAATCCTGCTGCGCCTTATTGAACCGATGGATCTCGTCTAAGAAAAGGATCTTGGGAGTGCGGACACTCTTGTCCGCATCGCCGGTTCCTCCGGCGATAGACTGCTCGGTTTCTTCACCGCTGAACAATGGCGAATCGCTGTCTTCGTGCTTCGCACGTATGCGGACATGAGTGTCCGCACTCCCAACGATCTTCCGAATATCCTCTTTCCCCGCCGAAACCGCCGACAGCTCGTAAAACTCCGCATTCAGGGCATTCGCATAGATCCTCGCCAGCGTCGTCTTGCCCGTCCCCGGCGTGCCCCACAAGATAAATGAAAAAACATGCCCTTCCTCAATAGCCAGCCGCAAAGGCTTCCCCGCGCCAACAAGATGCTCCTGCCCGACATACTCATCCAGCGAAACCGGCCGAATTTTACTTGCTAAAGGCTCCAGCTTATTTCACTCCAAAAGCATAACCGAAGGAGAACACGAGGTTTCCGGTTCGGGATTTGCCGTCGGTGGCAGTGTTTTTCTGTAAGGTCGTAAGGCCGTAGGAGGCTCGGCCGTCGATGAAGAAGTAGTTTCGGTTGTGCTTGAACGTAATGCCGCCGCCGCCGGTTAGGCCGAAGTTGAAACGGTGCAAATTATCGGTAACGTCAGTTTTTGCATCGAATGGAATTGCGGGAAACGGCGTGTTCGGGCCGATCAGCACGGGAATTGTACCGGTGTTATTGAGATACAACGTGCTGTTGCCGGACGTTACCTGTGTCGCCTTCATCAAAAAGCCCATATACGGCCCGCCGTTTATGTAGAAACCGACTGGCTTTTGTTTGCGGACGCGATACTTGAGCATTATCGGTATCTCGAGGTAATTGAGCTTCGCGGTGTTGTTGAAATTTGCGTAGTAATAGGCACCAGCAGGCAACGCAGGAAGCCCCGGAATCGGCGAAGTCACGGGCTGAATGCCGTTCCGCTTGCCGCCCTGCGGCGCATAGTCGAGACCGATCTGGATCGAAGTGTTCTTCTTCAGCTGAACATCAACAAATCCTCCGAAATTCGGTGCCATACGTGATTTATAGTCGCGAGTTATCTCTTGGTTGCTGCCTCCAACAAGATTCGGCAGTGAGAATCCTGCCTTCAGACCGACGAATATCTCGCGGCCCTGTGATTGAGCCAAAGCAGAAGCTGATAGTGCGAAAACAAATGCGAAAACGAACAAAAAGCGAGGGGTTTTTGACATATTCTTCTCCTGATAGCGGCACTATAGCCACTCTAGCCGAAATATCGCGCGATTCACGCTCTTTATCAAGGTCTGAAAAGAAAAAAGCCGCGTTAGAATACGCAGCTTTCTTCTGAATGTAATGGTGGCCAGAGACGGGGTCGAACCGCCGACACGCGGATTTTCAGTCCGCTGCTCTACCAACTGAGCTATCTGGCCATTAAAACGCGTCCAGCAGCTTGCAGGACGCGAACTTATGAGTGTAAATAAGCAATTGTGAGTTGTCAAATTTCCTAGTAACCTGAAAGCTATATGATCCGAATTATTGCATTACTAACATTATTCATTGCAACCGCAATCGCTCTTGCGTGCGGCGGAGGTGCCACGCCGAATGCTAATTCCAACACTTCGGCTGCCAAAGAAGTAAAGCTCGACAATGCCAATTTGCCGCCAGGAATCAGTGCGGCACCGGTTGCTACGAATGTCGGTGCGCCGGGAATTCCAGTAGTGATCGCGAACATGCCTAAGGGAGCAACTCCGACGCCGGGAATTCCTAGTGCCGAGGAAATGAAGAAAGGTCCGAAGAAAGGCACTACTCCGACGCCGGGAATACCTTCGCCGGAAGAACTAAGGCGGCAGATGAGCGGCGAAACTTCGCCGAACATTCCGCCGCCCAATTCCGCGTCCGACGCCCCAATGATGCGTCAAGGGCCGCCGATGATGAAAAAGAACGCTAACAAGGTTCCGACCAAGCCGTAGTCGTAACTATTGGTGTTGCGCTTGTACGGGCTTATCGCCTGCGATGCCCCAATTATCGACGAAAACGGTGCCGGTTCCCATTCGGAACTGCCACCATTGGCCATTGCGATAGATCGCGACGTCCATCTTTCCGTCGCCATCATAGTCTGCGGGAACAGGAATATCACCATTTTGACCGAACGTTAGGGCGATCATGCCGAGTGAACTTCGATTGATCCACCATTGGCCGTTTGACGGACGAAAGATCGCATAGTCATCCTGACGGTCTCCGTCGTAGTCGCCAGGAACAGGAATATCACCAGCAATGCCCCATTGAAGGGTTTGTGGAGCCTGGTATGAAACGAAATCACTCGTGTACCATAGCCCGTCGCGAAAATACCCGATGTCATCGCGGCTGTCACCGTTAAAATCTCCGACTACCGGCTTGTCAGTAGATAGTTCACCAGGCAGAGTGATCGCTAACGATGTGCCAACAGGGTTGCTGGCCGTATTTCCGTCACGGTAGAACCATTGGACGGAACCGGACCGCAGCCCGCGAACCACAAAATCACCTAAATTTCCACCGAAATCATGAACATTCCCGAGCATTGGCTTGTCACCGGCTTGGCCAATAAAGATCTGACGATGTCCGAATGCCGGCGAACTCGAATGCAAAGTTCCATTACGAAATATCCCGATATCGGTCCGACCGTCGTTATCGTAATGTCCTGCAGCCAAGAGATCGTCTGCGAGTCCGAAATGGGCGTAGGCGAATCCGTCACTGCTTCGTTTCAGATACCAAGTTTGATCGCTCGGGCGATATACGACCAGGTCAGATTTGCCGTCGCCATCAAAATCAAATTTTGCCTTTGGCGGATCAGTATTAGGGATCAGGCGAACGATCGTACCACCCCCAAACCCGTAAAATGTACCGTTGCCAATGTCACGAATTCCTGTATAGCCGCCCGGATCATCCATCGTAGGGTCAAGGCTGCCGTTCGGAGACATTCGTGAGAGGCCTACTCGGTGGTTCGTATTCGCCCAGCGTTTGCATCCATTTGTGAGCATGTCGCCATTAGACAGCGGCACAAAGATGTTTCCGGCGCAATTTGGATAAGTTGCTTCAGTGGCACCAGTGGACGAAAGCCGCCTTAGCGTCGGTCCGGGCGAACCGGACGACTCATAGGACATCATAACCTTTCCATTTGGCAGAGTGGCAAATCCGCTTAAGCGATAACCGTAGGAACTGACCTGAATGTCAGGATCAAAAGTATTATCTTTGCTTCCGTCCGCATTGAGGCGGGCCAATTGCTTTACCTCAGTCTGGCCAGAGTCGGTTCCGACGCCGATCAGGATCTTACCGTCCGGCAGTACTTCCATCTCTCGGCAAAAACCGTCAGTGAAGGTAACGCGAAATGTCGGGTCAGGGGTTCCATCGGCGTTGATGCGATAGGCAACATCGTGCAGCTGGCCGTTTATGGTCTTTTCACCACAGCCGACGTATTTACCATCAGGCTGTGGACGAAATGAAGGGTTGTAGCTGAATCCAACTACTCCCAATGCCAGTGTCGAATCGACGCTGCCGTCGGAATTAAGGCGAACATAGTTCGTCGACACTCCGCCGACTGACATTCTGCCGGATAAGAAAAATTTACCGTCAGGCAGTCGATTGATAGTATAGAAATAGCTCGTCAGCCCTGGAAACTTACCTACTGTAGCGTTGAACGTCGGATCGATGGAACCGTCTGCATTCAAACGCCTAACTCTTGGTGTGCAGGCACTACCGCCCGAACCAAAGCAGAACCCACCAGCAACCATGAGCTTGCCGTCCTCTATCAATAAGGCGTCAGAAATGATGTCAAAATCCCCAAGCACTGGATTGAATGTAGGGTCCGGTTTGAGGTCTTGAGAAAAACAGATCGCGGAAAAACTTGCGATCATAACAAGTAAAGATACATTGCGGGCGAACTTCATTATAGTATCCTCCAAACCAATAAATGACTTTTTCGCTAAAAGCATATATCAGAGGTCATTTACAGTCAATAATTTACGTGAGCGTAAAGTCGAAAAGGAAGGCGTTAGTTCAAACGCCTCCCTTTTTCGTTTTTCCCGATCACAAATTAGTCTTCACGCTTCTGCTGAAGCAACTTTAACGAATCCCAACACTTCTTTCACGTCAGTCTCGATACGTTCGAGGAGGTCTTCGTTGGCTTTGAGCATATTCTTGACGTTGTCGCGGCCTTGGCCTAATCGTTCGCCTTTATATGAGAACCACGCTCCGGCCTTCTCGACGATGTTGTGATTGACGGCAAGGTCGAGCAGATCGCCTTCGCGCGAGATGCCTTCGCCGTACATTATATCGAATTCGGACTCGCGGAACGGCGGTGCGCATTTGTTTTTGACGACCTTGACGCGTGTGCGGTTTCCAACGACCTTGTCGCCCTCTTTGATGGCACCGATGCGACGAATATCGAGGCGAACGCTGGCGTAGAATTTCAAAGCCTTGCCGCCCGTCGTCGTTTCAGGCGAACCAAAGAATACGCCGATCTTTTCGCGAAGCTGATTGATAAAGATAAAGCAAACGTGCGAATTCGCGACGATAGCCGTGATCTTACGCAAGGCCTGCGACATCAGACGTGCCTGTAAACCGGGAAGGGAATCGCCCATTTCGCCGTCGAGTTCCGCACGCGGAACTAAAGCCGCGACCGAATCGATCACGATCACATCGACGCTGTTCGAGCGAACCAAAGTCTCCGCGATCTCAAGCGCCTGTTCGCCGGAATCCGGCTGCGAGATGAGCATATCGTCAATGTTTACGCCTAATTTACCGGCGTATTCAGGGTCCATCGCGTGCTCGGCATCGATGTACGCGCAAACGCCGCCCATTTTCTGTGCCGAGGCGACGACTTGCAACGCAAGCGTCGTTTTACCCGAACTCTCCGGACCGTAGACCTCTACAATACGGCCCCTTGGAAATCCTCCGACGCCAATCGCGGCATCTAGACTCAAGCAATTGGTCGAAATGGCTCCAGCATCTTCGTGAGGCCGTTCGCCGAGTCGCATGATGGCTCCCTTTCCAAACTTTTTCTCGATCTGCAGCAGAGCCGATTCGATCGCCTTGCTCTTGTCCATGCTCATAATTTTGTCTCCATGTGTGTAAATATTTGTGAAACATCACGTTGCACAGGTAACACAGTATCACCTATGAAACGCAATTGCAATACAAACAATCCCCAATTTTCGCAAAAAATAAAACAGGCGAGTTTGGGGACTTAATTCTTTTCTCTAAACGTGAGGGAAGTTTATTTGAACTTTTGTTAAAACTCAACTTGGCGAAATCGAACTATCATCAAGCGAGCATATTATCGTCCTGTTCAATGTGAAAGCAGTTCATGCAGACATAATGCTTGTGGCGTTTAGGGTCGCCGTACATTCTTAGCATTGTGACAGCTTCGGCGGCCATGCGTTCGTCGTAAGTGAGGTCGAGCGCGTCCTTGTAGTCTCGTGAGCCGCATTTTTGACAGGTTGTGCGTGGATGCTGAATCATTTGCTATACTCCTCACGTAACTATTACGTCCAATCTTATCAAACCAAAGGATCGATGATGACGAAAAACACTCTTCGCCGGGCGCTTGTTGTCGCTTTGTTAATATTTTCTGCACTTGCTGCAATTGCACAGACCGAGCCAAAATTCGAGTTTTACGACCGTGGACCGTACAACGAACGCGTGCCTCGGCCACAATCGATATTGAGGTTCGATGTTGGCTCTCATCACACGACTTACGCGCAAATGGAGCAAGTCATCGGTGCGATAGCGAATGCGGCTCCTGATCGCGTGAAGATATTCGACATCGGCACGACGAACGAACATCGAATGCAGCATCTGGTCGCGATCTCGTCGCCTGAGAACATCGCTCGGCTTGATGAGATCAAAACACAGAACGCGCGGCTGATCGATCCGCGAAAGACATCGGCGAGCGATGCCAATACGATAGCTCAGTCAAATCCGGCGATAGCGTGGATGGCGTACACAATTCACGGCAACGAATCAGCATCGTTCGAAGCGTTCATGCAGGTCATTTATCAACTTGCAGCGTCGAATGAACCGGCTACGCTCGACATTTTGAAGAACACTGTCGTACTCGTTTTGACAGGCGAAAATCCTGACGGACACGAGCGATTTGCTACTTGGTACAACTCGGTGGCGATCGGTTCGCCTGATCGCAATGCCATTGAGAAACGAGAGCCTTGGGCTATTTGGGGACGCGTTTCGCACTATCGTTTTAACCTCAATCGCGACACGCTGACGTTCTCGCAAAAAGAATCTCGGAACATGCAGAAAGCGTATTCCGAATGGAACGCTCAGGTCGCGGTCGATCATCACGGTCAGCCTGAACAATACTTTTTCCCGCCGGTGGCATTGCCGATCAATCCGAACTTGCCGCAGCCGCAGTACAACAAATGGCTCGATGTCTATGGTCGAGCGAATGGCCGGGCATTTGATTCACGGAATTGGGACTATTATGTTCGCGACATTTTCGACGCGTTCTATCCCGGATATTGGGATATGTATCCTTCGCTGATGGGTGCCACTGGAATGACCTACGAAACCGACGGCGGCGGCCCGAAAGGCCTGAACTACACTCGCGAAGACGGCACCATCGTTACGTTTCGTTCATCGATCGCGAAACACTACGTAGCTTCAATGACGACGCTTGAAACGACCGCGAAAAACAAGGTCGAACGTATCAAAGATTTCTACGATTTTCGTGCCAAAGGAATGGCTGACCACGCCCGTTCGAAGTTGAAACGTGTCGTGATCGATCCGACAAATGATCGTGTCAAAGCCGCTGACCTTGTCGAGATACTCCGTCTTTCGAACATTGAGGTTAAGGTCGCTTCGCAGCCGTTTACCTCGAGTACAGCGCACAGCTACCTCACCGAAAAGAATGCGCCGGCGTCGACGAAAACGTTTCCGGCAGGTTCGTACATCGTTGATCTCGATCAGCCGCAGCGCATTTTTATCAAGGCAATTCTCGAACAGGACACGCCGCAGGATAAGGCGTTTGTCGAAGACAACATGGCGCGTTTTCGCCGCAATCAAATGCGGGGCAAAGGTCAGCCAAAGGAGCAGTACGGTTTCTACGACATCACCGCATGGTCACTGCCGCTCGGATTTGGTGTGAATGCCTGGTGGACAGAAGAGAATACGAACGTCGCCGGCACAATGGTCGATGCCGAGTATCTCGCGTCGGCACGACGCGGCAATGTTACGAGCCGTGCATCGATAGCCTACGTCATTCCATACGAAACAGATACGACTTCCGCGATGGTGATCAGATTGCTACAGAACGGCTATAAGGTCGCAGTCGCAAATCGTCAATTGAATGCAGGCGGACGCAATTGGCCAGCGGGAACTTTCGTCATTCGCGTCTCGCGAAATCCTACTTCGATTCACGATGTTGTTGCCGAGTATTCGCGTGAAATGGGCGTAAAGGTGACGGCCGTGAATTCTGGCTATTCGGAAGAAGGCGATACTAGCGTCGGCGGCGAATACGTCAATTCGCTTCGTGCCCCGCGTATCGCAATTGCTGCAGACGAGGGAGTTACGCAGGAATCATACGGTGCGATCTGGTGGACGTTCGACAAATACGGCATCAAATTCACGCCGATGACGATAGCAAATATACGCGGCGGCGGTTTGAATGACTACAACGTAGTCATCTTACCCGAAGGTTCGCCGGGTCGTTACATGGCGTCGTTTGGTGCCGGCGGCGTTGCAGCTTTGAAAGAATTCGCGTCGAATGGCGGAACTGTCGTTACTATTAGTGGTGCGTCCGTCTTCGGAACAATGAAAGACGTTGCACTGACCTCGTCGAAAATGGTTGGAAGCGTCGATGATGAGGAAAAAGGAAAGGTTCCAGCCGAAAAGCCTGCGGCTTCGCCGTCTCCAACGCCAATTGTGTCGCCAACGCCCGTTATGGATGACCGAACGCCTGAGGTCGGCGCCGAACTACCGCCGATAATGTCGCCTTCGGCAAATAACAACAACGTCCCTGAGCCGCTTGCCGGAGCGATGTTTAGAGCAACTGTTGATCGAACTTCGTACATAAATTACGGTGTTGCCCAAAACGAAATTCCCGTCTTGATACAGACTGGCTATTTCTTCCGATATTCAAAAGAAGGGACTAATGCCGTCGTATTTGACGCCAACCCCCGAAAACCGTTGAACATCTCAGGATTTGTTTGGGAAGGTAATACTGAACGTTTGCTGAAGGGCACGTCGTACATCATCGATGAATCGCACGGAGCTGGTCACGTCGTACTCTTCGCAGAAGACCCGTTTTACCGCGGAATGACGCGTTCGACGACTAGGCAGTTTTTTAACGCAATTGCGTTCAACGGTATTTTTTAGGACAGTCAGGGGAGTCTGGAAAGTCTGGGAAGTCCGGGAAGTCTAGGAAGTCCTGGAAGCTGAGGGTTGAATATGGCGACGTTCAAGAGATTTGAGGATATTGTTGCATGGCAAAAGTCACGCGTGTTGGCGAAAGTAGTGTATCAGGTTTCTGGTAACGGGCCCTTTGATAAGGATTACGACTTTCGACGACAAATACGACGGTCATCGATCTCGGTAATGGCAAATATCGCGGAAGGACAAGGCCGACGCACCGATAAGGATTTCGCTCATTTTCTGAATATCTCGCTTGGTTCTGTCGCGGAAACGAAATCACATTTGTATTTGGCCCTCGATCTTGAATATGTGTGTCAAGAGGATTTTGACCGAATTTATGAGATGCTTGACGAGATAGGGCGAATGGTATTTTCATTAGTTTCTCATTTGAGGCTCGATAAATAGTCCCTCAATCTTTGATATGTGGACTTCCTAGACTTTCCGGACTTCCACGACTTTCTAGACTTACTATTATGTTTACGATAAGGGCTGGATTTAGTGATCAAATTGAGTTGCACGCAGGCATTGATGCCGTGCGTGAATTTTTCTCGGACATAACAAACTTTGGGCAATTAATGCCGGGCGTTGAACAGGTTCATATCGATGCAAAGGGCATTGCACATTGGAAAGTTCAGACGGACATTCCGGTCGTTGGGAAGATCTTACAGAAATTCGCGCTTGAAAAGGCTGAAGATTCTGAGGATCGCGTTGAATGGTCTCCGCTGCGAAACGAAGCGGAGAATCTCTTACGTTATAGTGCTGATTTCTTCGAAAAAGCCAAGAATATCACGCTTGTGCAATTTTCGCAGGTCGTAGAAATGCGACGAAAGTCCGCTCGCGAGCTGCATATTCTCGCGGGAATGGCGGGCGAGTCGTTGATCAGCAACGAGATGACAAAGCGTGTGACAGAGATGATCAACATATTCATTGGCAGGGCCAAAGAACGGCTCGAACGCTAGTGTTTTCAACGCTTTCTAGTTGATTTTTGACCGATTTCAGTCGAAAATCGTCGTAGAGTTTTGTTTATTCGAAATAGGCCGAAGATTTCGCAACCGTTTCGCGTCTTTCACGTTAAATAAGTTACGTGATTCGGCCTGTTTCGGGCTCAGCACAATACAATTTCGCTCCGTAAAGCTATGAAAATTGAGAATCGTATTCGCATATTTCTCGGAATGTTCCTGATCGTCGCGATGCTGTCGCCGACCGCCGTACTGGCATTTGGCGAAGGCAAAAAGCAATTCAAGCAGGGAATGAAACATTCGGCTGCTGAAGAATGGGACAAGGCGGCTGAGGCGTTCGCTCTGGCGGTTGCCGACAATCCGAACAATCCTGAGTACAAGCTTCATCTAGTGCGGGCGATGTTTCATGCTTCGCAGCTTTATATGAAGCGTGGAGCTTTGGCTGCGAGCGAAGGTGATTTTGAGGGCGGCTATGTAGCGTTTCGAAAGGCATATAACTATGACCCGACCAACGAGCTTGCGAAATCTGAAATGGAGCGGATGGTTCGGTTGCAGGAAGAAAAGAACAATCCGACGCCAAAAACGGTTGCTCCGAAAGGTCCTTCGATGAAGTTGGTGCCGACTGCGTATGGCAATCTGAGCGTTCCGGTCGGTGTTCAGGTGCCGCAAAAGCTCGAGAAGCTACGCGACCTTCCGTTTCCGTCAGGCGTTGATTTGCAGTTCATCATCAAGGAACTTGCCCGTGATCTAGATCTCAATGTTCTATTCGACACTGAATCGTTCCGTACCGCAGGCCGAAAGACGAATATCGACCTCAAGAATGTAACCGCGGCTCGGGCTCTCGATTACATCTTTATGCAGGAAGGTCTTTTTTTCCAAAAGGTCGGCCCGAGAACGATTCTGGTTGCCGCTCAGGCTCAAAGAACGAAGTTTCAACAGTTGGTGTTGCGAACATTTTATTTAGCGAACGCCGCACCAAAAGACGTAGCAAAGGTCGTGCAGACCGCGATCCCTGCGCAGCCGGGACGTAGTCAAACGATCGTTTTGACTGACGATGCAACAAACAGTGTCACGATCCGCGACACCGCCGAAAACATTCGCCTGATCGGCCAACTCATCCGATCGCTCGATAAGGATCGAGCCGAAGTCGTAATGGACGTTGCTATTTATGAGGTGAACAAGAGCGATCTCCTTCAGTTTGGTAATCAGGTCGGGACCGGCGGCGACGGCGGCTCGCTTCTAAATCTTGGCGGAGCCGGCGTGCCGATCGTTCGCTCGGGACCTACCCAGCCAATTACGAGTTTGCTGACCAAAGGCCTTGATTCTGCCGCGATCGCATTCGGATTGCCGATCAGCTCGATCAAAGCGTTGCAGTCGAAATCAAATACGAAGTTGATCGCGTCGACGCAGATCCATGCGTTCAATAGCGAAGATTCCTCGGCTCGGATCGGACAGCGAGTTCCGGTTCAGAGTGCGCAGTTCGTTGGTCTCGGACAAGGCGGCAACACGAACCAAGGTAATGGCGTTGTCTCGAACGTGATCAATTACGAGCAGGTCGGTTTGACGCTGAAGTTCAAGCCGCTCGTGTTCCCAAATCAGGACGTTCAGGTCGCGATGGAGATCGAGTCGAAGGATGTTGCAGGTGCCTCGACACTGACGCCGACATTCACAGAACGTACGATCAAGGGGACGGCTCGTGTGCAGAACAATAAGACGCTTCTTCTCGCAAGTGTAGCGCAGGGCGTTGAAACGAACGGCCGCACCGGCCTGCCGCTTTTGGGATTGATCCCGGTCCTTGGCCGTCTTTTCACGGCTCCGACAAAGGACAACCGTCAGGTTGATATCGTGATCGCTGTGACGCCGCGTGTGATCCGTGCTCCGGCCATTCTGCCTGAGGACGAGGCTGAACGCGACACCGGCAGTCTCGCTGTTCCAACGACCAATACTCTCGAAGCTCTCGTTCTCGAAGAAGAGCAGGCAGACATGCTTGCCGCCGCCAAGCGTATGGAAGAGAACGATACGACGGCACAGGTAACGAGCACCGAGCCCTCGTACGTGCCGAATACCTCTGCACCTGCGGGCAATGGAGGCGTCGAGGCGTCAAAGGAAAATGTTATCACTGCGAATTTGAAGACCATCGACTCGTCGGCAAAGACGCTGACGCTTAAGGAAACGTCGATGACCGGCGATTCGTCAGTGCCGACCTCGGCGGCAGTCGCGGGCATCAGTTTTGGCACGATTCCCGAGACTTTGAAGAAAGGCGAGCGTGCAAAGATCGCAGTCATTGTTGACGGAAACACGAATTTTGCTTCGGCGTTCGTCGGATTCAGGTATGACGCGAAACTGCTGGCAGTTCGCAGCGTCACTTTTGGAAGTGCATTCGGCGAATCGATGCTCGATCAAGCAGTTCCGCCGATCTTGAACCGAGGCGGAATGACGCGTGTTTCGCTAGTCGCCGCGGATGGCGTAGAAACAGCGAATGGTGTACTCGTGTTTGTCGAAGTCGAGGCTCTTGTTGATGGTCAGCCTGTCATTTCGTTCGATCGGGATATGTTGAATTTGCTGACGTTGGATGGCAAAAGTATCGCGGCCAAGATCATCGAATAGTGCGGACCGATGCTGAAACGGCTCATCAATGAAACTCAAAGCGGCTACAGCCTACTGGAACTCGTAGCAACCTTGAGTGTGCTCGGGATACTTGTGATGGGATCAATTCCGATGGCACAGAACGCGGTTCGCCGACAGAAAGAGAGTCGTTTGCGGGAGACTTTGCGGGATGATCGGAATGCGATCGACGAGTTCAAACGCGACACCGTCGGTGCCTGTCCGCAAGGAGCCGTTGCTACGGGAAATCCAACTCAACAAGGCGGCAATATTCCGGCCGACCCACGTTCACGCGTTGTAATTGACGATTGCAAGATCTTTGAGACCGATAATCTCGACCGATATCCGCCATCGTTAGATTCCTTGGTCGAAGGCGTTAAGGTCAAGGCTCGGGGCCTAGCGGTTCGCGGAGGTAGCGGTTTGAGCGATGGATCTCCGCAGGCTACCGAGTTGAATCAGAACAAGGAATTGCTCAAGAAGTATCTTCGGGAGCTGCCGATCGACCCGATGACCGGTGAATCTGATTGGCGAATTCGCTCGTCGTATCAGGATAAAGATTCCGATAATTGGGACGACATCAATGTATTTGATATTCGTTCTAACTCGGACGAAGAAGCTTTGAATGGCGAGAAATATAGTACGTGGTAATTGGCATGATGAAACGATTGCGACAAATTAGATCGAATGGCGAGCGAGGCTTTTCCTTGCTCGAACTGATGATCGCGATGTTCATTCTCGTCATTTTGCTGTCCGTAGCCGTGCCGACGTACCAGCGTAGCGTGCTTTACGCGCGTGAGACCGTTCTCAAAGAAAACCTATGGCAAATGCGGCGTGCGATCGATCAATATACCGCAGATAAGCAAAAGCTGCCGCAGTCGATCGACGATCTAGTTAAGGATAAATATCTCCGCGAAAAGCCTGTCGATCCGATACTCGAGAAAGACGAATGGGACGAGGTCCAAGGTGAAGACACCTCTTCGCCGGACGCTGAATCAGGCCTAATTGACGTGAAAAGCCTTGCTGAGGGCCAAGATTCAAACGGCGTAGATTATAAGAAATACTGATCACAGATGTTCTCTTCATTGACCCAACCAAATTATCCGTCGGTCGCTCTGGGCATCTCTGCCGAAAGGCTGACAGCTGTTGAACTTCAGGGCGAAGGCCGTGGCACATTCGGCATCAAACAGGCCGCGACATCCGATCTGCCTTCGGGACTATGTATTCCAAGTTTTGCCGAGCAAAACATTGACAACGCCGCGGAGTTTGCCGACTGTATTCGCGAAGTTGCGATGAGTGCTGGACTGTTGGGCCAAAAACGTTGGTCGGTCTCATTGCCTGGAGCAGTCGCTCGAACCGCGATCTTGACGCTCGAAACACAGCCGGCATCCAAAGGCGAAACCGAAGAGATACTCAATTGGAAAGCTGAACAAAGCTTTGGTTCGGGAACGATGGAAATGCGTCTATCGACCAAGCAGATAAATCCTGATCGCGACGGCCGTGCGAGATTTTTGGCGACGGCGATCAAACTTGCAATTCTCGACGAATACGAGACCGTATTTGAAAGCCTCGGCTGGCACACAGGTTTGTTGCTGCCGCGCGCTGTTGGCGAATCAAATTGGCTGCTTCGTGCAAATTCGCAGTCTGATTCCGTTTTGATCAGCACGCAGACCGATGGTTTCACGGCGTTTGTTTTCCGAAATGGTGAGCCAGCGGTGGTCCGTAATGTGACTTGCTCGACCGCCGAGGTTGACGACGAGATATATCGATTGTTGATGTTCTATAATGATCGATATCCCGATTCGAGGCTTTCGGATATGCTTGTGATCGGCGGGTCGGTCTCACCGGAACGCGTCGACAATGTCGCGAGCGAGGCTCTCGGCTATACTGTTCCGCAGCTTCGATCGGAAGATGTCGGGTTGCATATGCCCGGTTCGACGTTTAGTTTTGCCGATATCGCGGCCCCGTCGGGACTCGCGGCCCTTGGTTAAATACTCGCCTTGCTGTTTGAAACAATATCTAACACAATACCGTAGTACAAACGGATCATGACTATTGCCGCATTGCAATTCGGTTCGATAGGGCGTGTCGCTGATAGCGAACTCGTCGCCAGCGCTTGCTTGGGCCAATCAGATTGCTTTGAGGAGTTGGTGAACCGCTATCAGCGGCCGATCACTTCATACGTCTTTCGTATCGTAAATAACTACGAAGCGGCGCTTGATGTTACTCAGGAAGTCTTCATCAAAGTCTACAATTCGCTAGACAAATATTCCGACGCATACAAATTCTCGACCTGGCTCTATCGCATCGCCCACAATGCGGCGATAGATCATCTGCGTCGAAATAACGTTTCGCTTCAGAGTATTGAGACTGAGAACGCGGACGGCAGCTTTCAGTTCCAGTTAGAATCCGACCGTCCCAATCCTGAGCAAGATCGCGAAATGAGCGAATGGCGTGACGAGATCGATGCGGTGGTTAAGTGCTTGCCGGCGGCGTATCGCGATCTGATCGTGTTACGGCACGGGCAAGACCTGAGCTATGACGAGATCGCTGAAGTCACGTCGCTGCCCCTTGGAACGGTAAAGAACAGATTGTTTCGAGCCCGCGAAATGATGCGGACCATATTCATTGAGCGAGGATTTACTGGCGTTTAGAAATGAAAGATATTCTCGACAATCCGAACGTGTGCGGCAAGTATGACCTTGCGGCCTATCTCGACGGTGAACTAACCGCCGAAGGCGAGCGCATGGTTGACGAACATCTTTCCGTTTGTCCGCATTGCAACTCAGAGCTTAATCTTCAGAAACGCTTCCTTTCGATGCTCGAATCCGAGGTAGGCCGTTCGCCAGAACTACCGCTGCCGAAGGATTTCGCGAAACGGATCGTGGTTACTGCCGAAAGCAATGTTTCGGGCCTTCGGAACAAGAGTGAGCAATTTAACGCACTGTTTCTTGTCGCTACAGTGGCCTTATTCTGTTTGTTCGCGTTGGGAGCCGAGGCGTCGGGAATGTTTCAAGGGCTGACAAAAACGTTCGATGCGATCGCGTCTGTGGTAGCCGTCGTTGTTCGCGTAACGGCGTCTTTCTTTATCGGCCTCTCAGTCGTGTTGCGTAATGTCGCGGCTCCTCTCGAAGGTGCGAACTATCTGCTGCTACTGCCGGCTATTTTAACTGTGCCAATACTCTATTCGATGGGACGCATGCTTGTGCGACTTCGTCGGATCTAACGGAGGCCTCGGTACACTTGTGAGCATCGAACGTCTCTTCTTTAAGCAACACTCTCGAATTAACCTACTTCTACGAATCTCCATATTCGTTGTTGCGTTCGCGTCCGTTTCGTTTGCGAATCCAGAAATATCGATCTCGGATGATGAATCTACAGTTATCGTACAGAATGCTCCCGAGCAAGAAGTTTATGTGTTTGGTAAGGCCGTTATCGTCAAGCGACAGGCGAAAGGTGTTCTTGCGATCGGCGGCGATGTCATTGTAGAAGGCCGCGTTGAAGGTGACGTGGCGACGATCGGCGGCGATATCATTCAAGAAGAAAATGCTTATATCGGCGGCGATGTCATAGTATTTGGCGGAAGTTACAAGCCAAAGAGTCAGATCCCGCTTCGCGAAGAAGGCAAAGAAACAGTGATGTTCGGGGTTCTCGAAGACGAGATCAAAGGATATGCGCAGCAGCCTTCGACGTTATTTTCTCCAACATTGTCGATAAGCTACTTCGTTCAGCGCATTGTTGTCGCCCTGCTCTGGTTTATTTTTTCGCTTGTCGTAATGACGATCGCTCCCGGTGCCGTCAGCCGTTCCGTTTCTAAGATCCAACTTTCATTCGTAAAGGTGTGTGCGATCGGAGCCGGCGGATTCTTGCTTGGCTTGATATTGATGATATTTGCCGCGGTTTGGCTGCCGACCCTTCTAAGTGCAACGGTCGGAGCCATGGTGATACTTCTTTTCCTGTTTGGCTATTTGTTTGGCCGAGTGTCTTTACAAGTAACCGTTGGCAAGATCATACAGAAGCGTTTCTTTCCTTCAAATAACCGTTCAGAAACCCTTGCCGTCGTATCCGGCGTGCTGTTCTGGACGATACTTCTCTCGCTGCCATACGTTTGGATGCTTGCTCTGTTTACGATCTTTGCTGTAGGGATCGGACTGGTTTTGACCGCACGATCTGATTCAAAACGAATAGCTTCGCCAGCGGTAAATACGATTCGCCAGGGAATCGCGGAAATGCCGTAAGTCAGTTAATTGCATTATTTTACATTTCTTTACAATCAGCTGGGAACCTTCCTGATAGAATCTTCGTCTTAGTATTGTTCGTAGGATCCAATGCCGGAGCTCGTACGTTTACAACTTACTTTTCGAACATACTGAATAATTGAGGGACGTAAATGCTTAAAAGCACCTTTTCATTCTTATTTGGAATTATTGTTATTGGCTCGATGACGATCGTATACGGTCAAGGTACCGACACGGTCAAGCCAAGAATGATCAGTGGCGACGTTGTCGCCGTTGACGCGTCGTCGATCAACGTCAAGACCGCGGCCGGTGAGATCTCGGCAACGATCTCTGAGAAGACAGAATTCAAGAAAGCTGCCGCGGACGACCCAAAGAAGATGACGCCGTCGACCTTGGCAGATATTTCTGTTGGAGATAAGTTACTCGTGAGCGGATTTCCGTCGGCGGATGGTAAGACCGTTCCTGCGATCCGCGTCTACTTAATGTCGAAATCGGATATCGCTCAAAAGAATGCCAAGGAAGCGGCTGAATGGCGAACACGCGGCATTTCCGGTACGATCTCGGCGATCAATGCTCAAACGAATCAAGTTACGATCGACGTTCCGGGAATGATGGCATCGACGAAAACTGTAATGACCCCGAAGGCTGACGCGACGTTTCGCCGGTACTCAACCGAGTCTTTTAAGTTTTCTGATGCAAAGGTTGGCACGTTCGCCGATCTCGCTGTTGGCGATAGCATCCGAGCAAAAGGTGATCGCAGTGCGGATGGAACAAGTTTTACGGCCGAAGAGATCCTCACCGGAGCATTTCAGCAAGTCGTCGGAGTCGTAAAGACGATCGATGCGGCAAATAACGAAGTTGTCATTACTGATCGTATTTCGAAGAAAGACATTACAGTTTCGTTTGCCTCGGCATCGACAATGAAGAGGTTTCCTCCCGAATTTGCCGAGCGGCTTGCTGGTGGCCCAACTGCACAAGGCGGTCCCGGCGGTGCTGCACCCGGAGCGGGCGGCCCTCCGGCCGGTGGTCAGCCAGCCGGACAAGGCGGCCAACGACCCGGCGGAATGGGAGGCATGGGCGGCGGCCCGCGTGGCGGTATCGACGAAATGCTTGAGCGTTTTCCGACGATCGGAGCTGCTGACCTCAAAGTGGGCGATATGATCGCCGTTTCGAGTTCAAAGACGAAGCCGGAAGAGAAGATCAGAGCTATAAAGCTACTTGCAGGCGTTGAGCCGTTTGTAAGGATCGCGGAGATGCGTGCCGCACTGGGAGCTGCTCCAGGCGGCGGCAGAAATGCTCAGCCCGGACTCAATATTCCGGGATTGGACGGATTTAGTATGCAGTAATGCAATTCCGCGGGGATGTCTCAAATCGACTCTCTGCGGTGTTTTTTATTAGGAAGAGTGATCATGCGATTTTTTTATAATTCATATATAGCAATATTGGTGCTAGCATTTTCGGCAACTGCGGCCATCGCGCAGTCGAGCGGCAGCATAGCTGGACAAGTGACAGACTCGCTCGGAGCAGTAGTAGTTGGAGCGACTGTTACCGCGATCGATAGCACAGGCAAGCAAAAGCAGTCGATCAGCAATGCTCGCGGCGAATTCAACATTACAGGACTTACGGTCGGAAAATACACGGTCAAAGCTATCGCGCCAAAGTTCGCACTTTATGAGAACGCTGACGTTGATGTTACGGCGAATGAAAAGAGTGAACTAATTGTCGTTCTGACGGTTTCGGGCGTTGAGGAAACACTAGATGTCGCGGTCGGAGAGACAATTTCGAACGACGCTGACAGTAATGCAAGTGCCACGGTTCTCAAAGGCAAAGACCTCGATTCGCTGCCTGACGATCCCGACGAACTCGAAGCTGCATTGCAGGCTCTTGCAGGCTCGTCAGCAGGCCCTGACGGCGGACAGATCAGCATCGACGGATTCTCGGGTGGCCGTATGCCGCCTAAAGACGCGATCCGCGAGATCCGAATTAATCAGAATCCTTTCTCAGCAGAATTCGACCGCATCGGTTTTGGCCGTATTGACGTGCTGACCAAGCCGGGATATGACAAGTTTCGTGGCGGCGCAAATTTTAACTTCAATGACGAGAGTCTGAATTCGCGAAATCCATTCGCAGCTAATCGAGCACCGAGCCAAGTTCGCAACTACGGCGGTTTTGTTAGTGGTCCGATCAAAGCGAAGAAGGCTTCGTACTTTGTCGATTTCAACAAGAATGATCGTGATGAGAACTCGGTGATCTCGGCTACGATCCTTGATCAAGGCCTTAATGTCGTTAACTTCAATCAAGATGTTACGGTGCCAACTAGACGAATCTCTGTGGGGCCGAGAGTGGATTTCGCGATCAACGACAACAATACAGTGGTTGCTCGGTACAACTTTTCCCGTAACACTTCCGAGAACCAGGGCGTTGGTGGTTTCTCACTTTTGTCGCGTGCTTCGGAAAGCACGAACACGTCGCATGAATTTCGAGTAACTGAAACTGCGATACTTAATGCCAAAACCGTAAATGAAACAAGGTTCTCATTCGAGACCAACGATCGTGAGCAGGTTGGCGACAATTCGATCCCGACTATCAATGTATCGAGTGCTTTCACAGGCGGCGGTGCTCAGGTTGGAATGAGCTATAACAAATCGAAGCGCTGGGAAATCAACAACACAACGACCACTTCGCTTGGCAAAGGCGGCGAGCACGGCATCAAATTTGGTGTCAGGCTTCGTGGTGTTTCGATCGAAGATCGTTCGGAATCAGGCTATGGAGGTTCGTTTACGTTCTCAGGTTTCTTGGATAACAATGGAACACCGACCAACACGGCGGACGACTTTTTCGTGAGTTCGATCAACCAATATCGCCAGAAATTGCTTGGCAATCCTGATCCGCGTTACAACCCAAACCAGTTCAGCCTGACGACCGGAAATCCGGTTGCAGAGGTCAGCCAGTTCGATATAAGCCCGTTTATTACAGACGACTGGAAAGTCCGTCAGGATCTAACATTGAGCTTTGGACTTCGTTACGAGAACCAGTCGAATATCTCAAGCAATGCTAACTTTGCTCCGCGATTTGGATTTGCATGGTCGCCGGGCGCAGGTGGTGCAAAGGCTCCAAAGACCGTGTTCCGTGGTGGCTTTGGCATCTTTTACGATAGATTTAACGAAGGGCAGACCCTGCGGGCAAGACGTCAAGATGGCGTTTCTCAGTTGACCTATTTGGTAACACAAAACACTTCGAACATCCTTGGTCAAGCGGTCTTTACCTTGAACGGAGTGACAAATGTTCCGACTGCGGCTCAGCTTAGCGCGGTCACGCCGCTTGCGAGCATTCCATACCGCATTGCAACGGATCTCAACGCTCCGTATTCCATGCAGGCGGCCGTAAGTGTTGAACGACAGATCAACGCAAAGACGGTTTTCAGCGCGACCTATACGCAATCGCGTTCGCTACACACTCTGCGTACGCGTAATATCAATGCACCGGTTTGTCCAAGCTTAGCTGTGTGCCCATCGGGCCTTACGACGGCTCAGGTACAGGCTTTGCGTCCGGATGCTACTCAGGGCAACATTTACTTGATCGAATCGAGCGGTTATTCGGATTCGAGGTTTTTGAACTTCAACTTACGTTCGACCATCAACACAAGGTTCACGATCAACGGCGGTTACATCATGTACTTCACGGTGCGGCTTCTCGATCACCTCAGGCGCCGTCCGCTTACTGGGAATGCTCCCGTATGCCCGGCCGGAAACCCTCGTACCA
>CALMPJ010000160.1 GCA_937871585.1 uncultured Acidobacteriota bacterium | reverse complement strand
GTGTTCGCGTCCGAGCAAACGCCCGGCGAGGTCGTCTTCGTGCCAGCGGGTTTGGATGATGATCACGGTCGCGTCCGGTTCGAGCCGCGTGTAAATGTCGTCGTTGAACCAATCCCACAGACCTTCGCGACGAACAATACTTTCAGCATGGCTGCGGCTTTTCACTGGGTCGTCAATGACGACTAGTTTGCCTCCAAAGCCCGTAATTCCGGCACCGATACCAACGGCTTTAACGCCGCCACGTTCTGTGGTTTCCCATTCGTCAATGGCCCTACGATCTGCTGCGATAGTGCGGAATTCGCCGACGATCTGCTTGATGCGACGAGAGAATCCGTTCGCAAGCTTCTGGTTGTAACTGCCGACGATGACGTTAAGTGTGGGATCGACAGCGATTCGCCAAGCGACATATCGCATCGTAACAAGCTCGCTCTTTCCATGTCGCGGCGGCAAAAATATCATCAGTCGTTTGCAGATCCCGAGCGACACTTCGTCTAGTTTGGTGATGATGTGTCGCAGGTGTTTTGCGTCCCAATTCAGTTTCGAATTGTCCGCCTTGAGCCATTTGCTGAAATCATCGTGTGGGCGTTGTAGTTCTCGTTCCTCGTTCATCTGACGAGGATCAATGCGGCGGCGGCACCGGCTATGACTTTTCCGAGGCTGCCAAGAACGGACGAGCGTTTTCGCTTCAGGTTCTCGATCAGTTTGGCTTGCGAATCAATTGCCGAGTTTTTTGCGGCGATGGTTTCGTCCTTTGCAGCGACCACCGTTCGGAGAGCTTCGTTCTCGGACTTTCGAGCGGTATTCAACTCGGTCAAAGTCGCGGTCATTTGGCGTTCGGTCGTGAGACGTTCGTTCAGTTCCGTATTATCGACTTCGAGTGCCGCGACCAAGTTTCGCGTCGCCTTGAGATCGAGGACCGCGTTTGAACAGGCTGAAATTACATCGCTTTTCTTAGCAACCGTAGCCGAGTTCGGCGAGTTGTTCGCAGAGTTGTCGTTCGTCCGCGTCGGCTTGTTTTGTGCCGCGAACACGCTCGACATTGCGGCGAGCATCGCGAACGTTAGTAGTAGTTTTCTGTAATTTTTCATCTTGTCTCCTTGCTTGTGATCTGATCGCATCGGCTTGCGATTCGAGATATTCGAGTTTCTGTTTGTATTCATCGGCATGTTTTTCCGATTCGATAGCCTGATGCTCGAGCTTGTCCGCATTAATGATCGCGTCTTCGGCACGGCGTTCGAGGCCGGTGATCTTGTGATTCGACCAGACGGTCGAGATCGCGATCGAAGCCGCCAGTGATATAGCCAAGGCGATAATGATCTTTGTCTGTGTCATCATTTGTCGTCTCCTTTTCGTGCATTCAAATAGATCTGCAGGGCCACATCTACCGTTTTGCCGATCGCGAAAAACAGAACCGGTAGAATTATCGCGGTTACTAGTTGGTAGCTCTCGACCGAAGCCAAAAAAGTTCCGAGTGTGCTCGTCCATGCGAGCAAAATGTTCTTTGTGTCGTTCATAATTGTGTTCCTTCGCGTATGCGTCCCAAACATATCTGTCTGTACAGATACATTGCCGTCAGTACGCCGGCGATGACGGCGACGGTGATCCAAACCTCTCGCGGCAGACCAGCAACAAAGCCAAATACGGCCCAAAGCATCTGCCACAACGTGCCGCCGACGCTGGCCCAGAGTGATTTTGCTCGGTCGGTCCGCGTCACTACGCCGCTTACTACGCCATCGACCTTGTCGAACGCCGCAGTCGCAGTTTCGTAGATCGACGACGGAGCCTGTGTGTTTTTAGGTGTGCTTACTGTGGTTGTCTGCGATTGTGTGGTTGTCGCGGCAGGTAATTTGCGGGACACAGTCTCCGTTGGCGAAAGCTCGGCAAAATGTTCGTCGGTCAATCGAAAACCGTGGACATTCATCGGCAACCGCAATTCCCAATTCGAGATCGCGATCTGCGAGAGAAAGAATGTGGTGCGGTAGCGTGTCTTGTTCAACCGCGGAATACTCTGTAGCCACGCATCCCGGCGGCGGACATATTCGGTGATCCATTCGCGCTCATTCTTGGTCGGAACGCTGACCGTGCGAGCCACTCGATTGAACGAACCGTGAACGATCGAATCGTAAACCACAGCCAACGCCAAGGGCGTAGTGAATCCAAATCGCTCACAAACGGCCATCGCCGGCTTGAGGTACATCGCCGTCATCACGTCGTGCTGAGCCTGTTTCATCTCGCGAGTAACGGCGGCGGCCTTTAACGCTTTCTTCATCGCAGCGTTTCCCGCAAGTTTGGTGATCGACGCCGCAGTCGTGCTGCGAAGCGTCGCAAGGTTCTCCAACATCACTGCCGATCCGACGATGCCGCCGAGTTTTATATAGCGTTCAACGACCGCGCACAGCGATCCCGAACGATGTGTGAACTGCGAAATGCCGTAAGAAATTCCCGCACCGTCATCCAGCACCACGCACGCCGCGTAATCGCCGAACGGTTTGCCAGTCTCGAAGATATGAATGATCGCCGCGGCTTTTGAAACGTCGAGTTTAGAAATGTGTTTCATTGTTGCAAGTCTGCCTTATGTTTGATAATATATAACAGTCGGACGATTTGAGGGCAGCGGTTCTCCAATGCTTGATCTGCCACTTGGCATCTCGCCCGACAGCTTCTAGATTATGGCAACGGAATGCGAAATGGAATCCATTGTGCTAAGGATTGGGAGTATTTTTGCTATGTGCCGTATACCCAGTGACTTACGGCGTTCTCTTATTTGGCCATTCACGACGAACATAATGCGAGTTGAAAATTCAGATGAAATACACGAAAGACAAAATTACTGCAAAACGATTATTGGATTTGGCACCTCGGACGAAGCTTCGTCTTTCTGAGATCGAACGCCATTTACGCGTTCACCGAGTAATCATTCCTACGCCATCGAGAAGTACGTTGATCGCCCTGTGCGAGGACGGGACTCTCGAAGCCACGCGACGCATCACTATCCGTAAAACCCGCAGACCGCATTGGCTGGTTTACGAAGACAGCTTTTTGCGTTGGGTTGCAGAAATGGACGAGACTAATCAGGGCTATTGCGACAAAAGTTAACTCTCGATAATTGTTGATCAAAGTGGTAGTATTGCTCAGTTCGCAATTACACATTTCTACAATCTCAGGAGAGGATTATGCCGTTGTTTCACCCATTGTTTACGCATAGATCGCTTATCTTTACCGCCGCACTTCTTTTCATATTCGGTACGATCTCAATGTCAGCCCAGACCTGCGATCCGCCGAAAATCGTCGCAAATACGAACAAAGGAAACCTGTTCACAGCGGAGCAGGAAATGATCCTCGGTGAATTGACGCTACAGAGCTTTGCGGGAGAATTCCGGCAGATACGAGATCCGGAATTGCTCGCTTATTTAAACAACATTGGGCAAAGACTGATCCGGCATCTTCCGGATTCAGGTATCAAGTTCACTTTCCATTTGATCGATTATCCGGACGCCAATGCGTTCAACATTCCCGGCGGGCACGTTTTCATTTCGCGAAAACTGGTAGCGTTTGCGAACAGCGAAGATGAACTTGCTTTTGTGATCGGCCACGAGCTAGGCCACGGAGTGGTCCGCCACGGCACGATCGACCTTTCGATTGCAATGTCGAAGATATTGGATGTAAAGTCGGTCGGCGACCGCAAGGATATCATCGACAAATACAATCAGCTTATTGAAAAAGCTCGTACAAAGAACGTCCGCTCGCGAAGCAGCCACGAAGACGAGCAGCAGATCGAAGCCGATCAGATCGGCTTTTTTGCGGGAGTGGCGGCCGGCTATGATCCTGATGCGTCGTTCTCATTCTATGACAGGTTGACCGAGAGCGAGGGCAAGACGGGCAGTTGGTTCAGCGACCTGTTCGGTAAAACAAAGCCCGCTCAGAAACGGCTTCGCGAGATCGCTCAATCGACGGCAAAGCTCCCCGCCGCATGTCGCGAGGGGCGTGATGCAAAACAAACGGCTGCATTCACTGCGTGGCAAGCCGGAGTTGTCGGAGCACGAAATGCAGCTCGGGCGGCGAATGTTCCGGGCCTTCTATGGAAGCGTGAACTCGCTCCAAAACTCCGCTCAGACGTCAAGCGTATCGAGTTTAGCTCAGACGGACGCTTTCTATATGCAATTGACGACACGTCAATATCGGTGATCAAGCGCGAGGGAATGAGTGTTCTTTTTCAGGCTTCGGTCGAGAATATTCGGAAAGCGTCATTCGCGTCGAACAACACCGAACTTGTCTTTTTAACAGATGATCTTCGGTTTGAACGTTGGAACCTCGAACGGAAAGAGGCGGTGTCCATCCGCGAAGTGGTCGTTCGCAGCAATTGCCTTGAGAACGACCTTTCGCCGGACGGCAACTTTCTCGCCTGCGTTGATTACTCAGGAGCTATCGCCATTATCGATACGCGAACTGGCCAGCGCGTGTTCAAGAAGGAAAAGTTTTATGAATTCGACGGTCTAGAGATCTTTCTGTGGCAGATCGGCAGTCAATCGTTCGGTTCCGTTGAAGACGAGGATCTCGCGACCGGCTTTTTCAGGATCGGATTCTCGCCGGACTCACGATACGCGGTTTTTAGCCGTTCGAATAAGTTTCGATTCAGATTCAAGGTCGACGGCTTGACCGTCGCAGGGTCGGAGAACACTGCTACTTCTGTCGACCTCACATCGATGAAAGAACAGGGTTTGGGCGGCGATCTTAAGAAAGTCGCGGGCCGTCCATTCTCGTTCATCGCACCGGACAAGATAATCGGCACGACCGAACCAAAGCTCGAAAGCGGCGGTGTCTTCTCATTTCCGGACGGCAAGCGGCTGACCAAATTGACATTTGGCGGCGAAGCGATCTCGCCGACCGGTGATCCGAATTTTGTTGTGATAAAGCCAATGATGAATTCGCCGATGGGAGTTTTCGACATACGTGGAAATTCGATCGCCGCCGGAATGAACAAGAAAGACGTTGGTGTATGGGGCGACATTATGGCGTTCGAATCGGTAAGCGGCAAGATCTTGCTTAGAAAGTTCTCTGAACAAGAGATCAAAAACAAGGAAAACGGAGCTGATATTGCCGATGTCGATCTGCCATCGAGCCCGTTGACCAGATTCCAAGGTTCCGGCGTTTCGGACGATCTAAAATGGCTGATGCTGTCAACAAAGACTCGCGGCGGCATGTGGAGTCTCGATACCGGCGAACGAAAAATGTTCACGCGCGGTTTTTGGGGTGGCATCGTTGACGGTCGCGGAAACGGTGTTGCTCAGTTCGATACGTACGGCACGGACAAAGCGATGCTTGCGTTGTTAACGGCCTCGAACGGTGCGGCTACGGCAATTCGAGAGATTCCCGAATCTGGTGTACGCCAGCACGGCAGATTCCTATTGACCAGAACTAAGATCAAGACGCAGAAAGAGCCTGAGCGGGACGAATTCGAAGCAAGGGCGGCAAACGAGTTGCCTCATTCGGTAAGAGAAGAGATCAAGCTCACCAGTAACGTGACCTTCGAGCTCAAGGACTTTATCGACAACAAGGTCATTTGGACACGCGATTTCAAAGGCGCCGTTCCGCGTCACACATTTCACAGTTATTCAGGGCGGCTAATGCTTTATTGGCCATTGAGTTCGGAGATCGGCAAAGCTCGCGTAAAGGAAGATCCTACACTCAAGTCAAAGGCTGACGCCCTCGGTAACAAGGCCGGCGATACGATGGTCGAGGTCATCGATGCGTTTGAAGGCAAAAGCATCGCTACCGTTTTCATCGAATCCGGCAACGGTTCGTTTCGAGTAAACTCCGGACAATCGGAACGTGACTGGCTCGCGATGTACGATTCTGAAGGCCGCGTTTTGGTATTTTCACTCAAAACCGGCGATCTTCGGCATCGATTTTTTGGCGTCGATATGGCGCTCAATCCAACGCGGGATCTTTTGCTGATCGAGGACTTCTTGGGTAATGTCACAGTTCACGATCTCGATTCCGGTGGGAAAGTCAGCGAACTCAATCTGGATAGCGGCGTCGTGTTTTCAAGATTCAATCTAGCGGGCGACAGGCTTCTAATGATAAGCGAGAATCAGACCGCGTATGCTTTTGACGTCGATCGAATGAAAACATCGATCAAGCAACCTTAGTCGATCTTGGCGACGAGGTTCTTGATCCAGACGAATGGCTTTTTGATAACCGAGCCGGTTTTTTGGATGAGCGAACGCTTCTTCTTGGTCACTGGCTGGGCCGAGAGGGTCTGGATGCGTTCGGTAGCCGGAGCAGCTGCGATTTGCGGCCTTTCCGAGAAAGTGACAGGAACATTGCTATAAGTAATTACGGTCGGTTTGAAGGTAACGTCGTTTTTGATCAGCGTGGTTCGCCGCTCGGCCTTGGGCGGCGTTTTTACCGAAGTCGCGATGACGACCGGCTGAACATTACGAGTTTCATCGTGTTGTGGCTGTTCACCCGCAAGTGCGATCGTTTCCGGATATGGCGGACGCACGGTACGTATCACTGGCCATGGCTCAGTTTCGATCTTGTATTCGCTGACACGGCCGACATCAGCCGCCAACTCATCGCCCGTCCAGTTGTAGGCGACGAAAATGAGCTGAGTGAGAAATACCGAAATTATGCCAAGAACCAGCTTTTTCATAAGACCTTGCCAGCCGTGCGTTAAACGTTAGTAAACACTACTTAGTATATCGAACTAGACGAAAGGTTGTAAATCAGACCCTCATTCAAACTCGATTGTCGGCTCACTTTCAACTACAATCGACAGTGCACCAAGAGTTTCGGGAGGGCCGTATCGCAGCGGCTGAGATCTGCCTGACGCGGGCGATATCCTTTGAACCTGATGCGGATAATACCGACGAAGGGAGAATCAGAATGTCTATCAATGAACAATCGAGCGATCAGGTGAAATTGCCTGCGTCGCAAAAAACTTATGTCGAATCGGGCTCGCTGCGAGTGCCGTTTCGTGAAATATCTCTGTCGCCGTCGCGCGAGATGGACGGCACGATCGTAGAGAATCCGCCGGTTCGTGTTTATGACACGAGCGGGCCGTGGACCGATCCGAGTTCGCGGCATGACGTTCGCGACGGTTTGCCGGCGCTGCGTCGGGATTGGATCATCGCTCGCGGCGACGTCGAAGAATACGAAGGCCGCGAGGTCTTGCCGCAGGACAACGGCTATCTCACAAAAGGGGCCGAGGACATCGCGCGCATTAAGGACAACGGCACTCTTGAGGAATTCCCAGGCCTCAAGCGTGCTCCGCTGCGAGCTAAGAATGGTGCGTGTGTCACGCAAATGCACTACGCCCGCAAAGGCATCATCACGCCGGAGATGGAATACGTGGCTATTCGCGAAAATCTTGGACGCCAGGCCGAGTTCGATAAACTCACGCAGGCCGAACGCAGCGATCGTTCGTCTATCAATCACCAGCACAAAGGTGAGTCATTCGGAGCGTCGATACCATCGTTCGTCACGCCCGAATTCGTCCGCGACGAGGTCGCTCGCGGCCGTGCGATCATTCCGAACAACATCAATCATCCCGAATCCGAACCGATGGCCATCGGCCGTAATTTCCTCGTCAAGATCAACGCAAACATTGGAAACAGTGCTGTAGCGTCCAGCATCGAGGAAGAGGTCGATAAGATGCGTTGGTCAACGCTGTGGGGAGCCGACACGGTGATGGACCTCTCGACCGGCAAGAATATTCACGCGACGCGCGAATGGATATTGCGAAATTCGCCGGTGCCGATCGGAACGGTACCGATCTATCAGGCTCTCGAAAAAGTAAATGGAAAAGCCGAAGATCTTACTTGGGAGATCTACCGCGACACGCTTATCGAACAGGCTGAACAGGGCGTAGATTACTTCACGATCCACGCGGGCGTTCGTCTGCCATACATTCCGATGACGGCGAAACGCACTACGGGAATTGTCTCTCGCGGCGGTTCGATAATGGCCAAATGGTGTCTCGCTCATCATGAAGAGAGTTTTCTGTACACAAGGTTTAGAGAGATCTGCGAGATCATGGCGACGTACGACGTGGCGTTCTCGCTAGGTGACGGTTTGCGTCCCGGCTCGATCGCGGATGCGAATGACGAAGCTCAGTTTGCCGAGCTCGACACGCTTGGCGAGCTGACCAAGATCGCGTGGGAAATGGATTGCCAGACTATGATCGAAGGCCCCGGCCACGTGCCGATGCATCTGATCAAAGAGAACATGGACAAGCAGCTCGAGGTCTGCGGCGAAGCTCCGTTCTACACGCTCGGCCCGCTCACGACCGACATCGCTCCCGGCTACGACCACATCACGTCGGGCATCGGAGCCGCAATGATCGGTTGGTTCGGCACTGCGATGCTTTGTTATGTAACACCAAAGGAACATCTCGGTTTGCCTAACAAGCAGGACGTGAAGGAAGGCGTGATCACATACAAACTCGCCGCCCACGCTGCCGACCTCGCGAAAGGCCATCCCGGTGCTCAGTATCGCGATAACGCTCTTTCAAAAGCACGCTTCGAGTTCCGCTGGGAAGATCAATTCAACCTCGGCCTCGATCCTGAGAAAGCGAAAGAGTTTCACGACGAAACGCTTCCTGCCGAGGGCGCAAAGCTCGCCCATTTCTGCTCAATGTGCGGCCCGCATTTCTGCTCGATGAAGATCACGCAGGACGTCCGCGAATACGCCGAATCGCAAAACATCGAAGCCGAAAAAGCCCTCGCAGTCGGAATGTCAGCAAAGGCCGCCGAGTTCAAAGCCACAGGCAGCGAGATATATCACGGCCCCGACGGAGCCGCTTCGGGCGACCATCATTAAGGATCCAAAAAATCTATGAGCAAATCTAAGATCGCGGTCGAAGCGACCATCAACGAGAGTATCGAAACAGTCTGGGATAGGTACACGAATCCAGAGCATATTGTTAATTGGAACTTTGCGAACAATGATTGGTGTTGTCCGCGGGCGGAGAATGATCTACGTGCCGGCGGCAAGATGTTGTCGCGAATGGAGGCTAAGGACGGGAGTTTCGGATTTGATTTCGAAGCTGTTTACGACGAGGTCATGCCGAA
>CALMPJ010000159.1 GCA_937871585.1 uncultured Acidobacteriota bacterium | reverse complement strand
CTTTGTTTTGTCGCGGCGAAATCACCGTTTGACTCCAACTTCGACCGGGCGGCATCGTGGCGTCGGCTGGCATTTGACTGGTCGAGCCCGACGATCTTCGACATTTCGGTGATGCTTGCGCCTGACTCTTTGCCAATGAGCAGAAAGGCCTCTTTCGCCATAATGATACGCGAGTTCTTGCCCGAGCCAAAGAAATATTCTCGCTGCATTTCGAATACTTCCTCGATGACAGACAGTAGGATCTCGGCGTCGAACCGCGTCACGTTCCTGTGCTTGCTCGCCCATTTATCGACCTCGCCCATCCGATGGATGGTTTCGTCGACGAACTCGTCCGTGCCGATGATCTCGCCATTACCTGCGTAAAATGCAGCGATATCGTCGTCGGGTTCATCGATCGCCGCGAGCATAAAGGCGGCATATCGTTCGTGAGCACGTTTTTTCTGCGGCCCAAAACGCCGAAGCACGGGGTCGACATCCACAATTCCGTAAGGTTCGATGCCGAGGTACGCTCGGTGGCTGCTGAACTCGTATTCGTCGGCACTGGCGACCATATTCGCCTTAACAGGATTCAAGTGAATATACCGAACCAGCTTCGCGAGATACGGATCGCTCTGGCAAAGTATCGACTTATGGCGGCCTTGGAACACATGCCCGACCTTGTGATAACGCTTGTTATAGTATTGGCTGTACCCCGTCAGCACACGCTGCATCGTGCGGCCGATCGTTTCCGACCGCCGTTCGATCAACAAGTGCAGATGGTTCGTCATTAGACAATACGCGTAGAGATAGAACCCGAGCTTGTGTTTCGCCTTTTCAAGTAGCGAGATAAACTTCTGCTGATCTTCCCGCGAATGAAAAATATCCTGCCGAGCATTACCCCGCGCGATCACATGATACAAACCGCCTTCGAGTTCAATACGAGGTTTCCTTGCCATATGAGCATCCTAACACTAGAATCGCATAATCGCATGTCTGACCCCAATTCATGACCCCAATTCACCAATTCATGTGACCCCAATTCATGCATTTAGCTCAGTCAGGCACTGAAAGCAAACCGGCACAAACCCCTTTTCATACATTCCGTCGAATCGATTCTGTTCCATTGAGGCGTTGGAATCAGGAAATCCAAACTCACACGCACATTTCCGACAGTAATTTAGAAATAGAGAAAATCTAAATTTCGGGTCAATATCTGAGTTGTCAGGAAATTCGACAAGAATGACTTTGCCGCTCTTTCTTCGACCTAATATATCTTGCCCAATATGAGAGCAAGCGAAAGTGAGTCCAGTGACTCCATGGTAATTGCAGTCTATTCGTCCCATATGAAGAATGTGAAGATTGGGGTCAGACATTCGATTCTGCGATTCTTTGGCGTTGGAAGATCAAGTCTGTACATTTGAGACTATCTTACACCCGATCAGCGGGAATGCAGGTTTATTTGCAGGTTTATTTGTGCACTCGCTTTTCGTCGCATCGCGACGCCTGATTGTAGCCGTGGGTGATAACCCACGGACAAGGTGCACGGAAATTCCCCGTCGCGTTAGCGTCGATTGAGAAACGCGACGGATGATCCAACCGTCGCTCCGCGACGCGATGTTTCGCTCATCCAACATTCCGTGGGTTTTCACCCACGGCTACATTCACACCAAGGCTCCGCGGCAGCAACTATTACATTTCCGATTTCTTGAGTTGAACGATGAATGAACGGACCGATGTTGCTTCGGGCGTGTCGGGGAAGATGCGGAGGAACTCTTCGTAAACGGCGATGGCTTCGGCGTTCTTGCCGTTGCGTTCGTAAGCGAGGCCTAGGAGTTGGTAGATAACGACGGCGTCGGGCGCGCCGGATAGCTGTTTGAGTGCGACCCTGAGATTCTTCGTCGCCTCGGCGAACATTGCATCTTTGTTGTCGGAGTTGCTCTCGTCTTCGGCCTCTGCCTTGGCTTTGTAGAACAAACCAAGTCCCGTGTAGGCCTCGGGCTGGAAGCCTTTGCCCTCCGTGATCGCACGTTTGAACGCGGCGATCGCCTTTTCGTCATCGCCGAGCTCTTTATGAATGCGGCCTTCGACCGCCGATGCCTCGGCGAAGGCGGGACGCTGTTTTCGAGCAGTGGTGATCGAATCGAGAGCTTCGTCGAGCTCGTCGGCTTCGATCTGAACGCGTGCCATCGCGAGATATGCGTCAGGGAAGTTTGGCCGCAATTCGATGGCCTGTTTGAACTTTGCGACGGCCTTTTCGCGATCTTCGAGAGCGAGCCGCTCGGCCT
This sequence comes from uncultured Acidobacteriota bacterium, assembly GCA_937871585.1. Classification (GTDB taxonomy): domain Bacteria; phylum Acidobacteriota; class Blastocatellia; order Pyrinomonadales; family Pyrinomonadaceae; genus OLB17. The sequence continues at coordinate 24,773 of CALMPJ010000159.1, read as the reverse complement.
CTTGATATGCGAGTTCGGCCTTGTCGGTGGTATTTGCGAGCGAAACGGTCACATCGCCACGCTGCACGGCCGTGATCGCCTGCTCTTTGGGACCGTAGCCGTCGAGCCGTAATTTGAGCTTATGCGCACCCGCAGTAACGGTCTTGATCGTGAGATTGCCATCTCCCGCGACCTTGCCAAAATAAACGCCATCGAGCCAGACCTTCGCTCCAGGCTCAGAAATTACGTTGATCGTTCGAAACGCCTGAGTCGCCGGTTTACGAACAGCCTGAGCCGAGACAGCCGTCGCTGCGATCAATACAATTGAGCATATTCTGGCACAAAACATAGTCTATGTATGACGAACCGTCGACCGCTCCCGTTGCACGAAACCGAACCGATCGTGACATCATCTACTATGATATGCGCTTATGAACCGAATGAGTAAGCGATTTGCGCCTTTGATTTTTTATTTTCGGCGCCTATAATCTTTTATTCGTGGCTGGGTAGCTCAGCTGGTTAGAGCGCGGGATTCATAACCCCGAGGTCGGGAGTTCAAGTCTCCCCCCCGCCACCACAAAGATCTTCACTTATTAGGCGACCGGTATCTCGGTCGCCTTTTTTTGTTCTACCGGTTAACAATGTTCTGTTACAATCACAACAAAAACAATACAGGACGTGCTTCCATGAAGAAATTATATCTACTACCATTGACCTGCATCTTGTTTCTGGCCCTAGGAATTTCTGCTCAGGAGTGTGTCGCTCCGAAGTTGGTTTTTAACAACAACATTTCGAACTCATTCACGCCGGAGCAGGAAATGTTTCTTGGAGACGCGATCGCGGAACAGGTAGAGCGGACCTATCGAGTTCTACCTACCGAGGAGCTGACAGCGTACGTGCAGCGGATCGCTGATCGATTGACGGTGCATTTACCTCCTAGTGGAATAAAGTACCGCGTAGTAATCGCCGACATTCCGACGACCAACGCATTTGCGATGGCTGGAGGCCGCATCTTCATAACCCGAAAGATGATCAGTTTCGTTCGCAGTGAGGACGAGCTTGCAGCTGTTATTGGTCATGAACTCGGTCACGCCGCGGTGCGGCATGGAGCGATCGATTATTCGCGATATTTCAAGCAATTGCTCGGCGTCACGAGTTTTTCCGATCGCCGAGACGTAGTCGAAAAATATAATCGACTCATCGAGGCTTGGCGGACCAAGCGCGTAACGTTTTCGGATGACCACGAGGACAACCAACAGCTCGAAGCCGATCAGGTTGGCGTTTATGCGATTTACGCGGCCGGATACGACGCTAACGCGATGACAACCTTTTGGCGCCGTTTGACGAGAGCAAAAGAGCGGGGCGGCTTTGTTTCTTTCTTCCTCTCGAGAAGTCGGCCAGCTGATGAACGTCTTTCGGAAATGCTGGAGGCGATCAAAAAACAGAACCCGAAATGCTTCGAAAAACTACCGGAAGGCCGTGCAAAGGTCTTTGAGACCTGGCAAAATACGGTGATCAATTTCTCGCTGCCATCGTTGCCGGAATCCTTGGGCTCAGGATTAGCTCTTCGACGCCAACTGCCTCCGCTTAGGCCGGAGATCGATCATCTTCGCTTCAGCCCAGACGGCAAATACATCTTGGTGCAGGATAGCTCAACGATCACAATCTTAACTCGTGAGCCGCTGGCAATCGTGTTTCGGATCGATGCCGAAGAAGCGTATGCCGCGAATTTTTCGCCAGACTCGCGTGAAATAGTTGTATCTAACGAGAACTTACGCATTCAGCGATGGAATATTGTCGATAGGTCGCTTGTTTCGACACGTGAACTGGCGATTCGCAGCGGCTATTGGCAAACCTTTGTTTCGCCGGATGGTAAGTATGCTGCCGTTTATAGTTATGACGCCGACCTTGTTGTCTATGATGTTTCGACAAATGAAGAGGTGTTCAGAGAAAAGAAATTCTTTGTGCCGACAAGCTGGGAAGTATTTTCGTGGCAGCTGTCGAAATCGTTGATCGTCGCGAACGAAGTCGGAGCTCTCCGAATGCAGTATTCGCCTGACTCGCGATATCTGATAGTCGGCAGGCGAGGAAGTTCGACTGAAACTCTCGCCCTGGATTTGACTACTATGCGTCCGCTGAAGCTCAGTGACAACGTGAAGCGTCTTTTGCTTGGAGCCATGGGCTTTCTTTCGCCGAATAAGGTGATCGGCGTGACCGGCGACGACAACACGAAAGCGGGCATTTTCAGTTTTCCGCAAGGCGAACGATTGGACCAATTCGAGCTCGGCGGAATGATCTTTACGCCTGCACACTTGGGAGATTACGTTGCTGTACGCCCGGTCAAAGGCGCGGCCGTTGGTCTATTCGACCTAAAGCAGAAAAAGTACGTGCTTGCTAACCGAAAGTCCGCGTTAGATGTTTACGGTGATACGTTCGTCGCGGAACAAAGGAACGGCGAACTCTCGCTCTCAGACATTTCGACAAAGCAAGAAAAGGCTTCGATACAGTTGCCGCCGAGCCCATTGTTCCGCATTCGAGCCCTTTCATTGTCGCCCGGCGGCAAATGGCTGACGCTTTCTGAGCGTTCGCGAGGTGCTGTATGGAATCTGTCGACTGCAGAGCGTGTCCACCATGTGCGGAATTTTGACGGAAGTTTTACGACTTCATTTGGCAATGTTTTTGCCGATTTTCCTAGATTCGCCGATCAGCCACGAGCGATCGCATATTTGGATTCGGAGAAAAGAACGACCACCGCGCTTCCTCAACAGTTCGGTGATGAGATGATCAGCCAATATGGCCCGTACCTGGTTGTTCGAAGATCGAACCGTTCGAAAGATATTAAAAACATAGAGAAAGATATCAAAAAGGATGCTGAGAAAATGACTTTCAGCGATAAGCGACCTACGTATCTTAGTACTCGCGGCACGAGCATGGAGGTTCGTAGTGTAGAAACCGGAACGACTCTCTGGAGCAAAGACTTTCCGGAAGAGACACCGTCAATCTTCATTAATGCGGCTGAAAATACGATGGGTTTTTATTGGCCAGCTGACAGCGAGGCAGCGAAGAAGGTAGTTGAATTTAATCCGAGCCTTGCCGAAAAGTATCGTTCGCTCAAAAACAAAGATTATGATCAACTGATCCAGATCGTCGATCCGGCCAGCGGTGTGGTTCGCAGCACTGTTCTTATTGAGACCGGCGAAGGTTCGATTAGGATAGACAGCCTGTCGGCATCGGGCGATTATCTTATGGTCAATGACGACGACAATAGGATCTTAGTGTATTCGAGCGGCAGCGGTGAACTACTATACCGATTCTTTGGTAGTTACGGCATCCTTTCGGCTGACGCCTCGCGAATAGCTGTCGAAAATATGTCGGGCCGCGTCGTGATCTATGACTTAAAGACAGGCTCAGAAGTCGAACGGCTTACCTTTCCGAAAAAGCTTGCTGCGATGAGATTCATCGATTCCGGCAAAAGACTCTTTGCCCTCTCAACCGATCAAGTTGCATACATTTTTGACGTAGCAAAAATGGGCTCGGTACCGAGCCGCTAGAGTAGTGACGATGAATGACTACTTCACTTCGACCAACTCACTGATTGTAATTTCGCTGGCAACGCCGATCACGCGATTTCGCCCGAGGCGTTTGGCTTCGTAGAGGTTTTTGTCGGCGCGGTCTAGGACGGTCTTGATATCAGAATCGTTGTCGGAGATCTCGGCAACGCCAAAGCTCGCCGTTACGCGAGCTGCCGAGCCACTGTCGGAGTTTGCAACTGCTTCGCGAAGTACCTCGGCGACGATACGAGCGTTCTCTGCCGTAGTAAAAGCTAGAATTATCGCGAATTCGTCGCCGCCGAGCCGAGCAAGCGTGTCGCTCGACCGCAGTTTATTTGTACAAGAAGAGACGGCGGATTTTAGAACGAGGTCACCTTGAGCATGGCCAAACTTGTCGTTTATGAACTTGAAACCGTCAAGATCCATCATCACGACCGAAAGCGGATAGCGAAACCTGACCGCACGCATAAATTCGCGATGACCAATATCGAAAAAGCTACGATCGTTCGGGACACCTGTTAGAAAATCAGTCGTCGCTTGTAGCTCTAGCTCAGATTTTGCCTTTTCAAGTTCTTCCCGAAGCCTAAGGTTGTTCAGGATCAGATAGTTGAACGTCCAAAAAACGTTGTAGACAATATAAACGGCCATCGTCCATGCCTGGCCGGCATTAGACGAAAAGAGTCCCGGGATCTGAACGTTCAGGATCGAGCGAATGATCATCCACGCGGAGAACATTCCGTATGACAAACCGGCAACTATATAAACGCGACGCGATTCACTGTCGCCGGCCGTTCGGAACTCGAGGGCCGACGCTCCCGTAATGAATGCAACGATCATCGAAACCAATGTTATTCGAACGATCGGATCGGGAATGACGAACATAAATACCGGCGGTATCGCGGTACAGGTCACCCAAAGTAGAAATACACGCCGGTACGGCATTGATCTGCCAAAGAATCGGCGAATGCCAAGATAGGCTGTAAGCAAGCTACCTGTTCCGGCGGCGCTTGCGAGTGTCGCGGTAAAGATCGGATAGGACTGCCCGATCGCTCCGCTGACGAGGAATGTAACAGCGGCGGCGGTTGTGCCGGCCGTCCACCAGCCGAAGCCATCATAAGTTTTGCTCGATCTCCAGACATAGATCATAACCGCACTGAGCGCAAAGGATATGAGCATCAGCACGACTGCCAGTGTCCGAAGATCGAGCGTCGTTTCCATTTATTATGGTTTGGGTTATTACTGCGGGCCTGAATTCAAATGAATTGCAGGCCACCTGGAAAGGGACACCAGCGTAGGTGTCTGTCGGTATTATAGCAAAGTCGCTTGAAATGTTAAAAGAGTTTTTTCGCGCCTAACAGGCAAAAAAATGCCCGCATTATTGCGGGCACCAATATCGAATGCTGCAATTAAGCAACTGTCGCTTCAGACGCGTCTTTCTTTGTTACGTATAGGATTCGGGTGCAGCTTTCGCATGTGATGATCTGGTCCGCACGCTTTACTTCGAGAAGCATCTGCGGCCGCAATGCCATAAAACAGGCACTACACGAACCGTTAACGACCTCAGCAACGGCAATTCCGTCGCGGCTTCGTTGTGCAAGTCGATCGTAGACAGAAGCGAGCTGAGGTGAAAGCGTAACAAATGCGGCTTTCCGATGCTCGGTCTGTGTGCCGAACTCCGACTGAGCACTTGCAACCGATGCATCTAGCTCCGCGATCGCGGCTGCTAGCTTGCTGTCGTGCGAAGCAATTTCTTCGCTTCGGTCTGCTACTTCTTGGTCGGCAGCTTCGACAGCTTCCATCGCTTCGACAATTTGGGTCTCAAATCCGGCGATCGCTTTCTGCAACGCATCGGTCTCGCGCATTGCGGTTTCGTATTCTTTTGAGTTTTGAGCGTGTTTGAGATTGCGTTCGGCGCGTTCGAGGTAGGTTTTGTTCTCTGCGATCTGCTTTTCGAGATCAGCACGTTTGGCGTGCAGCGAATCTCGCCGTTCTTGAATCTCGCGGATCGCAGAAGCCTGGCTGGCAAACTCCTTCTCGATCGCCGCCCGGCTTTCCGCCGAGCCGTCTAGTATTTTCTTCAGACGCCTAAGGTTCGTATCCGTCTGTTGTAGGTCAATCAGTTTGTCGAGGTCTGCGATCACTTAAAATATCTCCCGCCTGTGTTAACAATTCGCAATCTTCAATATTATCGCAGCTTCGTCGGATAACAAAGGCTATCGGCTCAGTAGGATCGAGAAATGTCGTTCGAGGTGGCTCGAATCGGCGACAGCCGCAGTTTCGACGTTGATCCAAACGGGACTTGGTTCGGCCAAGGTTAGTTGGAGCAGCATTGTTTCTCTTGGAATTCCAAAATGTGAAATTCGCGCAGTTGCGAGTGAACCGCCGCGCATTATCCCGTCGCTCGGTGTTCTTGTCCAACCGGCCTCGATGCTCAGGCATCTCACACCTAGTTGAAAACTGAGTTTGCGGCCGACGAGATTTGAGTTACCGTGTCGAAACGAATGCGGCTCGAAAAGCTCTGCCCTGAGATGCCTATGGTCGGACATCGCGGCGGATGCGATCGCCGTGGCCGAATCAAAGAGCCATGCTACTCCGGCGTTGCGGATCTGGTCATTTGACGCGCGCAACATCAGATAGTCGAGGACCACCTTATTGCCGTTGCGGGCCGCTTGAGCCGTCGCATTTCCGATCATTTGCGACCATACTTGGTCGAGCTCTGTCATAGACTGAGGATATGGCGGCGAGTTCCAAATGACAATCGTGTGTTATATTTTTAACGTTACGAACGTCCGAAATAGCCAAATTTATGCGGTTTTATGCCTTAATCTTACTTCTCGCGATCTCGATAATTCCGGCGTTGACCCAGACAAAAAAACCTGGCAGTTCGCCCAAGCCAAAGGCCGCGACGCCAAAGCCAACCGCCAAAAAGCCTGCCGCTAAAGCTACGCCAAAGGCTACTCCTAAGCGTCCGGCTGCGCAGTCAACGCCTACAAAGGCCGCCGTCGAAAAAGCTGATTGGGACAAGGCTGTAGTGATAGAAGATGCACGCGAACGTATCTCATCGTTAGTAACATTTCTTGCTAAGTATCCTAAGTCAACACGTAAAACGGACGCTTTGGAGATCATTCTCAAACTCCGTTCGGATCTGGCGAATGAGCGTTTGGTTGCCGCAGATACGCCTGCAGCGGTTGAGCTTTTCAAGGCCGCCGTCGCCAATGCCCCGACGCCCGTTTCGGACAAGATGTTCGATGAGATACTAAGCAAAGTTGCTCCGAATTTGTATTTCCGCGGTGCAACTGCCGAAGCAGTTGAGCTTCAGCGATCGATCGAGAAGCTGGCCTCAGGCAACGTTTCACAACTACTATCGGTCGCGAATTTCTATCTCAGTATTGAAAATGGCACCGAAGTCTTGCGGATCGCCGATGAGCTGACAAAACTCAAGCCCGATTCTGCGCAAGTGGCCCAGATGCGCGCGCTCGGCCTTAGAATGCAGTTTCAGATCGACGAATCCGAAGCCGCATTTGCAAAAGCCGTCGAACTAGATCCTGAATTTGTCGCCGCCAAACGCGGCCTTGCCGAAGCGAAGAGAGCCGCCGGTAAGCCCGACGAAGCAATTGTGCTCTACCGCGAGATCCTTTCGAAGGAACCGTCTAATTTGGCAGCAAAAACCGGCGTTGTTCTCGCAATGTTCGAGTCGGGCAAACGTGCTGAGGCCGAAGCCGAAATGGAAGCGGTGCTCAAGGAATCCGCGTCAAACGTGATCTTGCTCGCCGGTGCCGCATATTGGTACGCATCGAACGGTGTCGCGGACAAAGCTGTCGAGTTTGGCAAGCGAGCGGTCGAGGCCGACGCAAGATTCATCTGGTCACACATCGCCTGTGCTCGCGGATTAGCTATGCAAGACCGCTTACCTGAAGCCGAAAAGGCGTTGCTCGTTGCTCGAAAATACGGCAATTTTCCGACGCTCGACCTAGAACTGGCGGTCGTTCGTATGGAAGCCGGTTACTATCGAGAAGCAGCCGAAACGTTAGATCAGAGTTTTGCGGTCGAGGGAGACAAGGTTTCCGCAGATCTCGGATTTCGCGTGCGCAAGTCGGCCGCGGATCTTGTTGAACTGACTTCGTTTGAACGCCGTTCGAGCATATTTGCGTTTCGTCCCGCACTCGATCTGTCTACGACCGAGAAGTTAAAGGCTCTATTGGAATATTCCGTTTTGATCGAGGCGGCAAAGCCTGATGTCGAAAAGGTTGTGGCCACAGCGAACCGATTCATCGGCGAACGTGACAAAATGCGGCCATTTCGCGAGCTATACGTGGCTTCGCATTTTGCCACGAAAGGCGTCGCCCCCGAACGTGTTCTTGAACTGACTAAAGATGTGGTGCCGAGCGTAGATGCGGCAACGAGCGAAAAATGGGCAGTTTCAGCAATCTTAGCGGACGAGATATACAATCCGCGCGTACAGTCGATCAGCAGCAATGAGTTTCTGGAATTGCCGACGGTTCCTAAACCGATATTGTCGTCGATCCTGCGCGGTCGCATTGAGGAAATAAACGGCATCGCATTATTGAACCAAGGTAAGCCGGACGACGCGATCCTGAGATTTCGAAGGTCGGTTGGTGTATTGCCGGAGAAAAGTTCGTGGTGGCGTTCGGCGACTTGGAGACTTGGTTCCGCGCTGGAGTCGTCGGGAAAATCGTCCGAGGCACTCGAACAATTCTATTTGAGTTATCGGGCCGGCGGCCCCGACCCGATAAAGTACGCCATGATCGAATCGACCTATCGCAAGGTAAACGGCAGCACGGACGGTCTCGTTCAAAAGATCGGTGAGAATCCGCTGAGACAGGTTGCCGTGGTGCCGACCGCGACGCCGGAGCCAACACCGGCCGCGACGCCTGAGCCTTCGCCAGTACCTACTGTGAGCGAAACGCCGCAGCCGACACCGGTGGCTTCGCCGGAAGCCGCGCCAATTGTTCAGCCGACACCGACCCCTGAAGCGACACCGAGTACGGAGCCAAGTCCGACACCCTCACCGAAGAGTACTTCATTGTTTCCGCCGGTCGTAATTTCGATACCAAGTTCCGTTCCGACATCCACGCCGTCTTCAGACCCTGCTATCAAACCGTGTTCATTTACTGTCAGCGAAAACGTATTGAACCTTGATAGCCGCGGAAGTGAACTCGGCCTGATAGTCGGAACGGAAACCGACGAAGATATGTCCGCGATCGTTGCTAAAGTTTCGAGCGAAGACATCAGCGTTCGTCGTGAGCCAATTGCGGCGATCAAGACACGAGCCCTATTTGTATTCAAGTCTGTTAATGCAAAAACCGGCGAATTTACAGCTTCGTTCGAATTGCCGTGCGGTAAGAAAGATCTTGCAGTTCGGGTTCGCTAGTCGTTATGGGTCGATAGCTTTGAGGTCATAGTTGCGACCGTAACTAAGATCAGAAAAACAAAAGCGTTCGACGGTGTCCTAAGCGGAAAATCAACAACGCTATGCAAAAGTATCGCGACGCAACCTCCGAAGGAGCCTATCGCACAGGCTTTAAGAAATGGGTCGGTCGTAGCCCGAATATTCGATAATCCCTGCCGAACGAAGATAGCAACGAAGGCGAGTACGGCAGTAATTCCCACCAAACCGCCTTCTGCTAGGAACTGTAGATATTCGTTGTGAGCATTCTCGACACGAAATGTACCGTTCCATGTATCAAATTGAGTAAATGCGACGCCGTACGCATCGAACCCGGCACCGAGGATCGGATTCGCGGTGAAGATCTTTATTGCGATTCCCCAAAAGTGAAGCCTGCCATTCGTAAGGTCGCTAGTTGGTTGACCCAGGCCGACGCCTCTAAGCAGTGACTGATCGCCGCCAACAAATACGACCATCGCCACGACAGCCGCAGCAAATCCAAGCCCGGCGAGCAGCATAGTTCGGCTGTTGCGTTCCTCCGGCGAATCGCCTTTCGCTGTCATCCGAGACAGAAAGCCAACCATTACGATACCCACAACAAAGCACGCAAGGCCTCCACGCGAGCTTGTCAAGACACAAGCCAATGCCATTATCACTGCAGCGATCGCGACAAGCAGCTTCTTTTGCTTGTGCAACGTGTTGGTCAATAGAAAGGCAGCCGCCATCGCTCCGGTCATTTCCATTAATGCGGCGAAATGATGCTGATTCACAAAGGGTCCGAAGGGAATGGCCTGATTCGGTTCACGCAGGCCATAGATCGCTTCGGGGCTGGCTAGTCGTTGGAGTGTTCCGGCAAATGCCATCACCGCTCCAAAAATAATAGTGCCGATCGCAATGATCGAGATGCGACGCTTGGTATCAATGAACACCAAACACGCTGCAAAATACAGCAAAAAGCAAACAAGTCTAATCAAGAACAGACGAGTGTTGTAAGGATCTAATGAGCGAACTTGGGCGAGTGGAAGCAGTTGTAACAGGCCGATCGCGATCAATGCGAGCATCGGCAGCTGCAATAAATTATCGGGGATCACCAACGTTCCGGAACGGAATGAATTACCGAGCCAAAGTATAGCGACCGTCCCAATTGCGGGATTGATAATGGCCCAAGTTCCGGTATCGACCGCACCATAAACTACGGTCGAGATCGCCGCGATGGCGATCAACATCACAAAGATCGCGGAGCTAATTCTCGATGTATTTGCCGCCTCGCTCATTTTGTTAAGGTGATATCGTCCAGCCAAACTCGACCGCTTATTGGACAGATCGAGGCATTGCAATCGGCTCGTGCGATCGCGATCGTTACACCATCGATGCCCGAAGGAACTGTAAAATTCGCAGAAATATTCGCCCAATCCGAATTCGCCGCTATCGATGCAGTTGACGCCAGAACTGTGCCGGTTGTCGCGTCGGTAATCACAAACTTAATCGTTGCTGCAGTTTTTAATTCGGATCTATAGTACGCAGAAAATGCATAACTATTGCCCGGTTCTACCGCAACGATCTGGCTTACGGAACGAAAACCGGACGCCTCCATTGTGTTGAACTGAAGCAGCAACGAGTTCGCACCGCTCTTTTTTGTCGAACTACTTATTGCGATCTGTGGTTCGGCACCGTCGGCGATCTGCCATTCGAATACCTGAGCACCGCGGGCCTTCACGCCGCTTTCAAAGCCGCCATCACTGACCACGCCAGGCTTTCCGAACGACTGGCCGGCGTCCTCAAGCAGCATCGAGGCGTAACGATACTGTTTGCCCGTAATTGCAGCCGAGGCAAGTATCTTTGCTTGTTCGACAAAAGATGTGCGGCGCTCTTCTGCCGCGATCTCAAGCCACGCCGATCGGGATTCCGCAAATTTCTTCTCGAGCCCATAATGCTGGGCGATAGCGGCCGAAATATCCGACGAATTGCCAAACAGCGATCGAACCTTTGCGATGTCACCTTGCGAGTCATTCATAGCCAGACTGATCGCCGGCACTCGATACTTCGGATCCTTCTCAGCGGCAATACGAATGTGTGGCATTGCTTTCTCGCTACCATTGCGAAACAGCAGATTTCCGTAGAGCCAATGAACGGCGGCGTAGTTTGGTGCAAGTTGCAATGCGCGAGCGGCGGCTTGAACTGCGCCTTCGTTATCTCCGGACCGAATCTTTGCCTGCGCCAACGAAAGCCACGGAATGTAGTTGTTCGGTGTGCTATCGACAGTTGCTTGAAACTCCACCAGCGATCTTTCAGCATCTGCCGTATCAAAGGTCCTGTCGTAGACGACTGCGGCAGCGTATCTAGTTTGAGGGTCGTCCGGAGCCAATGAGGCTGCAATGTCGGCAAGATCTTTGGTTCCGGCCCGAGTCGAGATGGCGTTCGCCAGATTCCATTTGGCGGCAAATACCGAACCAACAACTATTGCCAAAATGCCAAGCGCCAACAGGAGCTTGTTCATTGTATTTCGAGTATCAACGCGGATCTGGCTCACTGTGTATCTGATCAGTCAAATGAGATCGGTTCGATCTTGATCAATGCCCGCTTCAGTTCAAAATTATTCTCGCGGCTGATCTCCTTTAGGCGTCGAAGCTTATCCGACGATAGATCTCTAATAGCTATTAGAACCTCATCGATCTCTTTCTCGGTACAAAGGTTGGGCAACCCGCCGTTTCCGTCATAGACTCGCAGCCCGTGAATTATCTTGTCGATCTTTAGAGGATCGTCGTCTATAAATGCAACCGGAAGGTAATTCCAAGTCGGATTGTTGCGAAGTTCACGCAGTACCATTTCGCCGCCGTCACCGGCTCCGTAGATCAGTGCCCTGCGGCCTTCGGCATGCATCGGAAGCGGTATCGCCTGACGTATCAGCCGAAATGCCATACGGCTGCCGATCAAGCCAAACAGCAGCAATAGAGCGCTTACTACAAAGACTGTTCGTGAGTAAGATTCAAATCGATAGAGCAGGAGCAACGCGAGAATTGACAACGCCGAACCAAGAGCAACGCCTTTCGTAAATGTAATGAAATCACTGACACTTGTGTAACGCCACAGGCCGCGATAGACGCCCGCGATCAGGAAAGCACCGATATTTAGCACGATAACTATCGGTAGACTTTTGATGTAAAGTTCCCAATTCTCAGTATTTTCGATCTGTCCTAAAACGAGAACAAAGGCAAAATAATGTGCGAGCGAAACAAGTACGATGTCCAGCAAAACCTCGAAGATACGACGTTTATAGCTGAAATTTATTAGGAAGCCGACGGTCGTATTTGTGTTCAGCGATGCTGCCTCATCGGCGTTCTCGTAAACGCGAACCTTAGAAAGATATACCCCAACAATAACGAGAATAACGGAGAACACGCTGATCAGGGCAAGGCTTTGCGTCACCTCTAAACGACTGATCGCAAGCGACATTGCTCCGGCAACAATAGCGAATCCATAGAGCATCAGGACTGCATTTCGTTCAGACAAACCGAGTGCTACTAATCGATGAGACGTGTGGTCACGTCCGCCCTGCGAGGCCTTTCGGCCCCATAATTTACGCAATATCGTGACAAATGTCGTATCAAAGATCGGAACGAACAAGATCAACGCAGGCACGGCAAGTATCGCAAAAACCCCGCGAGAGCGGCCGCCCGTTTCGGTCAACAACACCGAACCTGACAAGAAAAAGCCAACGAACATCGATCCGCAATCGCCCATAAAGATCGACGCGGGATTGAAGTTGAAAACCAAAAAACCAAGCAGTGCACCGACGAAAACGGCAACAAGCATCAGTTCGTCGATCTGCCCGTTTACGGCGAATCCGATGGCAAGTGCGATCGCAGCGATAGCCGAAATACCGACCGCGAGGCCGTCCATGTTATCAAGCAGATTTATCGCGTTCGTGATGCCGATGACCCAAAAAACGGTGATCCAAATATCGATCAGGTCATTTCCGGTGATCGGCATTTTCAGGCCGAAAGATACGAGAATAGCGGCACCGATCAGTTGCCCGATCAGCTTCTGATATGGGCGTATGTTGAGAATATCGTCGACGAGTCCGACAACGAACAAGACGGAACTTCCTGCCAGCAATACGATCGCCTTTGTATCCAGAGGAACGAACAACAGACACGCCGTAATCGTAGCAATATAGATCGCAAGTCCGCCGAGCATTGCCGTCGGGCGTTTGTGCCAACGGTCACTTTTCGGTTTTGCAACAAAGCCTCGATCCGTTGCAAAGCGCCTAACGGCCAAAGTCATCAAGATTCCAAGCAGAAGCCCGATGCCGCCGACGATCAAAGGATTTGTGGTTAACTCAAGCATTAAGTTTTCGAGCAAACACTACGATAAAGTCCGTCCACGTCCGATACCAATCTGTCGATGGAATATCGTTCACGGACAAACTCACGTGCCTCGATTTTGACCCTTTCTCTTATTTCATTACTTTTGGCGAGATAAATCAAGCCTCTTGCAAGATCGCTCGCTTCGCGGCTGTCGACCGCAATTCCTCGACTGCAAAGACGGTGAAATGGCTGCGACTCTACCGCATTACCCAACAGATCTGCGACTCCGCCGACGTTTGTCGACACGGCCGGAACACCGGCGGCCATCGCCTCTATCATCGAAAGCGGCGTTCCTTCGTTCTTGGAAGTCAGTACAAAGATATCGAATCCCGGAAGCAACTCGTGAATGTCTGATCGATTGCCTAGAAAGACGACGCGTTCCGCAATTCCATGCTCGTTCGCCAGGGCCTCTAGTTCCGGTCTTAAAGCTCCGTCGCCGATCAGAACGAACCTGAATTTGATAGCTTCCGAGTTCTCAAGGGCGATCTTTGCCGCACGTAATAGCAGCGGAATGTCCTTGATCTCAGTCATTCTGCCGCTGAAACCGACAACTAATTCGTCGTCAGCTGCAGAGAATACTTTGCGGGCCGAACGCGCTTTTTCCGGCGTGGCGGCAAACCGTTCCAATTCCATACCAAGCGGAACAACTGCAAACTGCTCACGTCGCCCAACTCTAAAACGGCCGTTGATCTCGTCGAGCTGTTGCTCGGTGATCACAATGATCTTGTCAGTTGCGATGGCTGCAAGGATTCGCTCGATAGCGAGAAATACGCGCGTCTTCGTTGAACCGTAATAACTATGAAATACGTGTCCGTGAAAGGTATGTACGATACGAACCTTTCGCGGCCTTCCTATGATCGTCCCCAATGTTAGCCAGCGATAAGCGAAAGCGGCGACACGCCCGACGGTTCCGGCCTTTGCAGTGTGCGTGTGAACGACGTCCGGACGTTCGCGGAGCATTGTCCAAAAGATCTTGAATAACGAGACGATATCCTTGGGCGAAAGCTCGCGGCTCATCTCTTTGATATAAACAGGCGTGACAGAATGCTCATCGGCAAAATACGCCATGTCCTCTTCGCCCTCGGGAACAGTTCCCGCGATCAGCGTCGTTTCATAGCCAAGCGGCCGCAGTTTATCGGTTAGCCAGACAACGTGGCGTGCGGGGCCGCCGACGTTGAGTCTGGCAATTATGCGAAGGATCTTCATTCGGAGAGAGGCGGCAGCTGAACGGCGAAACGGCGGCATTGTCTAAATGACGCAGTGGCCGTTTTGCATACGATCGTGCGGGGATGTCGTTGTCAGCTGCCGAACTTGGTCAATCATCCATCCGAAACGGCGTCGTCTCGTCGTCTTCGTGACGGATCTCATCAATGGGCTCAGCCTTATTCTCGCCCATATACAATTGATTTGGACAGTTTATCACCATTCCGTCGATATCGCCGACGTTTTGATATCCATGAACAACGCCTTTTGGAACGATGACCGCCTGAGGGTCGTCGTCACCAACAAACAATGTCATTCGATGGTTAAACGTTGGCGAATCAGGACGGTTGTCCCACATTCTCATCTTGAATGTCGATGGCCCGATAAAGCAAAACAGATCGGCCTGATCGACATGTTCATGCGGCCCTCGAGCAACGCCGGGATTGGTGAACGAAATATAAGACATCACCGGCCAAAATTCCTCAGCAACTTCGTCGTGGCGAAACAATTCAGCGAGCCAACCTCGATCGTCGTGGTACTTCTTTAGCGGATACACCACTACATCGGCGATGTCCGCATCGATAAAACTCATATCTTATTCGCCCCGTCCTTTGCCACGAGTTTTGACGCGAGCAGCAGGCTCTCAAAGGTTCCGGCATCGGTCCACCAGCCGTCGAGTTCGTTCCAAGTCATCTCGCCACGATTGATGTAGTGGTTATTTACATCCGTGATCTCTAGTTCGCCTCGACCTGATGGGACGAGAGTCTTGATGACGTCAAAGACAGTGGCGTCGTAGAAATAGATGCCGATGACGGCGTAATCGCTCTTTGGGTCGGTAGGTTTCTCAACGATATTCAGCACCTTTTCGCCGTCGAGCTCAGGTACGCCAAAGCGCTGAGGATCGGGAACTTTCTTGAGCAATATCTTTGCACCTTTGCCCTGTGCTCGATATTCGTCTGCCGCCGCACGAATGTTGTACTCGATTATGTTGTCGCCAAGAACTACACAAATTGGTTCGTCGTCAGCGAAATGTTCAACCAATGACAGAGCATCGGCAATGCCGCCTTCGCCTTCTTGGTATGTGTAGTTTAAATGCTTGAGTCCAAAGTCCTTACCGTTTCTGAGCAGCTTCAGAAAATCGCCGGCCGAATTTCCGCCGGTCACGATCATGATGTCGTCAATGCCCGCATTTATCAGAGCCTTGATCGGATAATAGATCATCGGCTCGTTATAAACGGGCAGCAAATGCTTGTTTGTAATGCGCGTCAGCGGACTCAATCTACTACCAAGCCCGCCCGCGAGAACTACACCTTTCATATGCCTTTTTTTGTACCAACTGCGGTCCAAAACGATGTTTCGCTAAACTGGATATCTTTGAGTCCGCATCGCTCCATCATCTCTTTCATTTCGATCTTGGTAAAGCGTTTCTCAATACGCGTTCCAAATCGATCCAACGCGTCGGTCCGCATCGTATAGAAGCTGTTGTTTCGATATTGTGAAAGCGGAAAACTCTCAACATCAAAGCCGAGTTTCTCGACCAACAAGGCGAATCGAGCAAGCGGAAAATATACGGCGGCAGCAATCAATTGGCTTACTACAAATCTAAGTGAATGCGGTAGGCGACAAATCACGCGCCGGAAAATGTCACTAAGTTTCCAAATAGCCCGAAACCATGTCGGGCGATTATCAAATCGATAGTACAAATAGAGTAAAAAAGGAGCTCCCGGTTTTAGCTTCGAAACACAAGATCGAAGCCCGCCCTCAGTATCGCTAATGTGATGTAGCACACCCAAACTATAACCAAAGTCGCAACTTTCGTCATCGATCGGTATCGATGAAACATCGGAGCGATGGAGAATACAGTTTGCGCTTTCTGAAAGATTCCTTCGGGCGACCTCGATCGCATCGCTCGGGTCGATCAGATGCAGTGTCCCAACTCGTGGAGCGACCAATCGGGCCCAGCGCCCGCTTCCGCATCCAAGATCGAAACCGACAGCATCATTTGGCAGGGAATTCCAAGGGAAAATGTTGAAGTAATTATCAAACATCAACGACAATTCGTCGGCTTCCAGTTCCGATTGGTCAAAGCGCGACCATTCATCGCCGAATCCCTGGATCACCTTTATCTCTTTCCCCGTTACACTCATTTGATAGCCGTCGCCTTAAGAGAGTCGCCGATATTCAACATTCGAAGCGTTCCATTTGCAGCATTCTTTATCGAACGCTTCCATCCGGTTTGCGAAAACGATGCGTTTAGTTCGACCGCGTCCTTAAAATCGAGTTGGTCTTTTAGATGGTTGTGTTGGTTTTCCGTGTCGACCTTGTGTCGTAAGTTGTAAAAGATCTCATACGGATTCACTCCTTGGGAGTAAACTTTCACGGTACCGAAGCCAACCCGATTAAGCAGGGTTTCCAAGCCGCGCCTCGTAAATAAATGAAGGTGAACCGGCGGCTCTACCTGCGACCACCTTTCATGCAGAAGCCGCGACGCTACTCCGTTTCCGTGAGGAGTTGTCAGCCAGAAAAGACCGCCCGGCCGCAAGATAGTATATACATACTTGACGAACTCCAACGGCTCATCAACATGCTCGATCACTTCGGATGCTGTTACGACATCGAATCTTTCGGCTTCAAATCCAGCATCCGCTAAGAATCCGTGAAATACATTATATCCACGATCGCGAAGTGCCTTGACCGCCGAATCGGAAACTTCGGTACCCGTTGCATTCCATCCGTTCTCCGCCGCCGCGGTCAAAAGACTACCGGCGCCGCTACCTATATCAAGAAACTCGCCAGTTTTCCTGTAAGGTAGAAAATCCGACACGATCTCTCTGACGCGTTTCTCCGCAAACTCGGATACTGTCGCCATCCGACTGTGTTCAGAATACATTTCGTCGTAGATCGACGAGTCTAATTCGGTAAGAACAGAAAAAATCGTCTTGCACTTATCGCACCGTCGAATGTCGATTCGGTTCTTCGTTCCCCAGAACTTGCTTCTTTCCGAGGAGCAGGCCGGACAGCCCGAATTGTTCGTTGGAGATACCACTTAGTCAATAAACCTCTGAAACCACAATTCTAGCATCAACAGCGTCCATATCTGATGAGACGCGTCTTCCTCGAACGAAACGTGCCGGTCTAGGATTCTCTTAACGCTTTCGGCTTTGAAAATTCCGCGACCGATCGCTTTCTCGCTTAAGAGAGTCGAATAAACCAGATCTTTCAGATCGCCACGGAACCATCGCCCGATCGGCACGCCAAAGCCCATCTTTTGACGGTAGATCACCTCAGGCGGAACAAGGCGAGCGGCTACTTTCTTGAGAAGGTACTTTGTCTTGTACCGGTTGACCTTAAGGTTCTCAGGCAAGCTCGCGGCGAACTCGATCATCTTATGATCAAGAAATGGAGAACGAGCCTCAAGCGAAACTGCCATCGACGCAATATCGACCTTGACCAGCAGATCGTTTGGCAAGTACGTCATCTGATCGGTCAGCAATGTCGAATCGATGACTCCCGAACCATTCGCCTGAGCGTACCACTGTTCGAGAAAATGCTCTGGCCGACTTCGGCTAACCGTTTGTGAGAATTTCTCGGTATATAGCGCAGCCTTTGTTTTGTTCTTGATCTGCGACATCCAATGGAAATATCGCATCGGCCGATCCATATTCGCCGAGATGAGGAAACGCTGAGCATCGCGGATCTTTGTCTTCTTTTTCTCAGATGATGGAAGAGCGTTGACCAACGGCTCAAATGCAAGCTTTCGAAGCGGCACGCGACGGTACAGCTCAGCAAGTTTCATCGCCATATAGCGGTCGTAACCGGCAAAGCTTTCGTCGCCGCCGTCGCCGTTCAATGCGACCGTCACGTGCTGACGCGTTTCACGTGACACGTAGTAAGTTGGCAATGCACTCGAGTCGGCATACGGCTCGCCATAATGATCGACCAATGTCGGCAATATTTCGGTTGCGTCCGGGCGTACGATGAACTCGTTGTATTCAGCTCCGACGTGTTCAGCGACCTTCTTTGCATATTTGAGTTCGCTAAAATCTTCGTCTTCGAATCCTATCGAAAATGTCTTGACCGGTGCTGAACTCTCTTGAGCCATCAGTGCAACTACTGCCGAAGAATCAACACCGCCCGAGAGAAAAGCCCCAAGCGGAACTTCGGAGATCATTCTTAGCCGTGTCGATTCGCGAAGTATTCGAGTCGTCTCCTCGATCGCTTCTTCTTCCGAGATCTTTATCTTCTTGGAGAAATCCGGCAGCCAGTACCGTCGCGTTTCGATCTCGCCGGCTTTCCATCGTAGCCAATGTCCGGGCTCAAGCTTTCGGATCGACTTGTAAGCCGTTTGCGGTGCCGGCACGCACATATATGACAAATAACTGTCGATCGCATCGTAGTCGACCTCGCGTGAAACGGACGGATGTTCGAGAACAGCCTTGAATTCCGACCCAAAGACCAGATCGCCATTTGGTTGATGAGAATAAAGGATCGGCTTTTTCCCGACGCGGTCGCGGGCTAGAAATAGTGTCTTTTCGACATCGTCCCAGATCGCGATCGCAAACATTCCGCGAAGATGCTGCAAACAGTCAACGCCGAACTCGTCGTATAGATGTAGGACAGCTTCGGTATCGGATCTTGTCGCAAGCTTGTGCCCGCGTTCGATCAATCCTGCGCGAAGCTCTTGATAATTGTAGATCTCGCCGTTAAAAACAATGCACTTCGTCCTGTCCGGCGTAAAGATGGGCTGCTGCCCGCTCGCCAGATCGATGATCGCAAGCCGCCTCATCGCCAGCCCGACGTTTTCGTGCACAAAAAAACCATCCTCGTCCGGCCCTCGATGCAAGATCGCACGGTTCATCCGCTCGAGCATATTTCGCTCAACCGAACGCCCGTCGCTGTTAACATATCCAACAATTCCGCACATTTCTGATAATTAGCCGTTCAAACGATAAAGTCCAAGCCTATCGCATTCGGCGCTGCTTCTCAATCATCCTTTGATTCTCGCTCCGCTCTACCCACAGAGCGGCTCCAACAGCGATAAACATAAAGACGAACACTTGTATCTGGGTTCGCTGCCGATACGCAGTACCGACATTTCCTTGATATACCGAATAAGACAACGTCAACAGAAATGTAAACACCAACACCGGAACTGACGCAGCCAGCCTGTTCTTTAGGGTAAATATCAGGCCCCAAACTGCTAATGGAATCAGTGACCACCAAAGGAAAGTTTCCGGCAAAGTGACGGCCTGTCGAAAATTTGAGACCTGCCAAGGAAATGGTGCGAACATCAAATATGCAAAGCCGAGCGGCAGCACCCAAAGAGCTTGGATCGGATCTGAAACATCAATTTTCTCAGCGTCGGCGAACCCCGATTCGCTGGCGGAGGCAGCGTATTGGCGGCTTAGTTTCAATCGTTCGAACGTTCCAAAACGTTCGAACTCGGCTGTCGCATTTTGCCAGACACCCGTAAATGCTAACGCCAGCCCAAGGACTGCAACGACAACGAGTCTACGAACTATTGACCTCACGCTTGTGTCGAGACCGATCAGAAAGCTGCTAACAACCGCAGCAAGTACCATATAGAAGATGTAGAAACGCAATGAACCGATCGCAAATAGCGAAAAGCCAAGAACCGCGATGGCAGTGTAGTTCACCTTCTTTCTCAATTCGAGTACCATCGCGATCGAAAGGACGATAAAAAACACTACCAGGCCATCCTTTAGTAATTGGGACGACCATATAATGAACGATGGAAACAGAGCGACACCGATCGCTGTGTAACGGGCGACACGGATATTTCCATAGATATTTCGAGCACACGCGTACACAATTGGCGAAGTCGCCGCGCCGATCACGCAGCAAACAGCCTGCACGTAGAGGATCGACGGTCCAAAAACAAAGTAGACAGCTGCGGTCAAACGGTGCATTCCCCAACCGGGCGAGCCCATATTGATGGCGCTTCGAATACTAGGGTCTACCGAGATGGCCCGTCCGCCCCAGAGTTCGACAAGTGTCTTGCCGCCTAGATCGTATCCTAGTGCGTCTGGCCCAAAAAAGTCATAGAGTTCGTAACTGTAGATCACGACCGCTAAAGTCATACGAGCGGCCAGGGCGAGCAGGAAAAGATAAACTATGAAACTTGAGTCTTCGTAAAATCGGCGAATCGCTCCCAGACAGATCGCAGATAAAGAACCCGCGATCACGACTGCCAATAATCCGTTCGTTCCGGCAACCGCGATGGTACCGACAACGGTCAGGAGGCAGAGAGTCAGAATCAACTTGCCGATCATTTGCGGTTTATTTTACTAGACTTCGCATGGTCAGCTCATCGGTAGCAGCTGAGACTTTGTCTTCGGGGCGCTGATTGCGAACCCATGCTAACAGCTCGGTCATGCCATCTTCGAGGGTCACCTTTGGTTCATACCCGAGCAATTCGCGAGCTTTTCCAATATCGGCTACACAATGACGTATGTCGCCCTCACGATATTTACTAACAAACTCGGGTTCTATGTCTTTACCAAGACCTTTCGCCAAGATCTGTGCGACCTCACCTACAGAGATCGCGCGACCTGTCCCGATATTGATCGCATGATAGTTTGCAGCGTCGCTCTCCAAAGCTAGAAGGTTCGCCTGAACTATGTCGCTAACATGTACGAAATCACGAGTCTGTCCACCGTCTTCGAATATGACTGGCCGTTCGTTGTTCATGAGCCGCGAAGAAAAGATCGCACAAACACCGGTATAAGGATTCGATAGTGCCTGTCGCGTGCCGTAGACGTTAAAGTAGCGAAGAGCAACGGTCGGGATCTTGTACGCACGGCCAACCGACAGGCAATATTGCTCTTGGTCCTGTTTTGAGACAGCATAAACCGATGTCGGGAACAACGGCTTCGATTCCGGAGTGCCGATCGGTTCGAGTTGTACACCGTCGACGGTGAACTCCCAATCATGTGCCGCTAATTGTTCGTCGGAGCGCAGTTGCGGAAAGACGGTCTCGCCCGTAGCGGTATTACGATAGGCCCCTTCTCCATAAATGGACATTGACGATGCGACGACCAACTTCTTGAATTGGCCGGGTCGTTTGATGATCTCCTCGAGCAGTACAGCAGTGCCGAGATCATTTGCTTTTACATAGCGAACGATCTCATACATCGACTGTCCGACACCAACTTCCGCTGCTTCGTGATAGACCACGTTGATCCCGTCTAGGGCGTTAGAGACGGCATCTGCATCACAAACGTCAGCTCTGATGAATTCCGCGTCCGGATTGATATGGTCGGGAAGTTTGTCGCCATGAACTTGCGGAACGATCGAATCCAGAATTCGGACGCGATGCCCTGCTGCAACTAAAGCATCAACAAGGTGTGAGCCAATGAATCCGGCGCCTCCGGTAACTAATATGGTTGACTTTTCCATTTCTCGGTTCTAATTCTTACTATTTATAGTTCTTTCAAATAACTCGAAAACTCTGGGAGCCTGCGAATGCGCTGAGTATTCTTCGATAACTGTCTGCATGCCCAAGGCTCCGATCTCGCGTCTCCGATCTTCGGAATCGAGAAGAAGCTTCAATTTCTCGATCCACTCGTCATCCGACGAAGCCAGAAATCCGTTGTGGCCATCCTGAATAATGTCGGAGTTAACGCCTACAGGTGAACAGATCGTCGGAATTCCAAGAGCCATGTACTGAAGTGCTTTCAAGCCGCATTTACCCTTGCTCCATTCGTCGTCAGGCAGCGGCATGACGCCGATGTCGATCCGACCCAGATCTTCGAGTTCGGTCGCAGCGCGCCAATCCATTGCCTCGACATCTACACCGTCGAGTTCGTACGTGGGCGTGCCGATGACCCTGAGCTTGAACTTGCGCTCCTTTGCCAGCCGCTGCAACGCCGTCCTGAGCGTGTTCAGATGGATCACAGTACTAAAGCTGCCGCTCCAGCCTATCGTCAATTCATCGTGCTTTTCGCCATTCTCGATCCTGTACTTGTTCGTGTCGATCGTGGTCGGAATGATCGTTACGTTGTCATTCACCGCTTTAGCGAACGAGGCGAGATGTTGGTTGCCGGCCATTACATGTGTTGACATTCGGCAGATCGAACGCGTTTTTCCGGCGAATTTCAGAAGATTCAAGTAACCGTTTACTGAGCCTTCGCTTCGCAAATAAATGGCGTCGTCAAAATCAAAGATCATCGGCTTTTTCGAACGCGCAATGAGCCATTCGAACAACGGCGGCCCCATTATCGCCGCTTCACGGAAAACGTAAACACAGTCAAAATCGCTAAGATCCCGGACGGCACTCCATCGTCTTCCGAAAGCCTTTCCGATCTGCTTTACCTTTTCAGGGTATTTACCGGGCGAGTAAATTACGTTCTTTAATTCTTCATTTTCGAATGCAGAATACGTGATCTCAACGCCAAATTCGGCCAAATACGGCTCCCATTGCTCGATCCTAAACCGCTGACCCGGTGTTCGGTCATGCAAACTTGGAACAATGGCCAATACTTTCATAAACCTTAGATTGTGCAATATGAAAGTCTAAATGTCGAAATGAGACTAGGAGATAGACTTTAGAGTCAACCTAGCCCAACATCGCTTGTTCGTACTGCGGAATTATGACATCAAGCGAGTATTTTGATCTGCAGTCCTCGATAATGGCCCTCCGGTCGATAGTCTCGATCTTCCCGATAGCCTTGATCATTACCGCCGCCAGATCATCCGCATCGTCGGGCTTTGCAAACCAACCATTAAAGCCCTCCGTAATGACCTCCCGATTTGCGCTCGGGCAATCCGTAACAACCGCCGGAACACCGCAGGCCAGTGATTCGACCAAGGCATTCGAAAAACCCTCGTACCGCGACGGCAGGACAAAAATATTCGATCGCGCCGTGTATGCGTACGGATTCGATCGAAAGCCGAGAAAGTGTACGTGGTTTTCTAGATGCAGAGTACGCGTCAATTCCTTGAGTGACGCTTCGTCTTCGCCTTGACCGATGAAGGTCAATTCCGAGTTCGAATAGACCGTTCGAACGATAACAAACGCTCTGAGCAGATTGTCGTAAGCTTTTTGAAATGACAGTCTTCCTACCGTATTTAGTCTGATTTGACGAGGCAACGAAGTCTGATCTGTCTTTTCGGATGACATCTTGCCGATCTGTTCGAAATTGATCGGATTGTGAATCCGTTTCAGCTTAGATGCCGGTACACCCATAGTGCGTTCCATGTCGGCCTTCATAAAATCGCTTTGGCAAATAACCAAGTCGGCTAGTTGGTACAGGTATTTATAACACCGCTGGTAGAATCCGGCGCGAATCCTACTTTTACGCTTAACATCATCGAGAAATGCGGTCGGCGAGTTGCCCTCTCGTAAGATGATTCGTACTCCTTTCGGAAAGAAAGGCTTTCCGAGAGCGGCTGCTAAATTCATACCTAACGTTGACATAATTACGTTTGGCCTTAAGCGCCATACAGTTTTGATCAGAGGTCCTATTGCCGAGCGGGCTCTTATTGCATTCAGTTCGATCACACTAACATCACTCTTGATTTCTGCCAAGAATTCACCGCGTAACTCGCCCACCGCAAGCACGGGCTCAAACTTCTTTCGATCGAGATTATTCAAAAGGTGAAGAAAGACCCTCTCAGCTCCACCGCTTGTCATATTCGGAATCACAAAAAGTACTTTACTTCTCATCGTTTTGACCTTTCGGGCGTAGTTTGGTCGATAACAATTTCGAGCGCTTCTTCGCCATTGAAAGTCGATTCAGATTCATCGAAATTGTAGTCGTTGCAAGACAATCAGAGGCTCGATCAACTACTGGGAAAACTACGACTTTCGGAGAAGAAAAATGTGGCATGAACTACCCAAGATTCGGCTCAATTTTTCACGAAAGGATAGACGCCAACTGTCTCCGAACATCATGTAGCCCGTATAAAAAAGTTGGTTCGTCGAATATTTCTCGATTTTCCAGCCCGTTCGCCGAAACAAGCGCTGCCATTTCGATTTACTGAAGTGATACATTTCAGTGATCGCGTTTCCAACTTCACCGTGACGTGGCGGAATCAATGACTTGATCATTTCGATTGGCGAGATCGCTCGGGTTGACCATCCCTCAGCGGTAACGTCGCGACCCGTTCCTACTACTGGGGTTTCCGTCGTTCCAAACCGAGAAACGAACTTTAAACGTAAACGTTGAATCGCATAGCTCGCCGCAAAGTGGTAATGGGATATGTTTGTCCAGATCCGCCATGTACCCGTCGGTAAAAGATGCA
>CALMPJ010000158.1 GCA_937871585.1 uncultured Acidobacteriota bacterium | reverse complement strand
TTCGGTCCGCGTACCGACGCCTAATGTCTCGCTCGTTGACGTCGTAATGAACGTCGAACGTTCAACGTCGACCGAGGAGGTTAACGCGACGCTCAAAGCCGCCGCGAATGGTCCACTCAAGGGAATCCTCGCATTCAGCGAAGAGCCGCTGGTTTCGATCGATTTCAAGGGCAATCCGAATTCGTCGATCGTTGATGCTGACAACACTAAGGTCATCGACGGCACGTGCATCAAGATCTTGTCCTGGTACGACAATGAATGGGGCTATTCGTGCCGTGTTCGCGACCTGATCAAATTTGTTGCGGCAAAAGGTATGTAAGGTTGGTGGTAATGAGCGGTAGATTTAACTCCACACTGCGGTTCGCTGTGCTTTTAGCATTATCGTTGTCTGTGTCGATAGCTATATCGGCACAGACTTCGGAAACAGACTCTGTAACACTATTCCAAGGTCCTAATGGAACAGGAGCGGGGCAAGCGATCCCGATCGGAGTCTACAAGGTCGATGGAAAGCAAGTTGCCGCGAGCGTCGGAACAACGGGATTTTCAGTTCGCGTTCCGAAGGGTATCAAGATCGCATTTTGTGCGGCACCGGTTGCTAATTATAAAACCATGTGTGAGTTGTTCAACGAAGGCACTCACAATCTAAGTAGTCTCGATTTTGTAAAGATCGAGGTTTGGAAAGATGTCGCCGCTACAAAACCGCCGCCGGTGACGGTATTCGAGGCCCTGAATTGGTTAGGTCGTTCACAGGTATATCTCCCAGGAATGTACAGATCGGACCGGAACGAATTCGGGAAGATCAATGACAACATGGCGATGTCCGTCGTCGTTTCGAAAGGATTTCGTGCTCGTTTCTGTATTGAAGAAGGCGAATGGGCACGTGGCGCCGGTGGTTGTGAGGTTCATGAAGAAGGTCGTCACAATCTTCGACTTGCAAACGACATTTCGTTTATCGAGGTTATCGATCTTAGTGACACTAGTCCTGCCGCCAACACATTTCCTGTCATTTTGTACGAAGACGCCGACCAAGGCGGCAAGATGCAAGGATTTGATGTAGGTACCTACCTAGCCGGTAAAGGTGAGTTTGGAAAAGTGTTTAACGATACTGCTTCGTCCATTACGGTTAAAGCGGGCTACGTAGTCACAATTTGTGCCGATGAAATTCCCGGTGATCGCTGTGAAGAACGCGGTGCTGGAAAGCATAATCTGAAATTAAAGGATTCGGCCTCGTACATTAAGGTCGTGAAACAATAAACTAATGAAAAACTCACTAAACCTTTGCCTCGGAATACTACTACTTGTCGTGGTTGGATGCTCGTGCCCAAACCTCAAAGAACTGACGAACAAGGGCAGTGCATCACCGACCCCAACTTCGTCGCCTGGTTCACCATCTTCTACGCCGACCATTACAACAAAAAAAGGCGAGTATGACGTAACAATGGCGAAGTACGAAAAGATCAAGATCGGAACGTCACGTGATGAGGTCGAGAGTATCCTCGGCGGCAAAGGTGAGGAAGTTTCGAACACGACCGGCGGCGGTGTCCGATTCTCAGTGAACAAGTGGGAAGGCGATAACTATGCGTCGATCATCCTGTCTTTTAAGAATGATAAGGTAATGACCCGTTCGCAGGTTGGACTTAAGTAGCTAAATGAACAAGAAAACCATCAAAGACGTTGACCTAAAAGGGAAGCGTGTCTTTATTCGCGTCGATTTCAACGTGCCGATCAAAGACGGCGTCATAACCGACGATACGCGTATCAAAGGAGCCTTCCCGACGATCAAATATGCAGTCGACCAAGGTGCAAAGGTCATCGTCGCTTCGCACCTTGGCCGTCCGTTGAAAGACAAGAAGAAAGCAGAAGAAAAGGGAATGCCTTATGACGAAAGTAAGTATTCACTTAAGCCTGTATTCGATTATCTGGCTAAGCTTGATGAGCTTTCGGTTTCCTTTGCAGACGATAACAGCGGCGATGTTGTACTTCTCGAAAATCTTCGACTAAATGCAGGCGAAGAGAAAAACGATCCTGACTTCGCCAAACAAATAGCAGAAGGCGTCGACGTTTACGTCAATGACGCTTTCGGTACGGCACATCGAGCTCATGCTTCGACCGAAGGTATCACGCACTTCGTTGAAACCTGCGTCGCGGGCCTTTTGATGGAAAAAGAACTCAACTTCCTTGGCAACGCTCTGAATTCGCCCGATCGCCCATTTGTCGCGATCCTTGGCGGTGCAAAGGTTTCGGACAAGATACCTGTTATAAACTCTCTTATCGAACGCAAGGTCGACAAGCTCCTGATCGGCGGTGCTATGGCTTATACATTCTTCAAGGCCAGCGGTATCACCATCGGGAAGTCGCTCGTCGAAGACGAGATGATGCCAACCGCACTTGAGATCGTGAAAAAGGCCGAGGACGCAGGCGTTCAATTGTTGCTTCCGACCGATCATCAAGTTGTTGACAGCTACGATCCGTTGAATTCGGCGAAGACAATTCCTGTCGAGTTTACGAACGCAGGACTTGTTGGACTCGATATCGGTGTAGAAACCGAGACGATCTTCGCTGATGCCCTCGAAGGTGCAAAGACCATCGTCTGGAACGG
This sequence comes from uncultured Acidobacteriota bacterium, assembly GCA_937871585.1. GTDB lineage: Bacteria > Acidobacteriota > Blastocatellia > Pyrinomonadales > Pyrinomonadaceae > OLB17. The sequence goes on along the minus strand of CALMPJ010000158.1, from coordinate 100 downwards.
GCCAATGGGAATGTTCGAGGAAAAGCCGTTCGATCACGGCACGATCGCGATCAGATCGGAAGAGCACACGTCTGAACTCCAGTCACCGTACGTAATCTCG
>CALMPJ010000157.1 GCA_937871585.1 uncultured Acidobacteriota bacterium | reverse complement strand
CCTGCGTGACCTGGACCATCTTGCCAAACACGTCGTATTTGTAACTCGTCGCCTGCACAGGCGTCGCCAGAGCTCCGAGATCGGTTGTTTCAGACGAACTGATGCCCGTAGGTTCGTCAACTCGAATGAGTTGCTCCAAAGCATTAGTGATCGACCGCCCCCGACGCCCCGAAGCGTCCTTTGTCGTCACGACCGTCCCGACGAAGTTCGTCACATCCGAGATCGCAAAACTCGTCACACCGAGGCTAGTCAGGTTGGCGTTGTTATTGGTCGCGGCCGTGTTTATCTCAGCAATGATCGCCGGTGCATATGTCTCAACCGCACGCCCTGCCACATCGTAGCGAGTCTTCGACCAATAAACGGTGTCGCCGCTGCGATAAGGGTTTGTAACGCGTTCGACGCGGCCCAACAGGTCATAATGCGTCTCAACAAACACATCCCCCTGCGAATCCCTCGCCTGCGTCTTCACCGTGCGCCCGAGGCTGTCCATAAACGTCGTCGCCTCATCCCAATTACCGCCATCAAGCTGCTTCCGAACCTTTACGAATAAATTGCCCGGTGTATCGCCATATTCGGTTTGACTTTCAGGCGCCGTAAAATTAACTGGAAACACACGAGTCGGCCTTAACAATGGATCAATGTATTCCGTCTGAGTTATCTGCCCGAAATCATCTTTGACCGTCAACGGCAGACCAGTGTTGAAGTCATAAGTAGTCTCAACCGTCGAAGTCTGATTTGTCCCAGTCGTATTCGTCAGATCCGGCGCCGGCGTGGTTAGCTTTGTCGGATAAGCGTACTTGTATGCAGATGAAAATTCGGTCGTAGTTTCATTGTCAATCGGGTCTCGTGCCTTTACCGCATTTCCAAATTGATCGTACTGAATATGGGAATCGATCCAAGTGTTTGATTCCTTAACCCAAACACGACTCGTCGTCGGTCGTCCAAAATAGTTTGTATTCTGGTCTTTCCAGCACTCCACACCGGAAACTCCGCAGTCGTAAGGCGAAGGGACGCCGTTCTGCGGCTGAACCGGCGAGGTCCAAGGATATGCGACGCTTCCCGTCAGATTGTCATAAATAGTTTGCGTCTTACCCAAGACATTGGCGATATTTGATGAATCCGGATTTGCCGGATTTAGAACTCTTGTCTCTATTGGCAAACTCGAAATGCCCCGAGCTTGGTAGTTTGAGTCGTATAGATAGTCTGTTTCGGAAACAGAGGCTACCGACGTCGAATCAAAATATGCCGCGATCTGTTCAAACGTTCCGGTCTCCGCCAAACTAAGTGGAATGCTCCGATAATGGTGCGACTTCGCTTGCTTTACATTCAGATGAGAGAAAAATTCAGAATTTGAATGACCGTTCGTATCGAACGTCTTTTCGCTTAGGGTTGCAAGGGCTTTATCATTCTCAATGGTAACGGTAATTATTTTCTCGAGTCTTGCATCTCGTTTTCCACTTTGATACCCACCTAACCTTTCGTCGGCAACGATATACTTGTTCAGGGTTCGGGATCGTAATGTTCCGCCCTCATCATAGTTCCGAAGTTCCTTTACCGAGCCAATGGTAGGATTTTCAAACCCGAACTGCATGCCAAATGCAGTTCCCGGTATCAAGTCACGCTCAGATGTCATTCCCAATTGCGAGGCCGAGATCCCCGTATTCGATCTGTGCGTAATTCGATACCTGTTAACAGGATAAGTACTTGCAGTAACCGAGTATTCGTGATAGCCACTTAAATGGTCCTCAGATTTGTAGATCCAGTGTTTTTTTACTCCGCGATTGGCTTGATCATATGCAGACGTACTCGATGCAGCAAGCGGAAGTATATATCCGTATTCGAACTTCTCGATACTGCCGGAAGGATGCACGATCGTCGTAATTTCTCCCCACTGATTGTATTTGAAACTATAGGCCTGACCGTTGGGAAGGCGAATCCCAGAAAGCACCTTCGGGTTAAATCGCAAATATTGAATATTGCCACCCTCATTGATTGACAATGCACTGCACAGTTGAAGCCCTGGAGAACTTCCGGTGAATAAAGCCTCACTCTCATCTGCGATGATCGTTGTAGCATTTGAGAAGCAACCAAATCTAGACTCAAAGTAGAGTTTCTGATTCTGGTACTCCAGTGCTCCGTCTCCCTCACCGCAGTTCTCGTTTGTCTCGTCCTCGCACCCTATTGGCTTTAAATTCTTCCAAGTTAAGACGTATTCCAAACTACCGGTAGACAGTCCGGGCAAGGTAACGACTTGTTCAGGGTCCGAATGAGAAGCAATCCATCCCAGATTCTGAGGTAAGAAGTCTGTAATTTCCCGACCAACGGTATCAGCTCGTTTTATGAAAAAATTCTCTCCGTCTTGAACCTGATAATATCTTTGAGTATTTCCACTTACATCGGTAGACGCATTTGCAAAATAGAGCTTTGTACCTTCGCTATCCGTATGTTGGTGATTACCTGGGAAGAAAAAACGTGTGCCGTCGGGCATAAACAGCGTACTGCCTGCGGAGGTTTTTTCGAGTCTGGTTCCAGACCCGTCGATTGAAAGATACACCCCTTCTCTTGTCGGTACGCACGGATCGTGTGAGTTGCCGCATGGATTAAGAGCCTCATTCGCTCTCAACTCGAATGTAGCTCCGTCAGGGGTTCGGACACGTAATCTGTCGATATAAAACAGGCTGATGGGTGTGCTACTGGGTGGGTCAAACGGGCCGCCATTCCCCGGAGTACATGAATAGCTATACTCGTAACATCCGGTAGTAACGGTACCGTCTGCATGATAGTGTGTCCAACTATGTTCGCAGGTCCAACCGCATGTTGCATTCAGAAGATTATTAGAAAGACTTTCATAATTCCGGACCAGTTCATCAAAAATTTGGGTTATGGAACTTTCGTCAAGCTCGGTCGTGTAAGGCCGGCCCGCTTCGTCGTATCTCTTAAGGTCTTCTTCTATGATTGGTGGCGAAACAGAAGTGGACCACCCCCCGCTGCCGCGCTCTGCATAATTCGGCCGAAGGTACGTCGCAACGTTAGTAATGCCATTCGTCAAAGTCAGCCAATTCTTCATTCTCCATATCTTTGACGAATAATTCAGTCCAATCGGTAAACTGTTTCCATTTCGACCAGGGTATTTCGCGAATGGGATACTAAATTCCATAGCAAGCGAAGATGGATTGACTCGAGCAAGGCTTTTCAGATTTTGATCAGCCTTATTATCAGTCTCCCTGCTTGCTGCAGTGACTCCTTGACCAAAAAATTCAGAAACGGAAATACAGCTCAAACAAACCACGAGCACTGTTGTGTATATATATAATTTGTGAACTTTCATAAGTCGCCTCAAATATGTAAGCAAACGAAGGAATTCCCCTTTTGGGCTCAAGAAGCTGTCTATTATCTTCTCCAGAATGCCGGAACGGGAATGTCGTTCAAGATGCCCCATTGGACTGTTCGCGGTGCGTTGTTTAGGCCGGATTGGCGGATGTACCAGTTGCCAAGAGTGCCTGCAGGCAAATCGGTTGGGCGCCAGACGGCGATGTCGGTTTTGCCGTCGCCGTCGTAGTCGTTGTGAACTGCTCTGTCGGCGGCATCTTGCCACGGGACGGTGACTAGACCGTTTGCAACGGTTCCACCTAGGCCAGCAGTGATGCCCGAGCTTGGCTTTATGATCCAATTCGTGCCACTTCGAACAGCGTAATCGGCTTTACCGTCGCCATCATAGTCGGCTCCCACGGGAGCGGTGCCGGAGCTGACCGCGACGCTCTGTGCCGCAGAGTTGCTGCTGTTTATGGAATAGTATGTGGTGTTCGAAGGTCGAAACACGGCGATGTCGGCTCGGCCGTCTCCGTCGTAATCCGCCGGGGCGGGAATGTCGCCGTTTGCTCCGAAGAAATGGTAAACGGCCGAGCCGGTCGAACTCTGAACGATATACCACGTTCCGTCGCTTGGTCGCCAAACAGCCCGATCAGTCTGGCCGTCTCCGTCGAAGTCCGCCGCGACGCGTTTGTCGCTGCTTAAGCCCCATGCCAATACGGGCATCCACGCATTGTCGCTAGACCGTAGAACGTACCATTCTCCGGTTGAATTTCGGAATATCGAGAAATCCGTCTTACCGTCGCCATCATAATCGCCGGGCACAGGTTCGTCGCCAGCCATTCCCCAGGCCTGAGCATATTGTGGAG